>SXHR01000139.1:0-10067 GCA_005773625.1 Planctomycetaceae bacterium | reverse complement strand
GGTCTCGATGCCGGCGGTCATGTGGTGCTCGGGATGGCCCGCGCAGACGCTGTCGAGCTGGCTGAACTTCTTGATCTCGTCGAGTGACACGGCCGCCGCGCCGCACGTGCGGCGGATGCCCGCGAGGTGAATCAACGAATAGAGGAGCATCGACGCGTGGCCGCAGGAGAGCACGAAGCGGTCGCGATTGGGCCACTGGGGATCGGCCGGGTCGTAGCGGAGGAAATCCTTCCAGATGGTGAACGCCACGGGTGCCAGGGCCATCGGCGTGCCGGGATGGCCGCTCTTCGCCGCCTCGACGGCATCCATCGAGAGGGTGCGGATCGTGTCGATCGCGAGGCGATCGAGGTCGATGGCGTGGGGCACGGCGCTGGACATGCAGGCTCCTTGGGGGCGGTGAATGGACGCGGGAAGTGTAGAAGTGGCGGGAAACAGCCGTCAAACACGGCGGTCTTCTCACCCGCGGAACCCCCGGGGCGGAAACAGCGTGACTCCGCCTGGTGCAGTTCCGGCGGAAAAGAACCTCACCGCGAGAGATGGCGGCGGTATTCGGCGTCGAGATCGGCGTAGCTCTGCTTGCAGAGACGGGAGAGCGTGTCGGGATCGGCCGTGCCCGAGTAGACGCGGACAAGATACTCCACGAACGACTCGCGGTACCGACCGCCGCTGCCGTTCATGAAGAAGTCGGCCAGGCCCGCGAACTGACTGTAGAGCTGCGGCAGCCGGTCGTGCGCCTGCAGCTCCCTGCGGCCCAGGCCGCAGAGCTCCGCCAGCGGCATGAAAAAGCCCTCGTCGAGCCGCTCCTTCGCGGCGGGCACCCGGCCCGCGTCGCGGCCGCCCACCGTCCAGCCGAAAGGCGTCGGCTGAATCGTCTCCAGATAGCAGCCCGCCGCCTCGATCACCCAGAAGCCGCACCGCTCGCCCGCGAGCTGTCGGGCCTTCGTGGTGTCGTGCCGTGATTCGGCGAAGAGCTGGTGCGTGGCCTCATGGTGGACCGTGATCGGATCGGGCTCGGCCGTGACGTCGTCCTCGGGACCCTCGCCGCCGGCCGCATCGACGAAAAACCAAATCGTCTTGGTCGGCGTCCAGTAGATGCCGTTGGTCCGGCCGATGAGCGGCTCGAGCGGCTCCAGTTCCGTCCGGTATTGTCCACGGTCTGCGCAGAGGATCGCCGAGTGGGGCGTGTGCGGGGCGACCCGGCCCCTGCCGGCGAGCCGCTTCTCCAGCTCCTTCGGCTCGAAGGCGAAGGCCCCGAAGACCTGCCGCCAGACATCGGCCGTCTCCTCCAACCGCAGGGCGAGCGCCGCCGCGTCTTCGAGGCTCGCGGCGGAGACGATCTCCCAGTGGTCGGAGAGAAACTCGCGGCCGTGCTTGACGTCCCGCGGCGTCGTCGCGTCTTCGGCGGCCGTGATCCAGCGGCCACGATCGAGCCGTTCGCCGTCCCGGTGGCGTACGAGCTTCGCCTTCGGCATCCAGCCGAAGGCCGGGTCGTAGGCCTCTCCCTTGTCGAGCCGCCGCGCGGCCTCGGGCCAAAGCCAGTCGTCACCGCGCCTCACCCAGCCCCCGGCCGCCCGGGCACGTTCATGGTGGGGGTCGTCGCGCAGGCAGAGAGAGAGAAGCCGAATCGCCTCGCACGATCGTTGGGGAAGGGGCGAGGCCCGCGGATCGACCGGAGCGGAGAGTTCGGCTCGGGTGGCCGCGCGATCATGTGCCCGGGATGCGGCGACGGCGTGCTCGAAGAGGCCGGCGGCCCGGGCACGGCGGGCTGCGCAGAAATCGTTCCAGACGGTCTCCTCGGCCGGGGTGTCGACCATCGCCGGCTTCTCCAGCCCGGCCGGGATCGACACGACGAGCTGACGTTCGCCTGCGGCGGGGAGATTCCACTCCGTGATCATCTTCGCCAGCTCGGCGTGCCCACCGCTCTCGGCGGTCTTGGCCAGCAAAACGGCCGCCGTGGTGAACGCCTCGTCGAGTTCCGCGAGGCCGGCCGCCGGACGCGCGGCGGGATCGGCGCGGCCGATGGAGGGGATCGCCATCGTCGCGGCACACGCCATGACGACGAGGTCGCGGGCAACGACGACGGACCGCGCCAGCCCCCCATCGCACGGCCACTGCCCATGACAACGCATCACGCCCTCCCGCGGCACGCCGCCGCTCAGGACTCCGCGAAGGCCGAGTCGAACTGCCGGTTGCTCGGGGAGAAGTCGAGGTTCTTGACGAATCGCGCCGCCTCGGCGGCACCATGCTCGCGGTCCATGCCGCAGTCCTCCCACTCCACCGACAAGGGCCCCTCGTAGCCGGCCTGGTTGAGGGCCCGGATGATCTCCTCGAAATCGACGCCGCCGCGTCCCGGCGAGCGGAAGTCCCAGCCCCGGCGGGGATCGCCGAAGTTGATGTGGCTGCCGAGAATGCCGGTGCGGCCGTTCAGGGTCACGATCGCATCCTTCACGTGGACGTGATAGATGCGGTCGTGGAACGAGCGGATGAACTCCACGGAGCTGACGCCCTGCCAGTGGAGGTGGCTGGGGTCGAAGTTGAAGCCGAATTCCTCGCGGCGACCGAGCGCTTCGAGGGCCCTCTGGGCCGTGAAGATGTCGAAGGCGATCTCGGTGGGATGCACCTCCAGCGCGAACCGCACACCGCACTCCGCGAACACGTCGAGAATCGGGTGCCAGCGGTCGGCGAACTCCGCGAAGCCCGCGTCGATCATCGCGTCGCTCACGGGCGGGAACGAATAGAGAAGATGCCAGATCGAGGAGCCGGTGAAGCCGTTCACGACCGACACGCCGAGCTTTTGAGCCGCCCGGGCGGTCCGCTTCATCTCCTCGGCGGCCCGCTTGTTGACGCCCGCCGGGTCGCCGTCACCCCAGACATGCGGCGGCAGGATCGCCTTGTGTCGCTCGTCGATCCGGTCGCAGACGGCCTGACCGACCAAGTGGTTGGAAATCGCGTAGACGGAGAGGTCGTGCCGCTCGAGGGTGTCGCGTTTGGCCCCGCAGTAGCCACTCTCCTCGACCGCGCGGGTGACGTCGAAATGATCGCCCCAGCAGGCGAGTTCGAGACCCTGGTAGCCGAACTCACGGGCCTTGCGGGCAAGGTCTTCCAGCGGCAGATCGGCCCACTGGCCGGTGAAGAGGGTGACGGGACGGGGCATGCGACGTGGCTCCGTGACGGTGTGCGAACGGTTCCCTGAACACCCCGCGATTGTGCCAGATTCACCCCGCAGGGCAACACCCGCTTGTCACTGGCGGATGACGCGGCGAAGCAACCACCAGCCCCAGAGCGTGATCAGCACGTTGCCCATCCAGACCGCCACGGGCGGAACGGAACCCCGCTTCGCCTGATCGACGCCGAGCATGAAGATCGGATAGTAGACGAAGAGGATCGGCAGGAAGCAGAGAAAGAAGCTCGTGAGAAAGTCCGCGTTGCGCATGCGGATCGCCATCGGCGCACCGACCAGCAGGAAGCAGAGGCAGCTGAAGCCGTTGGCCCACCGCCGCCAGGGCTCCATGATGATCCGGTTGAGCCGGTTCCTTTCCTGCCGCAGCATTTCCCGCTCATAGGCCGTGTGCACCGGCGCGGTCAGCTCCATCTTTCCGGTAAGGAGGTTCATCGCCGTCTTGCCGGCGGCGAGTTGTTCGATGCCGTCGATCTTCTTCATCTCATCGACGCGTGCCGCCGTGAACTGGGCCATCGCAATCTCCGAGGGGCTGGTCGATGTCGAGCTCTTGCGGCTGACGGTGTCGAGGGGCACCTCGCGGACGATCGAATCCGGAAACGAGGCGGTGTAGTCGCCCATGTGGAGCGTGCCGTCGCGGAAGGTGACGACCAGCGTGCCTTTGGCCGCATCGGCGGTGAGTTCGGCCTCGGCCGCCGAGACCGTGGCCGGCGGCCCGTTGGTGCTCGACTGGAAGGTGAGCGTGGGGCGGATCAACCGCTTTCCATCGACCGCCTTGACGTTGATCGAGATCTGCGGGGTGCTGTAGGACCGCTGCTGCCGGAGCCGGCCATAAATGATCTGCTCGACGCTGCTGACCACGACCTGCCGGACACCGTCGCGGCCCCAGGAGACGGCGACGTCGTTGAGCCAGACCGACACGAAACTCACCACCAGCGCGAGCGCCGCCGCCGGCCAGATGATCGCCACCGGCGAGATGCCCGCCGCCTTCAGTGCGATCACCTCGTTGGAGGCCGACATCCGGCCGAAGACGCTGGCCACCGCGAAGAGCATGGTGCCCGGCACGGCGAACCGCATCGCCTCGGGGAGGACGTAGGGGACCAGCATCAGGATCTGGATGAGGCCGAGCCCCTGCTGCTGGGCCTCGCGGACCAGGCCGACGACCAGCATGAAGAGCGTGAGCGCCGTCAGCGCCACCAGGAACACCTGGAGCAACTCCCAGAGCACGTATCGCGAGATGATCTTCATGACCGCGGGAGTGTAGCGGCCGCCGTGCGGCCGGCGGCAGGCCGATTTGGGCCGCTGATCACCGCAGTCGCGGGGCTCGGCCTCAAGCCGCCGCTCGCCGGTGGGCGATCTCGGGGAACGCCTCGCTGAAGGCGTGGCCGGTCTTGGAGCGGATCCCGAGCCACGTCAGGAGCCGCCGCCGGCAGGCCCGGAAGGGTATCGCCACGCAGCGGTGCGCGCGGATCCACCAGGGCCGCATCCGCTGCATGTCGTCCAGACTCAGGCCGACCTGGTCGGGGCGGTGCTTCACGCGATGCTTGAGCAGGTGGTAGCTGTCGCACCGCTGAAGGAGCCGGAGCACCCCACCCAACACGATCGCCGCGACGCGGCTCGTCGGGGAGAGGCCGAACGAGATCTGGTAGTCGATCAGATGGGGGCGGCCGGCATCGTCGACGAGGATGTTCTCCCGCTTGTGGAGATCGACATGGGCCACGCCGCGGCAATGGGCCTCCGCGAGGATCGCCTCCAGCCGCGGGAAGAACCAGTCGTCGACCTGCTCGCCCTCGGCGAGCGCGTGGCCGTCGATCCATTGATGGGCGACGGCCGTCGGGAGCGATCGTCCGGCGACGAGCACGTCACCGAGCGGGACGGGAGTGCCCTCGATGCCGGCGAGACGGTCCATGAACCACCGCTCGCGGGCGGCGAGCAACCGTCCCAACCAGCCCATCGGCAGCACCGAGATCGCCTGCGTGCGGTTGAACTTGCACTTCGCGGTGCGGGTTGCCGAACGGTAGATCGCCGTCGCGGCCCACGAGTCATGCTTGAGCGTCTCGACGTGACGGTAGGTCTCGCCGCCGAGTTCGATCGCCTGCGGCGGCTCGGCCCGGCCAAGCGCGCGAAACATGGCGGGCCGGGGACGGGACGCCAGCGATTCGGATGGCGTCTGCAAGACCGCTGCTGATCCCATGGGGCATCCCCGAGCAATGACGAAGGCCTGATCGACCTCCCTGGCGATCGACGTCGTGCGTTCGGGCACTGAAGACGTTTTGCCGGACGAGCGGCCGGCGGTCGTCGACTGGGCAAACCGTGCCACGGGCTCTGGCAGACCTTGACGACTGCGGGGTGGCTGCCGGGATTCAGCCGCGGGCCGTGTCGTCGCCCCGAGCGGCCTCGATCGACCGGCGATAGACGGCAAGGGCGTCGGCCGCCCCCCGGAGCGCCGCGGACAAGTCGTTCGCCGTGATCCGCGACCGCGCCCCCGCTACGGCGACGAGAAGTTTTTCGCGCTCCCGGGGCGAGAGGCCGTCGGCGGCCGTTTCCACACTCGCCACGATGCCCTCGACGAGATCCGCCGACGGGGTGCAGTCGTACGTGCGGTAGGGGCCGCTGCCGAGTCTCGCGCCCACAGGCAGCACGCGGACCGGGCCGGTGGACGTGGGGAAAAAGGAGAGAACCGCCGACAGCAGGCAACTGATGAAGAGCACGACCATCGTGATCGAGATGACGCAGGCCAGCGGGAACGCCAGATCGCCCAGCAGGCCGCCGACGCCGCCGTCCTTTGCCATCAGCCCGCTCCACGGGTTGAAGACCAGCGCCATCAGCAGGCCGGCAGCCGCTCCGGCAAGCAGCCTCACGGGAATGGGCTGAGGCGTCGGGGTCGCCGTCTCGTCGGTGAGGGGCCAGGGGGGATCGCCCGGCGAGGTGTGCGACTCCTCCTTCTCGCCGGCCCGCACGACGATCACGGTGACATTGTCGGGCGCGCCGCGGACGAGCGTCAGCCCCACCAGCGCGGCCGCCGCGGCGTCGGGGGGAAGGCCGCCGGCGATCAGGCCGATCTCCGCGTCGGCCACCTGTCCGGAGAGGCCGTCTGTGCAGAGCACGAACACGTCGCCGGCTTGCACCGCAAACGGCCCCTCGACATCGACGTCGATCCTGAGCTGGGGACCGACCGATCGCGTGATGATGTTCTTTGGCACGGGCTCATCGACGCCGGGCGTTCGCTGGCCCGCGAGTTCCCATGACAACGAGTGGTCGCGGGACAACTGGTCGATGCTGCCGCCGCGGATGCGATAGGCGCGGCTGTCACCGACGTGGCCGACGATCGCACCGCGCGGCACCAGGGCCAGCGCGGTGCAGGTGGTGCCCATGCCCTTGAGGTCGGCCGCGTTTTCGCCGCGCTCGTGGATCACGGCGTGGGCCTGCCGGATGGAGGCGTCGAGGGCCCGGGGCGGCGACCGGGCCGCAAGTTTCTCGTAGACGAGCGGCACGTGCTCGACCGCCATGGCGCTGGCCAGCTCGCCGGCCGCATGCGCTCCCATGCCATCGGCCACGACGAACAGCCAGCCCCGGCGCCGGTATTGCTCGCCGCTCAACGGGGTGAGCACCGCCTTGGAATCCTGGTTGCTCGCCCGGCGCCGACCGATGTCGGTGAGTTCGCAGTAGTCGAGGCTCGTGTCTGAACCCACGCTTCAGGCCCCGGACCATGGATGGAGAAAAAGGCCGGAACTCGGCACGCCCAGAGTCTAGCCGGGCTGCGGGGACGTCGCGACTTGGACAGTCTGGGGCAAGTGGCGGAAGACCCGCTGGTCTGGCGGCGGGCGAGGGCGGTGCCTATGGTCCGCGGCATGGAACAGGCCTTCTTGAACGCGTGGCTCCCGGGTTGCCGTCGTCAGGCGGCGGTCCTCGCGGCCGCGGTGATCACCGCCGTCGCGGCCTCGGGCTGCGTTCAGCGGCGCATGACGATCCGCAGCAACCCGCCCGGTGCGCTGGTCTACGTGGACGACTACCAGATCGGCACGACGCCGGTCTCGCACGACTTCGTCTACTACGGCACCCGGAAGATTCGCCTCGTGAAGGACGGTTACGAGACGCTCACCGTGCGGCAGCCTTTCCCGATGCCGTGGTACGAGATTTTCCCGCTCGACTTCGTCACCGAGAATCTGATTCCCTGGGAGATCCGCGACGAGCGGGCGGTCGAGCTCGCCATGCAGCCGGCCGCTTCGACCCCTCCGGAACTGGTGGTCGCGCGGGCGGAGCAGGTGCGGCTCGCAGCCGGGAGTCTGCCACCCGTCGCCGCCCGGTCGATCCCGCAGCAGATCCCGGCATCGCCGCCGCCGCTGCCCTCCGCTCCGCCGCCGCTGCCCGTGCCGAGCCAGCAGCCGCTCGTCCTGCCGCCGCCGCAGCCGCTGCAGGGATTGCAGCCGCCGCGGCAGAATGCGCCGTCGCAAGGCATTCCCTCGCTGGGCATGCCATAATCCCGGCATGTCGAGTGCCCCTCCCGCCGATCGCCCCTCCGACCGCGCGTCCGTCGAGTCGCTGAAGCTCGAGAGGCTGCGCGCCCTGCTCCGGGAGATCCTCCCGCACAACGCCTTCTATGCCAGGAAGCTGGCCCGGGTGGCCGACGCCGCGCGGATCAAGTCGCTCGACGACCTTGCCGACTGGCCGTTCACCTACAAGGACGAACTGGTCGAGACCGCGGCGACGCTCGGCCGTCCGGCCAACCTCACCTGGGAGCCGGCCCGGTATGTCCGCTACCACCAGACGAGCGGCACGCACGGCAGGCCGCTGCCCGTGCTCGACACCGCCGCCGACTGGGCGTGGTGGATGGATTGCTGGCGGACCATCCTCGACCGCGGCGGCGTGACCGCCGGCGATCGCCTGCTGGTGGCCTCGTCGTTCGGACCCTACGCGGGCTTCTGGAGCGGCTTCGACGGGGCGCTCGCCCGGGGCGTGATGGCGATCCCGACCGGCGGACTCACGAGTCTTGCGAGGCTCGACCTGATCCGCAGCCTGGGGGCGACGGTGCTGCTGGCGACGCCGAGCTACGCGCTTCATCTCGCCGAGGTGGCCGCCGACAACAAGATCGACACGACGGGGCTCGGCATCCGCCTGGTGATCGTGGCCGGCGAGCCGGGGGGATCGGTCCGAACGAGCCGGGGTCGGATTGCCGCGGCCTGGTCCGCCGACGTGCTCGACCACGCCGGCGCCACCGAGGTGGGGCCCTGGGGCGTGGGCGACCCGCACGGCGACGGTCTCGACGTGATCGAGGAGTGGTTTCACCCCGAGTTCCTCGCGCTGGCGACCGGCAGCCCGGCGGCGGCGGGTGAACTCGCCGAACTCGTGCTCACCACGCTCGGCCGCAGCGGGGCCCCGGTCATCCGCTATCGCACGGGCGACATCGTGCGGCCGACCTGGGCCGCCCCCGGCGACGTGGCCGCCGGTGCCTGCCCGTGGGTTCGGCTCGACGGCGGCATCCTCGGGCGGACCGACGACATGCTGGTGGTCCGCGGCGTCAATGTCTTCCCGCACGCGATCGACGAGATCGTTCGCGGTTTTCCCGAGGTGGTCGAGCATCAGCTCACCGTGTCGACGCGGGAGAGCCTCGACCAGTTGTCGCTCGCCATCGAGGACCGCCTCGCCGATCCGGCCCGCGTGGCCCGCGAACTGCAGGTGCGTCTCGGCCTCCGGGTGGACGTGACGACGGTGCCGATCGGCAGCCTGCCCCGCTTCGAGGGGAAGGGGCGTAGGATCGTCGATCTCCGCCAGCGCTCCCGAGGTGAAGCATGAACCCGACCGTGCCCACGTCCATCCGTCGGATCGGTGACCCGCGATCCCCGCCCGCCATCGAGATCGTCTGGAGCGACGGCACCACGGCCGCCTACACCCCACGGCTCCTTCGCGATGCCTGCCCGTGCGCGACGTGCCGCGAGCAGCGTGCCGTCAAGGCGCCGCCGCCGCTGCTCCCGGTGCTCGCGCCCGCGGAAGTCGCTCCGCTCGGGATCGTCGGCATGCAGCCGGTCGGCCAATATGCCTATTCAATCGAGTTTTCCGACGGCCACTCCAGCGGCATCTACACGCTCGAGTATCTCCGCGAGCTCGCCTGACAGCCGCCGCCGCGGCCGGCCGTGAACGGGACCCTCGCGGGTCAACCAGCCGGCTGCGCTCCCAGTCCACAGGCCGCGGCGTTGATCACGGCGGCGATCCGGACCGCGTCGTGACACGCGTCCTCGCTGGCTCCCAGGTGGAGCAGGCTCGACTCGTGGTTCTTGATGCAGAGCTCGCAGCCGGCGAGGGCGGCGCAGCCGAGGCTCATGAGCTCGAAGTCGAGCTTCCCCGTGGCGGGCTGGGCCATGCGGCTCATCCGCAGGCGGGGCGGGCGGGCCTCGTAGCTTTCCTTGCCGAGCATGTGCCGAAACCGGTAGTAGACGGTGTTCATCGCCATCAGGCCCGCGGCGGCCAGGGCGTCGGCAATGACCGCTGCGGCCGCACCGCCCAATCCCGCACGGATGTCGGACTCCAGGGCGTCGGCGAGGGGCTTCGATCGCACGAAGTGGGCCGCGGCCAGCGCCGTTCCCAGGGCCTGGGCCGGCTGGAGGCTTTCGCCGGTGAGCACAGCCGACAGGTTGAGGCGAATGTCCTTGAGTTCGTCGGGAAGGGTGTCGCGGCAGGCGTCGAGTGCGGGGAGGGAGATGGACATGGGAGAGTGTTCCGGCAGATCGGGGACGAAGCGGGAGAAAGCCACGGGGATTCTAGCCGTTCGTTGATAAACGGCCGGAGGATTGCTACTTTCGGGAGATTTTTTTCCACGCCCGCAGAGCACCCTTTCATGCCCCGCCGCGACGATCTCAAAACCATTCTTCTGATCGGGTCGGGCCCGATCGTC
>SXHR01000138.1:0-4811 GCA_005773625.1 Planctomycetaceae bacterium | reverse complement strand
GGCGTGCGGACGATCGTCTACATCGACGGCTTCAACCTCTACTACGGATGCCTGCGGCGCACTCCGTTCAAGTGGCTCGACGTGCGCAAGCTTTGCGAATTGCTGCTACCGAAGAACGACATCCTGCAGATCAAATACTTCACGGCTCGCGTCAGCGCCCGGGAAGACCCGCAGCAGCCGTTTCGGCAGCAAACGTATCTCCGCGCCTTGCAAACCCTCTCAAACGTCGAGATTCACTACGGCCACTTTTTGGTGCATAAGGTTCGTCTGCCGCTCGCGGAACCAAACGGCCCAGACAGATGGGCCCAGGTTTTGAAAACCGAAGAAAAGGGCTCTGACGTGAACCTGGCGGCCCACCTCCTGCACGACGCCCACCTCGACCGGTTCGATGCAGCGGCAATCGTGTCGAATGATTCCGACTTGGCTACGCCCCTTGCGATCGTCCGAAACGAGATTCGCAAGAAAACGGGGCTCATAAACCCCCATGAGGATCGAAGCCGCCAGCTCGCTCGCCATGCAGACTTCTACCGGACTATCCGCACAGGCGCCCTCGCCGCAGCCCAGTTTCCCGACCGCCTCGTGGACGCGGCCGGCGAGTTTCACCGGCCACCGACCTGGACGTAGGCCGGGACGGCTGGCTGCGCCCCTGCCCGGTAGCACCGGCGCGAAACCGCTCCAAGGCAGCACCGAGGGAGCGCAAGGGGGTTTCAGCGCCGCGGCGGCCGAATGGCCGCCGCACAGAATCCATCTGTTTTGATGGATGAAAATGAAACTGGGGACAAACTGGGGGACAAGCTGGGGAACTAGGATTCGAACCTAGACTAACTGGTTCAGAGCCAGTCGTGCTACCGTTACACCATTCCCCATCGGAATCGCGATTCTGGAGATTACTCCCCGCGGGCCAACTCGGCAATTCCGGCTTCGCCCGACCGCCTTTCGCGTCATCCCACGGCGTTGGCCGTGGCCAATCGCCCTGGTGCCGCCGTGCCTTGTCTCGAACTGCAAACCGACGGCCGCCGCGGGCAGCGATTCTCGATTGCCGGCCCCCGTGCGGTCATCGGCCGCCATCCGGGTTGCGACATCGTTCTCGACGTCGCGGCCGTGAGCCGCCAGCACGCGGCCGTGATGATCGAGGACGGGGGCGTGTTCATCGAGGACCTGCGGAGCCGCAACGGCACGCTGCTCAACGGAGTGCCCCTCACCGCGAAGCGTCGGCTCGAGGATGGCGACGAGGTCTCGGTCTGCGGCCAGACGCTGCTGTTTCTCACGTCCGCTCGCCGCCGGTCGCGGCCCTCGGGCATCGTCGCCGTTCCCGAAACCGATGCGGCCTACGATGTCATCGTCGACAGCGACGCCGGCAGCAATGCGGTGATCGTGTCGCAGCGGGAGATTCCGCTGCCCGCCACCGACGACGTGGGCGGAGAGCATGCCGAGGTGAAACTTCGGGCCCTGATCGGCCTCAACCGCGCCCTCGGCGGATCGCTCTCGATCGACGACGTTCTGCCGCGGCTCCTCGACGGCCTGTTGCAGGCCTTTCCCTCGGCCGACCGCGGTTTCGTGCTGCTGTCCGATCCCCAGTCGGGCCGCCTGCTGCTGCGTGCCCGCCGCATCAAGGGGGGGGGCGCGCCGCCCTCCGGCCCGCTGCGGCTGAGCCTCTCGCTGATCAACACGGTGGCGGAGACCCGCCGGGCGATCCTCTCGGCCGATGCGTCCACCGACAGCCGCTTCAATGCCAACGACAGCATCGTCAACTGCCGGATCCGCTCGGTGATGTGCGTGCCCGTGGTCCGCAGCGACGGCAGCCTGCTGGGGGTCGTGCAGGTCGATTCGCGGGACGTCCGCGACGGCTTCGACGAGGCCGATCTCGAGGTGCTCGCGGGCCTCGCCGGACAGGCCTCGCAGGCGGTCGAGCAGGCGCTCTCCCACGATGATCGTGTGGTGAGTGAGCAGCTCAATCGCGACCTCGAGCTGGCCCAGCGGGTGCAGCAGGGCCTGCTGCCTTCACGACCTCCCGAAGTGCAGGGCTACGAGATCTTCGACTTTTACGAGTCGGCCCGGCACGTGGGGGGCGACTTCTTCGCCTATGTGCCGCTCGCCGAGGGGCGTCTCGCCGTGGTGCTGGCGGACGTCTCCGGGAAGGGTGTCTCGGCGGCCCTGCTGATGGCGGCCCTCTCGGCCGACGTCCGCTACTGCCTCGCCAGCGAACGCGACCTCGGCAGGGCGGTGGCCCAGATCAACGAGAGCTTTCTCCGCGGCGGCTGGGACGACCGGTTTGCCACGCTCGTCGTGGCGGTGCTCGATGCGACGCGGCACACGGCCACCATCTGCAACGCGGGGCATCTGCCGGTGTTCCTGCGCGAAGCGTCCGGGGCGGTGCGGCAGGTGGCGGCCGATCTCGGCGGACTGCCGCTCGGCATGGTCGCCGGGGGCGATTTTCAGTCGTGCGACGTCGCCTTGGACCTCGGCGCGACGCTCGTGTTCTGCACCGACGGGATCAGCGAGGCGCTCGACCACGACCAGCGGTGCTACGGGATCGAGCGGCTGGAGCGGGTCCTGGCGGGCCCCGCCGCCGGTGCGGCCGACCTCGGGCGGCGGATTCTCGCCGACGTCGAGAGGCATGCGGCCGGACAACTTCGCAGCGACGACATCTGCCTGGTGTGCGTGGGCCGTTCCGACGGCCTTGGGGCGCCGGCACATCCTGCCCAGAAACCGGTTTCCGCACGCCGCGGCGGCCGGATGCAGGCGGGCGGCTGAGTCGCCGATACGTCTCAGGCCGGAGGCGGGCCGCGATGCCGCGGACCGTCTGCCCGGTTTCGAGGCGGTGTCCTGGGAGGGGGATGAAGATGAGTTTTTTTCAGTGGGTGCGGGAAGGCGTGCGGCAGGCGGTCGTTTTGGGACTCGCCGACGCCATCGATGACGTCGGCACGCGGACCCGCGACGAGGATCTCGGCGCGAACCTCGCCCAGACCCTCCGGGATCGCCTCACGGTGTCCAAGGGGCCGACGGTGCTGGAATCCCCTGCGGCCGCGGCTGCGGGGGCGGCCCCGGGCGGACGTCGCCGTCTCGGACGATCGATCGAAGGCCTGCGGAAGGCCGCGGCCTGACGCCGCGGGGCTCGGCTGTCGGTGGACGAAGCCATCCATGACCTTTGTCCACCGGATCGGCCGGTGGAAACGCCGAGGGTTCCCCCGGTCGACGATCGTCGCATCCCGCCCGGGCGGACTTGGTCCCCAGTCCGACTTGGTCCCCAGTCGGTCAGCGGGCCGATTCGCCCGTGACCGGCAGCAGCGCCTCGATCACGGTCCCCCGGCCCCGAACGGACTCGATCCGGGGCTCGACGCCCAGCAGCCGGCAGCGCTGGCGGATGCCCTCGAGGCCGAACCGTTGATCGGAGACGGCCGCGGGCTCGAAGCCGAGGCCGTCGTCCTCGACCGCCACCCGCACGGCGTCGCCGACCCGTTCGACAACCACCCGGGCCGTCCCCGCTTCGGCATGCTTCCGGGCGTTTGAGAGCGACTCCTGGACGATCCGGAAGATCGTGGTCTCCAGCCCCGGCGGCAGCCTTTCCCCGGGCAGAGAGTGCGTGAACGAGACGTTCGGGATCTCCGTCCGCGCGTCGGCGACGAGGGATTCGATCGCGTCCACGATCCCCAGTTCGTCGAGTGCCGGCGGCCGCAGGCCGCCGATGAGCCGCCGCGATTCCTCGGCGGCCGCGCGAAGCAGGCGGATGCCCTCGTCGAGCTCACGCGATGCGGGACGGTCGCGATTCGCGTGCTGGCAGGCCTCGAGATGCATCAACGCCCCGGCGAGATACTGCGCGAGCCCGTCGTGGATTTCGTAGGAGACGAGCTGCCGCTCCCGCTCCTGGATCTCGATCAGCCGCCGCAGCACGCCGCGCTCGCGTTGCAGCGTGCGTTCGGAGGCTTTGAGCTGGGAGATGTTCTCGCAGCAGATCATGGCCGCCACCGCCCGGCCGTCGTGGAGCACGGGGCCGAGGTGGACCGAAAACTCGTCGATGCCGCCGTCGAGCCGCCGGAAGGCCGTTTCCAGCGAGCGTTCCGCGCATGCCCCGAAGACGTCGTCGATGGCCCGCCGCAGCCGCACGGCCGAGTCGTCGAGGAGGAAGTCGAAGATGATCCTGCCGACCACCCGGTCGGCGGCGAATCCGGCGACCATGCGGTTGCAGGACCGTATTTTGTGCTCGCGGTCGATGACGACGATGAAGTCGGCCGAAACCCGGCAGACGGCCTCCAGGAGGATCGCAGGGTCGGCGAGAGCGGCGTCGGTGGCGGTCTGCATGGATGCTCTCGAACGCGGCATGGCTGAGGTGTCGCCGGTGGATCAGATCGACTTCGGACGGGGGATCCGCCCTCCGGAGCCCCCCCTGCCCTTGCGGCCCCGCGGGCCGCCCCCGCGGGGCGAGCCGGACCGCCCCTCGCGGAGCCCGGCGATTTCGTCGCGAATCCGGGCCGCCCGTTCGAAGTCGAGCTCGGCCGCGGCCTGCATCATGTCGGATTCCAGCTGCTCGATCACCTCGGCCGCCCGACGGCGTGAATCGTCCCCCGCGCCGACGGCCTCGAAGGCCACCGCGCGGGAGCTCGCCTCCGCCTCGATGCCCGCCCGGATCTCCTTGCGCACCGTCTCCGGCGTGATGCCGTGCTCGCGATTGTATTCCTCCTGCAGCGCCCGCCGCCGCCGGGTCTCATCGACCGCCTGCTGCATCGACTCGGTCATCGTGTCGGCGTAGAGAATCACGCGGGCGTCCACGTTTCGGGCCGAGCGGCCGATCGTCTGCATCAGCGACGTCTCGC
>SXHR01000137.1:0-31399 GCA_005773625.1 Planctomycetaceae bacterium | reverse complement strand
GGGACCCATCTTCGCGCATCTCGTACTGGCGGACGAAATCAATCGCGCGACGCCTAAGACGCAGTCCGCGCTACTGGAAGCCATGCAGGAACACACCGTGACCAGCGGCACTACAACCCATGAGCTGGACGCGCCCTTCCTGGTCATGGCCACGCAGAACCCCATCGAAATGGAAGGCACGTACCCGCTGCCGGAGGCCCAGCTCGACCGGTTCATGTTTCTGGTGGAGCTCGACTATCCGAATGAGGAGGAGGAGGTGGCGATCGCGCGGACGACGACCGGCGAGCCGCCGCCCGCCCTCGACCACGTGATGACCGCGGCGGAGATCATCGACTACCAGCAGCTCGTGCGGCGGGTGCCCGTGCCCGACCACATCTACCGGTTTGCCGCCAGGCTCGTGCGGAAGACGCGACCGCGGGGCGAGTCGGCGCCGGCCTGGCTCAAGCCGCTCGTCTCGTGGGGTGCCGGTCCGCGGGCCGTGCAGAATCTCGTGCTGGGCGCCAAGTCGCGGGCCGCGCTCTCGGGCAGTTACATGGTCCGCCTCGAAGACGTCGAAGCGGTGGCGGCCCCGGTGCTCACGCACCGGCTGATCACCACGTTCGCCGCGCAGGCCGAGGGGATCGACGCCAAGCAGATCGTCGCCCGCCTCGTGAAGGAGACCGTCGAGGAGCAGGCGGGCTGACTCCACGTGGAGCAGGCCCCGCGCGGCCCTGGTCCATTCCGTCGCCGGGAATCCCCCCCGTCGAACAGCACCCCCGGGTTTTCCTCCACGCCGCATGTTCACCGACCGCCAGCCGCGATCGTTCCTCGAGCCGCAGGTGCTTGCCAGGCTCTCCGCGGTGCCGTTGCTGGCGCGTCGCCCGATGGTGGGCAGCGTGTCGGGGCGGCATGCGAGCCCGCACCGCGGCTCGAGCGTCGAGTTCGCGGAATACCGCAAGTACGTGCCGGGCGACGATCTCCGCCGGCTCGACTGGCGGGCGTTCGGGCGCTCCGACCGCCACTATGTCAAGGAGTACGAGGCCGACACCAACCTCCGGCTGTGCCTCGTGCTCGACACCTCGGGCTCGATGAACTTCGGCTCGGGTGAGGTGACGAAGATCGACGTCGCGCGGCGGATCTCCGGTGCGCTGTCGTACCTCGCTTCGCAACAGGGGGATGCGGTCGGGATATCCTGCGTGGCCGACGGCATCGTGCGGACGCTTCCCCCGCGGCGCAGTCCGGCGCATCTGCGGCTCGTGTTCGACGTGCTCGACGAGGTGAAGCCCGCGGGGCCGACGCGGCTGCCCGAGGTGCTCCATGAGTTCGCCGAGACGATCCGGCAACGGGCCGTGGTCGTGATCGTCTCCGACCTGTTTTCCGATCCGGCGGCCCTGGCATCGGCGTTCAGCCACCTGCGGTTCCGTCGGCACGACGTCGCCGCCTTCCACCTGCTCGATCCGCAGGAGATCGCGTTCGATTTTCAACGGCCGACACGGTTTCTCGACATGGAGGGGGGCGCGGCGATCTTCGCCGATCCGATCGACATCGCCGAGCGTTATCACCGGGCAGTGGAGGCCTACCTCGCCGACATGAAGAGGATCGTGCTGGAGTCGGCCGTCGATTACCACCGCGTCACGACCGCCGAGCCGTATGAGCAGGCGGTGGCCAGGTTTCTGGTGGGCCGGGCGGCCGGGAGGGGACTGCGATGACGTTCCTCCAGCCCTGGGTGCTCGCCGCGCTGCCGTTGGTCGCTTTGCCGCTGATCATCCACCTCATCAATCAGCGGCGGTTCCAGACCATCCCTTGGGCCGCGATGATGTTTCTGCTGTCGGCCCGGGCCCTGTCGCGGGGCTATTCGCGGCTGCGGCACTGGTTGATCATGGCGCTGCGGATGCTGGCGGTGGCGGCCGTGATCCTCGCGGTGGGTCGGCCGCTGTCCCGGGGCTGGCTGGCGCTCGCCGGTGGCGGCCGTCCGGATTCGGCGATCGTCCTGCTCGATCGCTCGCCCAGCATGCAGGCCCGCGACCCCGACGGCCGGGAGTCGAAGCTCGACACCGGCCGCCGGCAGCTCGTCGAATCGCTCGAGACCCTCGGCCCCGGCCGGGTCATGCTGACCACCGATGCCGTCCGGGGGCCCGTCGAAGTGCCGGGAGCCGCGGCGGTCACCGAACTGGCGACGGCCGGGCCCGTGGCCGCGGCCGCCGACATTCCGGCGCTGCTCCAGTCGGCCTACGAGTACATCCGCGAGAACGGCGCGGGCACGACCGAGATCTGGATCTGCTCGGATCAGCGGGCCAACGACTGGCGTCCCGATGACGGCGCCTGGGGGGGCATCCGGGATGCGTTCGCGAAACTTCCACAGCAGGTGCGCATTCAGCTCGTCTCCTTCCCGGCACCGGCGGCCGGCAACTTCGCGGTCCGCGTGGGGGGCGTGCGACTCGAGACCGTGGGTCGCGACCGTCAGCTCGTCGTCACCGTTTCGGTGTCGCGGCTGGATGAGGGCCCGCGGGTCACGCTGCCCTTGACGTTCGAGATTGGTGCCGCGACGACGGTCGTGAACCTTGAGGTTTCCGGACGCGAGGCCGTGCTCAGGAATCACGTCATACCGCTGGAGCGGGCGGCGGGCCCGCGCGGCTTTGGCACGGTCTCGATTCCGGCCGACTCCGACCCCGCCGACAACGAGTTTTTCTTCGCCTACGACGAGCCGGCGCCGCGGCGGTCGCTCGTGGTGGCCGACGATCCCGCCGTGCGGAGGGTCCTGGAGCTCGTGGCCGGAATCGCCCCTGAAAAGGAGGCGTCGGCGACGGTCGACGTGCTCGCGGCCGGCGGCCTCGCCACGGCGGCATGGGACGACGCGGCGGTGCTGCTCTGGCAGGCGGCCCTGCCTGAAGGCCCCGATGCCGACGCGGTGCGGGCCTTCGTGGAACGCGGCGGCCAGGTCGTCTTCTTTCCGCCCGACGCGCCGACGCCGGCCGCCTTCGCGGGCGTCTCGTGGGGCCAGTGGACCGGTCACGCGCCGGCGGTCGCCCCCGAATCCTGGCGGACCGATCAGGATCTCCTCGCCAACACGCTCGCGTCAGGCGCGCTGCCGCTGGGCGAACTGGAGGTGCGGCGGTCGTGCGGGATAGCGGGCGACGCCGTCCCCTTGGCGTCGCTGCCCGGAGCCGTCCCCCTCGTGGCCCGTTCGTCCGAGATCGAGGGAGTGACCTTCTGCGCCACCACGCCGGCGGCACGCGATTCCTCGCTGGCCGACGAAGGAATCGTGCTCTATGCGCTGGTGCAGCGGGCGATCGACCGCGGCCGCACGGTGCTCGGCTCCGCGCGGCAACTCGACGCGGGGCCGGCGGCCGTCGCGGTCGCAGCATCCGGCCCGGCCTGGACCAGGCTCGCGGGCCCGGTCGGCGGCGCATCGACCGAAGCCGGCCTGCACGCCGGGGTGTTTCAGACGGGCGACCGACTCATTGCCGTGAACCGACCGGCAGCCGAGGACGGGGCGGTCGCCATCGGCGACGACCGCACCGACGCCCTCTTCCGCGGTCTCGCGTTTTCCAGGATCACGGGCCGGGCGGGCGACTCCGACAGCATCGTGCAGGAGATCTGGCGGGCTTTCCTGATCGCGATGCTGCTGGCGCTCGTCGGTGAAGGCCTCCTGAGCCTGCCGAGGAAGCCGGCTCAGAACGCGGGCGTTGCCGGTTTTCGGCCGGCGGGGGCCGCCGCATGAACGACCTTGCCGGGCTCCGGTTTTTCACGACCCCGTGGACGATCGGCCTGTCGGCCGTGCTGGTGGCGGCGATCGCGGTCGTGGCCTTCATCACGTGGCGGCGACGCGGCTTCGCCGCCGGCACCGGACTCGTCGAATTGCTGCGGCTCGTGATCGCCGGTTTCGTCGCGGTTCTCCTCAATCAGCCGGAGTGGGTGGAGGAGCATCGGCCCGATGAGAAGCCGACCATCGCCGTGCTCTGGGACGCGTCGCGGAGCATGGACACGATCGACGTCGTCTCGAGCGGCACCGTGGCCGCGGTCGGCCCGCGGTCTCGGCGAGATGCCGTGGCGCCGCTCACCGAGAGTGAGTCGTGGACGGCGCTGGCGGAGCGGTTCAACGTGGTGGTCGAGCCGTTCTCGCCGGCGCCCCCCGGAATCGGCACTGATCTGGGCGACCCGCTGGCGAAGTCGCTCGAACGGTTCGAGGCATTGCGTGCGGTGGTGCTGGCCTCCGACGGCGACTGGAACAAGGGTTCGCCCCCGCTCGATGCCGCCCAGGGCCTGAGGCTCGCCCAGGTGCCCGTCTTCGCCGTGCCGGTCGGCAGCGCGACGAAACTCCCCGACGTGGAGCTCGCGAGCCTCGACTGCCCCAGCATGGGAGTGGCGGGAAAGCCGGTCCGCGTTCCATTCACGATCGTTTCGTCGCTGCCGACCGAGCGGGTGGTGATCGTCACGCTCACGCCGTCGAGCGGCGAGAAGCTCGTGAAGGAGGTCCGCCTTCCCGCGATGGCGACGGTCTCCGACTGGATCTACTGGACGCCCCCGGGGGTTGGCGATTACACGATCGCGATCACCGTGCCCGTCGAGCAGGGGGAGATCCTGACCGACAACAATGAACGCACCGCGCCGATCGCCGTGCGGCAGGAGAATCTCAAGGTCCTCGTCGTCGAGAGCGTGCCGCGGTGGGAGTATCGCTATCTCCGCAACGCGTTGGCCCGCGATCCCGGCGTGGACGTGTCGTGTCTGCTCTACCAGCCCGGGCTCTCGAAGCGGGGAGGCGGCAACAAGGACTACATCCAGACGTTCCCCGCGGGCCTCGACGAACTCTCGCAGTATGATGTCGTGTTTCTTGGCGACGTCGGCGTGGGCAACGGCCAGCTCACCGACGAGGACTGCCGGCTGCTGAAGGGGCTCGTCGAATACCAGGCCAGCGGCCTCGTGTTCATGCCCGGATGGCGGGGCGAGCAGATGTCGCTCGTCCCCACCCCGCTCGAGGAACTCTGCCCCGTGGTCATGGATGTCGCCCGGCCCGATGGCGTGGCCACCGACGGCCCGCGGCGGCTCGTGCTCACCGAGGCCGGCCGCAAGAGCCTGCTCACGAAGCTCAGCGACTCCGGCGACGAAAATGTCGCCGTCTGGGAGAGTCTGCCGGGGGTACAGTGGTATGGGCCCGTGCTCCGGGCCAAGGCGGGCAGCGAGGTGCTCGCCGTTCATGAGGATGCCGCCAATGAGTATGGCCGGATTCCCCTCCTCGTCACCCGCACGTTCGGTGCCGGAAAGGTGCTCTACATGGCCACCGACGGCGCCTGGAGGTGGCGGAAGGGGGTGGAGGACAAATACCATTACCGATTCTGGGGTCAGGTCGTCCGCTGGATGGCCTATCGCCGCAACATGGCCAAGGGTGAACGCATGAGCCTGTCGTTCGCACCGGAACAGCCGCAACTTGGCCAGTCGATCGCGATCGACGCCCGGATCGCCGAGGCCGGCGGCGAGCCGCTCGCCCGTGGCGAAGTGACGGCGAAGATCCGGGCCCCGTCCGGCGCGGAGGAGACGGTGCGGTTCACCTCGCCGGGGGGTGACGGGGAGTGGGGCGTGTTTGCCGGGACGTTCATGCCCGCCGAGCCCGGACAGCACGACGTGCGGCTCTCGTGCAAGGAGACCGGCGACACGCTCGAAGCCTCGATCTTCGTGCAGGGATCGGTGCAGGAGGGCCTCGGCCGGGCGGCGCGGCCCGAGGTGCTTGCCGAGATCGCCCAGGTGACCAGGGGCCGCGTCGTGCGGCCGGAGGAAATCCCCGCTCTCGTCACCGCCTTGGCGGCGCTGCCCGATCCGCCGCCCGAGGTGCGGCGGCTGCAACTCTGGAGCCATCCGCTGGTCGCGGCGGCGCTCGTCGCGCTTCTCGGCCTCTTCTGGGTGGGACGCAAGCGGCAGGGGCTCGTCTGATGAACACGCTGCACCGCGACCTGCCGCGCCGCCCGCCGGGCGACGAGATCACCACGGGGCCAATCGCATGAACACCGCCGACGCCCGGTTGATGCCGAGCCGAGCCATCGCCCTGCCCGACGACCTCGAGCGGCGGCTCGCGGCCTTTCGCGGGCTCGTCCGGCGGGTCAAACTGTTCGAGGCCTGCTGCGGGGCCCTCTGTGGGATCGCCGTCGCCTTTCTGGTGATGTTTCTCCTCGACCGCCTGCTCGACACGCCCCGGTGGGCGCGGTTCGCGGTGGGAGGGGTGGCGGTGGCGGCCTGCGCGGCGATCCCGCTGGCATTTCATCGCTGGGTCTGGCGACACCGCAGCCTCGATCAGGTGGCGCGGCTCATCGGCCGGCGGTTTCCCTCGCTGGGCGACGAGCTCCTCGGCATCATCGAGATCGTCCGCAGCGCCGCGACGGGAGGCCAGTCGCGGGCCCTCTGCGAGGCTGCCGTCGCGCAGGTCGCGGAGCGGTCGCGGCGGTTCGAGTTCCGCGAGGCCGTGCCCCCGGCGCGGCCCTGGCTCTGGGCGACGCTCGCCGCGATCCCCCTGGCGGCGGTCGTGGCCATCTCCGCCGTGGTGCCCGAGGCGGCGGGCAACGCCTGGGTGCGGCTGCTCGCGCCCTGGCGGGAGATCGACCGCTTCACGTTCACCCGCATCGCCCCCCTGCCCGTCCGGCTCGTGGTGCCGCACGGCGAATCGACGACGCTGGGGGTGACCCTCGTCGACGACGCCCGCTGGCGGCCGTCCCGGGCCACCGCACGGATCGGCGGGCAGCCGCCGCTCACGGCGATCAGGGATGATCAGGACTATGTCTTCCCACTCCCGCCCCAGCTTGCCGACGGCACGCTGGCGGTGGCGGTCGGCGACGTCCGGCGGCGGGTGCGGATCGAGCCGCTGCACCGGCCGGCGCCGGTTGGCCTCGAGGCCGAGGTGACACTGCCCGGGTATCTCGAGCGGCCGGGAATCAAGCGGCAGGACATCCGTGGCGGCACGCTCGCTCCGGTGAAGGGCAGCGCCGTCGCCGTGGTGGCGACGGTGAATCGCGACCTCGCGGCGGCGACGGTCGATGGTGTGTCGATCGAGCCGGAGGCCGCCGTGATCCGCACGCCGTCGCGGATCGTCGACGCCGACTCGCGGATGACGATCACTTGGCGTGACCGGGAGGGGCTCGAAGCCGCGGAGCCGCTCGAGCTCATGATCACCGCCCGCACCGACGAGCCGCCCGCCGTGGTGATGCTCGACGTGCCGCAGACCCGCGGCATCCTGCTCAACACCGACACGCTCAAGTTCAAGGTGGCTGCCCGTGACGACTTCGGGATTCGCAGGGTGGGCCTCGTGTGGGAGAGTCTCGCCGAGGGCGACGCGGCGGCCGGCGCGGCCGGCACCGAGCAGGGCAACCGGATACTCCGCGCCGGTGGCGGCGACGTCGAATCACTCGACGCGGTCGCCACGTTCTGCCCGGAGGCGCTGGGCATCGCGCCGCAGCCGATCTCGCTGCGGGCCTTCACGGAAGACTTTCTCCCCGGCCGGCCCCGTGTCTACTCATCGGCCCTCCTTCTCTATGTCGTCGATCGTGCGGAGCACGCACTCGTGCTCAACACCAGACTGCAGCAGTTTCGCCAGCAGGCCAGCGAGGTCCGCGACCGCGAGATGGGTCTGCTCGCGACCAACAAGGAACTCCGCGAGCTGCCGGCGGAACAGCTGGCGGCGAGCGAGACGCGGGCCAGGATCGAGTCCCAGGCATCCGCCGAGCAGACCAATGCCCGCCGGCTCGAGCGGCTCGTCGACGAGGGCGCCGAGCTGGTCCGCGAAGCGCTCAAGAACCCGGAGTTTGAGGCGGCGACCCTCGAACAGCTCTCGGAAGACATCCAGAGGCTCGCGGACATCGCCGAACAGCGGATGCCGTCGGTCGCGGAGCTGCTCGAGCAGGCGGCGTCCGCACGACTTGCCACGGGCAAGCCCGCTGCGGGACAGGAGGGACGTCAGCCCAAACCGGGTGATCTCGCGGGACAGCCGGGCCCATCGGGCCAAGCTGAGTCGGGTGAGTCGGGTGAGTCGGGTGAGGGCCAGCCGGGCGAGAGTGGTGAGCAGCCGCCGAAAGTTGGCGAACAGCGAAGCCAGTCGAACGGCGGCGAATCGGCCGCCGCCGGCGAGCAGCCCCCGCAGCCCCCCGTGCCGCAGGTGGTTGACGTCGAGTCGTCGCAGCAGCCCAAGGGCGAAAAGCCGGACGATGGAAAGCCGAGCGGGCCGTCGGGAGGCGGGGGCGCCGGCCGGCTGGGTCTGCCGTCCACGCAGGCGGGCGTGTCGCCCCCCGGCAATCCCGCGGACGAGGGCAGGCCCGAGCCCGCCGCGGACGAGGCGCTCGACGACGCGATCGCGGCGCAGGAACAGTTGCTCGCCGAGTTTGCCAAGGTTGCCGACGATCTGGCGGCGGTGATGGCGCGGCTCGAGGGCAGCACGTTCGTGAAGCGGCTGAAGCTCGCATCGCGTGAGCAGGGCTCGATCGGCAGCCGGATCGCCGGCATGACGGCCGAGGCATTCGGCAAGGCCGATCGGCAGCCGGTGAAGGTCAGGCAGGCGCTCGGCGACGTCCGCGCGCAGACTGTCCGCGAGACGGAAAAGATGTCCGCGTTGATGGACGATCTGCAGGCCTACTTCGACCGGCGGCAGCTTCCCGCGTTTCGCACCGTGCTGGAGGAGATGAAGGAACTCGACACGCTCGGCAGCCTGCGGCAGCTCTCTGACGACATGGCCAAGGAGGCCGGCATGTCGATCGCGCAGGCCGAGTTCTGGTCGGACACGTTCGATCGGCTCGCCGACGACCTCGTGCCGCCGCCGCAGCAAGGTGGCGGCGCGGGGGGCGGGGGTGAGTCCCAGGAGAGCGTCCCGCCCGAGGTCGTGCTCGAAGCGATGAAGATTCTCGAGGAAGAGGTCAATCTCCGCGAGGAGACCCGCGTGGCCCAGCAGGGCCGCGGAGCGGTGGAGCACGAGCAACTCGTGAAACAGACCAAGGAACTCGCCGAGCGGCAGGAATCCCTGGCGGACAGGATGTTCAGGCTGACCGGGCGGCTGCTCGAGGAGCCCGATGGTGAGCGGTCTTTCCAGCGGGAGATCCAGTTGTTCGAAAAGGTCGAACAGGTGATGGCCGAGGCGTCGGGGATCCTGGCCGCGGGCGACACGGGACCCAAGGCGATCGGCGCCGAGACCGAGGCCATCGAATTGTTGCTCGCGGCGCAGGCCGCCGGCTCCGGCTCCGGCGGCGGTGGTGGCGGCGGTGGCTCCGGCGGTGTTCAGGCGGGGGGCGGGAGCACCGGCACGGCCAGTTCATCGGCGCTGGCCCTCGTGGGGCGGGGCGACCGCATGCAGCGATCCGAAGGGGGTGGCCAGGAGGAGCAGGCGACGGGCACGAGCGGCCGCGTGCTCCCCGAGGAGTTTCGTGCCGGACTCGACGCCTACTTCAACCGGTTCGAAAAGGAGCGCCGCTGATGATCGCGACACGCCGCCGCTCAGAGATGGTGTCGGGGCCGATGGCCGTCGTCGGGATCTCGATCCTGGCGCTGGCCTTGCCGTTGGGGGCGGCTCTGCGTGCCAGTGAGCCGCTCGCTCGCTACGGTGATCCCGTGCCCCGCGACGTCCGCGAAATGTACGACGCGGGGCTGCGTTACCTCCTCAAGACCCAGGACGAATCGGGTGCCTGGAAGGACGGTCAGGCGGGACCCGGCGTGACCGGGATGGCGGTGATGACGCTCCTGGCCTCGGGCGAGGATCCGAATCACGGTCCCTACCGAACACCGATCCGCAAGGCGCTCCGCAGCATGATCGTCGGGCAGGATGCCGATACGGGATTCCTGGGCTCGAGTCAGGGTCACGACAGCATGTACCAGCACGGCTTCGGGATGCTGGCCCTCGCGGAGGCCTACGGTGCCGTCGATGACCGCACCCTCTGGAGCGAGGCGTCGGCCGGGGGTCAGCGAGGGAGACCGATCGGCCAGGCACTCGAACTCGCCGCACGGTGCGCCGTGACGAGCGGCAAGAACAACCCGCTCGGCGGCTGGCGGTATTCGGCCGACGCGAAGGACGCCGACACCTCGGTGAGCGGCGCGGTGCTCATGGGCCTGCTCGCCGCGCGGAACGCCGGGATCGAGGTTCCCGACGAAACGATCGATCGGGCCATCAAATACTTCACGACCATGACGGCCCCCAATGGCCAACTCGGCTATTCCGGCAATGCAGGTGGCGGGAGCGACGCGGTCACGAGCATCGGCGTGCTCGTCTACGCGATCGCCGGCCAGAGAGGACTGCCGCAGTACACCAAGGCCCTCGCCTACCTGAAGGGCCGCTCCGCCGCCCCCGAACAGCAGGGAATGGAAGGCTATCCGACCTACACCCGCTACTACCGCGCGCAGGCGCTGTTTCAGGGCGACGTCAACGCCTGGGAGAAGTGGAATGCCGGCCTGGTCAAGGAACTCAAGGCGCTGCAGGGCAAGGACGGGAGCTTCAGCGGCTTTGCCGGCCGCGGTGGCGGATTCGGCGGCACGGTTGACACGTCCCTGGCGCTCTTGTCGCTGGCGGTAAACTACAAGTTCCTCCCGGTGTATGAACGATGAACAGGAAATCACGGCGGTTGATGGGCTTCGCGGGCCGGGCGGCCGTTCTGCTTGCGGCGGTCTGGTGCCCCGCCGTATCCGCGGAGGAAGGCCCGATCACCGCAGGAGTGACGATCGAGGCCGGTGCGGTCCGGATCCAGATCAACGGCGGGGCCGCCGGGGCCATCGAGGTTGATCCTGCCGGCGATCCCGCCGTGGTCGTGGAGGCCGCGGTGGAGGGGGATCCGTTGCCCGCGGTGCCGCTGCCTCGGCCCCGCGGGGTCGGTGCCGCGATGCGCGGCCTGATCGAGGCCTTCGCGCCGCAGCCGCAACAGGAGCCGGCCCTCCCGCTCGAGGACGCCGACGACGGCGAGATGCCGAAGGATCCTCGCAAGGCGCAGCTCTGGATGCAGCGGAAGCAGATCCGTGAGCACGCGAAGAATCTGGAGCAGGCGTTCGAGCCGATGCTCCGCTCGGAACTGGAGATGGTCCGCCAAACCTGCGGCAGCCTCTCCCCCGAGGATCGCCGGCCGGTGCTCGCCGCGGGCAGGACGGCGGTCAAGAGCACCGCGCTGAAGTTCGCGGCGATGCAGATGGGTGGCGCCGGGCCCGGTCGAGCGGCTTTCGATTCGCGGAGCGACATTCAGGAGTCGCTCTGCAAGGCGGTCGAGCCGCACGTCCCGGCAGCCGAGTTCGCGGCGTACCAGCGGGAGCTGGAGCTGAGGCGGAAGCGTCGCCAACGGGCGGCCCGCGTGGCGATCGTCGCGAGACTCGACCGGCGGCTCGATCTCGCCGAGGCTCAGCGGCAGGCGATCGAGGCCGACCTCGAGCGACAGTGGGAGGCATCGTGGGTGCGAGGGCTCAACGATCAGCAGGTGATCGTGAACAACGAGCGTCCCGCGCCCGACTATGCCGACGCCTGCATCTCGCCCCACCTCGACGCAGGCCAACACGCCGAATGGCTGGCTTGGCGGAGGGCGGCCGGCTCGGCCGTGACGGGGATGAGCATCAACCTGGATATCGGTGGTCAGGGGCTGCATCAGGAGGACGACTGGTGGACGAAGTGACACACGCCGTCGCTTTCACCCGCTCGTGTGCGGTGATCCTCCTGGCCCTCACGGCCGGCGGCTGGCCTTTTTCCGCGTTGCGGGCCGAGGATGACCGCGTGGTCGAGGAGTCGGCGCCATCGCAGCCCCTGCCGGAGCAGCAGCTCGTCGATCTGGAGTCCAACTTCGACACCAACCTTTTCGAGCAACAGGGCAACGGCTGGGCCCTGCGGGGGAACAACGGCGGGGGCCTGCAGGTCCAGGGCAGGCTCATCGTCAACGGTCGGGTGATCATCGGGCGGCCGGTCGCGGGCGACGAGGCTGGGCCGCCGGAATCACCGACGGTGGTCCGGGCGCGGGCCGCCGCGGAAAAACAGCTCGCGCGGATCTCCGAGGCCTGCGAGCTCGACGACCTGCAGCGGCAGAAGCTGAGGCTGCTCATCGAGGCCGACGTCCGGCGGTTCGCCGAGGAGGTCGACGCCGTCCGCCGCCGGTATGCGGGCGTTCGGATCAACTTCAACGATCAACAGGGGCAGAAACAGTGGCAGCAGTTCCAGCAGGACGTGCAGCAGTGCCGGCAGCGACTGCGGGGGCTCTCCGACAAGGGTTCGCTGTTTGCAGACGCCCTGTCCACGACGCTCTCGGAACAACAGCTCGCCGGCATGCAGCAGGAGATCCGCGGCCGACGTTCGTTTCGCTGGAAGGAAATGGTCGTGGCGGCGGTTGTGAAGATGGACGACATGCTCGGCCTCAGCCAGGCGCAGCATGAGCTGATCGAGGAGATCCTGCTCGCCCGTGAGCCCGCCCTGCGCCTCGATGAGCTGGGGCCGCAGCAGGATAATGATCATGTTCGACAGATGCTCGTGATGATGGTCTTGTCCCGGACCGACACCTCCCGCATCAAGGCGGCCGTCAGCGAACGACAGTGGCGGACGCTCTCCCTGCTCATGAATCAGGGCAAGGCGATGCAGTCGTGGATCGAGCAGCAGGGCATCCTCGAAGCGGGTTCTCCTTGACGCAACCGGGCCGGGGGCGGCTGGCTCCGGCAGGACCGTCATCGCTTGACGCCGCCCATGGCCGGAGAAGAATGAGTGGTCCGGGGCGGACGCCCCGGATGCCCTCTGCTGCCGCCCGCCCCGCCCCTCCGAAAGGCACTGTTGCATGCCGGTCAACCGCATTGGCCTGTGGCTCATCGGCGCGAAGGGGGGAATCGCGACGACCCTCATGACGGGCCTGGCGTCTCTCCGCCACGCCGCGGTGGAGCCCGTGGGTCTCGTGACGGAGACTCCGCCCTTCAACGGGCTGTCGCTCGTCGGCTTCGACGACATCGTCGTCGGCGGCCACGACATCCGCTCCGGAAGTCTCTGGAACGAGGCCCGACGGATGTGGGTCGAGAGCCGGGCGATCGTGCCGGAGCTTCTCGAGGGAGCGGTGGATTACTTCGCCGAGGTGGAGTCCCGGCTGCGTCCGGGCACCATCGTGGCGACCGGTGACAGGATCCGCGGCCTCGCCGACATGCCGAGCGTGGCCGTCGCCGAGACGCCCCGGGGGGCGATCGCCCGCATCCGCGCCGACATCGAAGCCTTCCGGCAGGCCGAGGGGCTGGCCCACGTGGTGGTCGTGAACGTGGCCTCGACCGAGCCCCCGCCGGCACGGCCGATTCCGCTGGATTTCGCCGAGATCGAGCCGCTGCTCGACGACGCCCTCGAGTGCCCGCTGCCGGCGAGCAGCCTCTACTTTCTCGCGGCCGCGGAGGCGGGTTGTTCCTACGTCAACTTCACCCCCTCGGCGGGCTCGACGCCGGAGGCGCTGCAGGCGGTCGCCCGTGAAAGGCGGATCGCCCATGCCGGCTGCGACGGCAAGACGGGGGAGACGCTCCTCAAGAGCGTGCTGGCCCCGATGTTCGCCGCCCGCAACCTGGAGGTCATGAGCTGGGTCGGCCACAACATCTTCGGCAACATGGATGGCCACGTGCTGGACGACCCGCGAAACAAGGCCGCCAAGGTGCGGAGCAAGGACCACCTGCTCGCGAGCATTCTCGGGTATCCGCCGCAGACGCATGTTTCGATCGAATACATCCGGAGCCTCGGCGACTGGAAGACCGCGTGGGATCACATCCACTTCCGCGGGTTCCTCGGCACCCCGATGACGCTGCAGTTCACCTGGCAGGGCTGCGACTCGATTCTCGCCGCTCCCCTCGTGCTCGATCTCGTGCGGCTCGTCGAGCGGGCCCACCGCGCGGGCGAATACGGCCCGCTCGATTGGCTGGCCTGCTTCTTCAAGAGTCCGCTGGGCGTGACGGAGCAGGATTTCGCGAAGCAGTTCGCGATGCTCCATGCCTGGGTCGCGAAGCAGGTGGCGTGAGCCCGCTCCCTGTCCGTGGCCAAAGCCATCCAGGACGTCTTTCACTGGATCGAACGGTGGAAACGCCGAGGGTTTCCGCCGGTAGATGATCCTCGCCTCCTGCTCAGGCAGACTTGTTCCACGGTTTGTTCGTTCGACTTTTGCGGTTTGTGAGTGCTCGGCAGGGGCTATCCGGTCTACGGGTGACTTCTCATGCCTCCGAAAACTGCAAAAGTCGAAGCCGGGGCTCTCAGGCCGGTGGCGGCAGCAGACCGGGGGCCGGGGGCTCGGTTCTCGTGCCGGGGGCCGCAGGGAGCGGCGCCGGTGTCGGCACGGATTCGGGTCGCGTCGCCGGATCGCGGGGCGGGAGCTGCGTGGCCCGGGCGTCGGCGCCGAGCTCCTCGAAGTTCTGCGAGATCGCACCGCGGCTGAAGACACCGGGTCGCGAGTGGCCGTAGTCGAGGTACAGGCTGGCGTCCCGCTGGCGGGCCCGGCGGTGGGCGTCGAAGTAGGCCTTGCCCGGCCACGGACCCTCGGCGAGGAACACGCCGTTGTATTCGAGCAACGAGCCCTTGCGGTAATGCAGCTGCGAGATCGAGCGGTTGTAGTCGACGACCGAGCGGTAGTAGGAGCTCTCCGCCTCGGCCCGCCGCCTTTGGGCGTCGAGGAGCTGGTCGAGGGTGACGGTGTTGGCGTCGTAGGCCGCCTGCACGGCTTCGACCTGCCGCTCGGCGGCCACGCGTCGGTTGAAGTTGGTCTGGGCGAGGGCGAAGTTGGTATCGACGTTCCGCACCGCCTCGACCAGCGCGTGCGAGGCCTCGAGTTCCTCGTCCTGGAGCCGGGCCCGCTCGCGGGCCAGTTGGAGCTGGTGGTGCCGCACCGTGGCCAGTTCCCGGCGGAAGCCGAGCGGCATCTGGAACTGTGCCCCGGCCTGCCATTCCTGGAACTGGCCGCTCAGGAGGGTCGAGTAGGCATCGGTGCCGGCGAGCTGATCGAAGCTGTTGGCGTCATAAGGGTCGTAGTTCTGGTTGATGAGATCCTGGCCCATGCCGAGGAACCGCCAGCGGCCGACCATGTCGAGGCGTGGCAGGATCAGGTTCTTGGCGGCGGTGAGTTCGAGCTCCCGCTGCTTGATCACCCACTTCTGCTTGCGGAGCTCCGCCGACCGCGACAGGGCCTCGACGAGCGACTGCTGCCAGTCGAACGCGATCCGGGCGGTGGTCGGCTCGTCCGACGGCCGGATCAGCCGGCCGTCGCTCGCCGAAATGCCCATCATGTACCGCAGGCGGTTCTCGCAGCGATAGACGTCGGTGAGGGCCTGCTCGACCTCGCTCCTGAAGAAGAAATACTGCTCGCGGGCCTGGGCCTCCTTGTCGGCCTCGCCGCCGCGGGACTGCTCGACGTAGAGGGCGTGCACCTTCCGCCAGGCCTCGAGCGAACTGTCACGGCCGGCCTTGCGGGCCTCCAGATTGCGGTAGGCGAAGTAGAGCTCCCAGTACGACTGCTCGGTGTCGCTGACGAGGTTGCGGACGCCCGCCTCGAAGTCGGCCAGCGAGATGTCGGCGTTGATCCGGGCCAGGAGCACGCCGCGGAAGTTGGGCCGCCCCAGGGTGTTGTCGAAGAAGTCGGGACCGGCGATCCGGTTGTAGGTCACACCGGCCCCTTGGAGGAGCGGCTGGCTGAACGTGAAGTCGTAGTTCGTCGTCCAGGTGGAGGGCACCTCGCGGATCGGCGAGTTGTTGTTGTCGAAGAGGGTCGAGTTGGCGACGCCGAATGTTGCACCGGTCGCGGTCCGCTTCTGGATCCCGGTCGTCCAGTTGCCGGTGTCGCCGAGCAGTTGTTGCGGGAAGATCCGCGCGCCCGTTCCGCTGTTGAAGTTCTGCGGCCGGTTCTGCCGTTCCCACGTGAGCGAACTCGAGAGTTGGGCATCGAAGAGCGCCAGGGCGCTCTCGACGCCACGGAACGGATCGGTCTCGACGATCGCGGGATCGTAGATGCTCGGTGTGGCCTGCGGGTTGGTCAGCAGCGATACCGGCGGCTCACCCGTCTGGGGACGCGGACCACCGAAACTGCCGAACCGGCCACCGAGGTTGCGGAGCACCTTGCCATTTTCCAGCGAAGTGCGGATCGCCTCCTCGAGGGAGACCTCCCAGATGTTGTCGAAGCTGGGATTCGAGAGGGTGAGCGGTTCGACCGCGCCGGCAGCCTCGTCGAGGGGAGCCTGATCGCTGTCGGGATATTCGAGTTTCTGGATCGCACCGACGTAATGCGAGAGGTCGCCGTCCTCGAAGAAGTAGAACGGCTGTCGCGGCGCACACCCGCTGGCGACGAGCGTGAGGCTCATCAGGGCCACCCAGAGTTGTCGGGCAAGTCGCGGCACGGCGGGGGCGCCGGGGCGGGCCCGGCGTGCTTGGGGTCGGTGGCGGACAGTCGAAGGTGCGGCCGCTGCGCCCAGGGGGACCTCACGGCTGCTGACAGCGGTGAGATCCCGGCACGGCGCCCCCCGACTCCGTGCCCGCACCGCGTGCACCGAGGCGCAGCGGCAGCACCACTGCTATCGACGGCCCTGCCCGCAAACTTGGAACAATCGTCAGAGTCGTCCGTTTTCGAGGCAAGCTGGGCAAGCCTGGTGAAAAGAAGGTCAGGGAACCGGCCAGCCGGGTGTGGCCAGGCTCCTGGTGGTGCCCCCCTCCCGCCAGATGAACCGGGCGGAGCAGCCGGGAAACCGTGCGATCGCGGCGGGACCCGACTCGGGTCCCAGCACATTGGCCGCCGTCGCCAGGGCGTCGGCCGTGGTGCAATCGGGTGCGATCACGGTCACGGCGGCGGGACCGGCCACGCCGATCCCCGTTCTGGGATCGACGACGTGGCTGTACCGGCGGCCGTCGATTTCCACCGCCTGATGGGCGTCTCCCGAGGTGGTGACCGCGGCGTGCTCGAGGAGGAGCGTGTCGCCAACGGCCCCATCCCCGCGGATCAGCCCGGCGACGGCGATCCGCCAGCCCGCTGTTCCGGGGGGCGCCGCCGAGACGGCGACATCGCCCGAGGCATCCACCATCGCCGACGCGATGCCGTGCCGGGAGAGGGCCGCGAGCGCGCGGTCGGCGGCGAAGCCCATGCCGATGCCCCCCGGATCGAGCCGCATGGAGGGCCGGGCGAGCGACACGGTCCGCGAGGCGGCGTCGAGGACGATCGCGTCGGCGCCGACCGCCGCCCGGGCCGCCGCGAGTTTGTCCGCCCGGGGCAGATGCCCGGAGCGCCGCGACTGCCGCCAGAGCGAGGTCAGCGGGCCCACCGTGATGTCGAAGGCCCCGTCGGTCGCGTCCGCAATTTCGGCCGCGCGGACGAGCACGGCCCAGAGGTCTTCGCTGACGGTGATCGGCGCCCGCGGACGACTTTCGGCCGACAGCCGGCTCAGTTCGCTCGTCGGGTCATAGTCCGAGAGGACCCGCTCCAGCCGCTCGACCTCCGCAAAAGCCGCGGTGATCGCCGCCGCGCCGGCGGCCCGATCCGCCGTGCAGACCGTGATCGTCCAGGGCACGCCCATGCAGCGCCGGGTCTCGGCCAGCCGCTGCGGCGCCGCACCGGGCGGCCGGGCACCGCAGCCCCCGGCCAACTGGGTGATCAAGACGACCAGCGCCGCGAGCCGATGACGGCGATACACTGACATGATCATGAGCGTTGAATCATCCCGTCCCGCCGTTGCGATCACGTTCGAGTGCACGCCCCTGCGGAGCGTTCCCCGGCTCGATATTCCGCTCGATGCGTCTCCCGCCTATCGGGTGCGGCTCGGGAGGATGCAGCAGGCGGTGGCCCGGCACGGCACCCGAAACGCGTATTACCTGACCGACGGCGGCTGTACCTTCCGTTTTACCAACGATCCGGAGGTGGGGTGGGTGCGGTTCCGGTTCGAGGGCACACTGCTCACCGATGACGCCGACTCGCGGACGATCGGCGCCGACCTGGAGATCGCCCTCGACCAGGAGACGTGCGACTGGCTTACCCAGCCCGCGGTCGAGTGGCTGCGGCTGGCGGCCAAGCGGGCCGTGGAAATCGAGTTTGACCGCTACATCGCCGCGGGCGACCTCTCGCGGGCACTGGAGCGGCTCGCGCGGGAGCAGGCCGACAGCGACGCCGCCGGCGGTTATCTCGGCATGAATCTCTAGCAGTCCGTGGCCGAAGTCATCCATGACCTTTGTCCACTGGATCGACCGGTGGAAACGCCGAGGGTTTCCACGGTCGATGATCCTCGCATCCTGCTCGGGCAGACTTGTTCCACAGTCTGCTAGGAGGTCGAACGGCTGGCGATGTCGAGCAACACGCTCTCGTTGTCGCTGCCGGGGATCGGCCACGACGCGATGCGGCGGACGCTGACTTTTCTCACGAGACCCCGAAAGACGGCCTCGGTCTTCTCCTCGTCCCAGCGCGGCCCCTTCACGACGAGCATTCGTCCGAAGGCATCGCAGATCGGCTCGAACCAGCCGAGGAGTTTGGCCAGCGGGGCCACCGCCCGCACCACGAGTGTGTCGTAGCGCTCTGGACCCGTCGGCCGTCCGGCCACGAGTGCCTGGGCCGAACCCTCGTGCACCGGGAGGTGGAGCCCCGTCTCCCGCACGATTTCCCGCACCGCACGAGCCTTCTTGGCGACACTGTCCACGAGTTCGACCCGGAGATCGGGACGCAGCAAAGCCAGGATCACGCCGGGCGTACCGCCGCCGGTGCCGACGTCCAACAAGCGTTCGCCCCGTGCCAGATGCGGGGCGATCGCCACCGCATCGGCCACGTCGCGGGACACGAACTTCTCCACGTCGCCGTGACGCGTGAGGTTGAGCTTCTCATTCCACGCCCAGAGGCTGGCCGCATACGCGGCCAGCCCGGGCATGGCTTCCGGAGGCACCGCGAGCCCGAGCCGATCGCACTCCGCCGCGATCGATGCTACGAGGTCGGAGTGATTCACTTGATGAACAGCATCTCACGGTAGGTCGGCAGCGGCCAGAGATCGTCGGGCAGGATGACCTCGATCTGGTCGGCCGTCTCACGCAGCGCCGCCATCGCCGGGATGACGTCGTCGTGGAAATGCCTGACCTCGGCCCGGAGATCACCGCCACCGTGGTGGCCGTGCGCCTTCTCGAGCGCCTCGATCCGTCCCTCGAACTCGCCCACGAGCTTGGTGAGCTTGTCGAGCGTGCCCAGGTGGGGTGCATGACCCAGCCCCTTCAGCTTGCTGGCGATGTCGACCAGCTCGCCCTGATAGCGGTAGCCGGCCGGAAGGATCATCGTCTTGGCGATCTGCAGGGCGGACGAGGCCTCGGTGTTGATGTCCTTGCAGTACCGCTCCATGTAGATGTCATAGCGGCTCCGCATCTCCCGTTCCGAGAGCACGCCGTACTTCTCGAAGAGGGCGATGTTCTTGGGCGAAACGAGCACGTCGAGCGCCTCGGGCGTGGCCTTCAGATTGGGCAGGCCCCGCTTCTTCGCTTCTTCATGCCACTCCTGCGAGTAGCCGTTGCCGTTGAAGATCACCGCCTTGTGGTCGGAGATGATCTTCTGGAGGAGCTTCTCCACGGCCCCGGGCAGCTTTGCCAGGTCGCCCCCGGTGGCCTTCTCGAGCTCCGTCGCGATGTAGTCGAGGCTCTCGGCCATGATCGTGTTGAGGGCGACGAGCGGGCCGGCGATCGACTGGCTCGAACCCACCGCGCGGAACTCGAACTTGTTGCCCGTGAAGGCGAACGGGCTCGTCCGGTTGCGGTCGCCGGCGTGCTTTGGCAGGGTCGGCAGCGTATCCACGCCCACCGTGAGCGTGCCGGTCGACTTGGAGCTCGTCGCCTTGCCCTTCTCGATCTGCTCGAAGACGTCGGCGAGCTGGTCGCCGAGGAAGATCGAGATGATGGCGGGAGGAGCCTCGTTGGCACCGAGCCGATGGTCGTTGCCGCTGGCCGCCACCACGGCACGAAGCATGTCGGAGTGGAGGTGCACCGCGCGGATCACCGCGGCGCAGAACACGAGGAACTGCATGTTGGCATGGGGCGTTTCGCCCGGCTCGAGCAGGTTGCCGAGCTTGCAGCCGATCGACCAGTTGACGTGCTTGCCCGAGCCATTGATCCCCGCGAAGGGCTTCTCGTGCAGCAGGCAGGACATGCCGTATTTCTGAGCCACCCGCGTCAGCACCTGCATGATCGTCTGCTGGTGGTCGGTCGCGATGTTGGCGTTCTCGTACATCGGCGCGATTTCATACTGGCTCGGGGCGACCTCGTTGTGCCGCGTCTTCACCGGCACGCCGAGCTTGAACAGCTCCCGCTCCCCTTCGAGCATGCAGGCGAGCACCCGCTCGGGGATGGCCCCGAAATACTGGTCTTCGAACTCCTGCCCCTTCGGCGGCTTGGCCCCGAACAGCGTCCGGCCGGCCATCACGAGATCGGGCCGGGCGAAGAAGAAGTTACGGTCGATCAGGAAGTATTCCTGCTCGGGGCCGGCCGAGGCCGTGATCTGCCCCACGTCCTTGTGGCCGAACATCGCCAGCACCCGGCGGGCCTGCTTGTCGACCGCCTGCATCGACCGCAGCAGCGGCGTCTTCTTGTCGAGAGCCTCGCCGGTCCACGAGCAGAACGCCGTGGGGATGCAGAGCGTGGTGCCGTTGGGGTTGTCGAGGATGTAGGCGGGGCTCGTCGGATCCCAGGCGGTGTAGCCGCGGGCCTCGAACGTGGCGCGGAGTCCGCCCGACGGGAAGCTCGAGGCGTCGGGCTCACCCTGGATCAGTTCCTTGCCCGAGAACTCCGCGATCGCGTCGCCGTCGCCCGTCGGCGTCAGGAAGCTGTCGTGCTTCTCGGCGGTGATGCCGGTGAGCGGGTAGAAGACGTGGGCGTAGTGCGTGGCCCCCTTCTCGATCGCCCAATCCTTCATCGCCAGGGCCACCGCGTCGGCGATCGTGTGATCGATCGGCTTGCCCTGCTTGATCGTCGCCTGGAGTGCCTTGTAGACGCTCTTCGGCAGCCGGTCTTTCATGACCGACTCGCTGAACACGTTGGCGCCGAAGATCTCGCTGGTCGGCGTTTCGCGAAAGTTCCAAGCCTGACCGGTGGGCTTGGAGTTGTTGATGGCGGCGACGGCACTGGCGCGGGCGGTGGTCATGGGGAGAGTCCTTGCGGGGTTGGCAGGCGGGAACTTCCTGATGGCTGTCTGTCTGTTGGGATTCTGACGGTCGGGAATCGGGCTGTCGGGAATCGAGCTGTCGGAAAGCTGACTGTCGGGAATCCGGCACTTCGGGATCCCGACGACCCGGGCCACGCGAGTCCGCTCACTCGCGAGGCCTCCGAATCATGTCCGGCTCGTCGCAGCCAGAAGAAGATTTTCAGCGACGGGCCTTCCAATCAACCCCCGCAGACTAGCCGTGGGGAAGAGGCAGTTCAAGTAGCGTTCGTGCCGGCTGTCGGGGTCACCGGGCCGCCGTCGAGCGGGTGGCGGGGCGGAGCGTCATCCTCCGCGCCACGTCGGTGGCGGCGGCCAGGACCGTGTCGGCCGATCCGGCGACGACCAGCCCGTCGACGGGGCGGGCCACGGTGCGAACCGGCACGTCGGGCTCCACCCCCACGCTGCTGTACGGCAGGCCCTGGGGAGAGAAAAACTTCGCCGTCGTCAGCCGCATCCCGACCCCCGCCGCTTCCAGCGGGAAGATGCCCTGGATCGAACCCTTGCCATAGCTCCGCGTCCCGACGATGGTGCCGCGGCGATGATCGCGGATGGCACCGGCGAAGATCTCGCTGGAGCTGGCCGAGTCGCCGTCGATCACGAGCACCAGCGGCATCCGCCATGTCCCGGGGCGGCCCGCCGAATAGTTGAAGTCTTCGTCGGGGCTGCGGCCGCGGGTCGCGACGACCAGACCGCGTTCGAGGAACAGATCGGCGACATCGACCGCCGCCGAGAGCAGTCCGCCGGGGTTGCCGCGAAGGTCGATCACCAGCGAACGCATGCCGGCCGCATCGAGCTTGCGAAGCGCGGCCTCGAGGTCGGCGGCGGTGGTCTTTTGAAATGAAGTGAGCTTGAGGAAGGCGATGCCGGCTGATTGGTCGAGCATCCGCACCTGCTCGACGCTCGGCACCTCCACGTGCTCGCGACGGACGGTCACCGCGCGGGCGGGCGCCGGGGCCCTGAGGATCGCGAGCGTGACGAGCGACCCCTCCGGACCCTGGAGCAGATGGGCCGCCTCATCGACGCTCATCCCGCCGATCGAGCGGCCACCGACCCCCACGAGGTGGTCGCCGGCGCGGATGCCCGACCGCTCGGCCGGACTCCCCGGGATGACGTGGACGACGAGCAGGCCGTCGGCGGCGCTTTTGAGTTCCACGCCGAGCCCCACGAAGTTGCCCTCGATCTGGGCATACAGGTCGTCGAGTTGGCCGTTGGTGAGAAACGCGGAGTATTCGTCGAGGCCTCCCACGGCGGCCGCGGCCATCTCCATCAGCGTCACGGCGGAAGGAACGCCGAGGATCGAATGACCGATCCGCGCGACCCACGCCGCGACCGCTTCGGCGTCGGCCTGCGACGAGACCGGCTGGGTGGCGGCGATCCGCGCGACCTGATCGCGGTAGAGCCGCCGCCGCTCGGGAGTGGCCTGAGCGGCATGAGCGGCCGCGAAGGAGGGCTCGTCGAGGGCGACATCGACGGCCTTGAGCCCACGTCTCACGAGTCGGGCGTAGTCGGGATTTTCAACGTGATGCGAACCGATCCGCGACAGCACCTCGGCATAGACGCGGCGGGCGTCGGCCTCGGAGAGCGTGCCCAGTTGGTTGCGGAAGGCGGGCTCGGCGTGCCGTCGAGCGACGTCGCAGTGGAGCTTGGCGAGGTCGTATTGCTGATGCAGGGCGGCAGCGAGCGTTCCCTTGCGGGCGGCCGTCTCGCAGATGCTCACGACATCGGCCCAACGGCCCTCGTGCACCAGCGCCGAGGTGCGGGCCGCCAGGTCCTCGTGCGGGGCGTGCACTGCCGCCGTGGGCATGTCCCCCGGGGACGGAGCGATCGGCGGCCATGCCGTGGGATCGGCGGCGACGGCGAGGCCGCAGGTCGCGAGCACCAGGCCGCACAAGAGCCCGCCGGTGCGGAACCGGTGGGGGGCGCGCGACGCCGGTGGGCAGACGACTGGCACGTGGGCATCCGTTCGCGGGGGGCCGCGATTGGTCGCGGCATCCAGCGGTCGCTCCGTTGACCGCCCGCGATTATGGATCACGTTTGGGCGCGGGGCAAAAAAAGCGGGCCGCAGCCCGCGAAAAAAGGCCCCCCTCTCCCCGTTCGCGGCCGGATGTCGTGCACGACCGTCACCACCGCGTCGGACGACACGTTGGTAGGATGAAGCGGCTGTCAGCCCCTCCCCTCACCAGCCTGACGTCCCGCGTGACCAGACCAACCGACCCGCCCGCTCCCGTTGGAACCGCCGGTCCGAAATCGTCGGCCGGCGATGCGGCGCCGCAGACCATGGTGCTGCTCGACCGCGTCCGCGGCGGCGACGCGGCCGCGATCAACGGCCTGCTCGAACGGCACCGCTCCGCGATCCGCCGCATGATCGATCAACGGATGGACCGCGTGATCGAACGCCGGGTGGACGCGAGCGACATCGTGCAGGACGTGATGATCGAGGCGAACCGGCGGCTCGGCGACTATCTCGCCAATCCCACCATGCCGTTTCGGCTCTGGCTGCGACACATGGCCCGTGACCGGCTCATCGACGCGCACCGTCGCCACCGGGTTGCCGCCAGTCGCAGCCTCGATCGGGAGGTGCCGCTGGTCGTCCCCGGCGACGGCGGTCAGTCGGAAGCCGACTTCATGGGCCAGATCGCCGACCGTGAACTCACCCCCGCGGCCGCGGCGACCTGGCACGAACTCGAGCGGCGATTCGCGGCGGCCGTCGAGTTTCTCGACGAGACCGACCGGCAGATCGTCCTCCTCAAGCATTTCGAGCACCTCTCGACCGCCGATGCGGCCGAGGCGCTCGGGCTCTCGAAACCGGCGGCCGGGATGCGGTATCTGCGGGCGATGCGTCGCCTCCGGGTGCTGCTGGAAGGTGGTCAGCCGGAGGCCTGAAAAGGGGCGGCCGGGGCTCTCCCCCCGATCGCCGTGGGTCTATCATTCCCGACGGGAACCCAGTCCGACTCTCGAATCTCCGGTCCATCGCCCTCATGCCGACCCAAACGCGGGCCATCGACACGCTTCTGCCCCCCGACCGCGAGGAGGTGCTGGCGGCGCTGGTTGACGAACTCTCCGATCAGGTCGGCCCCGCAGCGCAGCGGTTGCTCGATTCGATGGCGACGGCGCATCCGGATCTCGCCGGACAACTCCGGGAACTCTTCTCGGCGATGTCGGTCGCGGACGCCATCGCCGAGAAATCGACGATCATGCTGCTCGGTGGTGCCGAATGGTCACAGCCCGCCCCGCGGCCTCCGGCCGATCGCGGCGGATTCATGCCGGGAGCCACCCCGCTGCCGGCGGCGTTTGGCGACTACCGGCTCCTCGAGGAGATCGGTCGCGGCGGCATGGGGGTCGTCTACCGGGCGATCCAGCTGAGCCTCGGTCGCACCGTCGCGATCAAGATGCTCCTGCGGCGGGACCTGGCGAGCGCCGCCGATCTGGCCCGGTTTCGCAGCGAGGCCGAGGCGGCCGCCCACCTCGATCATCCCGGGATCGTGCCGATCTTCGAGGTCGGAGAGTGCGAAGGACTCCCCTTCTACAGCATGCGGTTCATCGAAGGCACCACGCTTGCCAAGCGGCTCGGCGTTGGGCCGCTGCCGCCGCGGGAGGCGGCGGGACTCCTGGCGAAGGTGGCCGACGCCGTGCAGGCGGCGCACGACCGCGGCGTGCTGCACCGCGACCTCAAACCGTCGAACATTCTCATCGACGCGGCGGGAGAGCCGCTCGTCTCCGACTTCGGCCTCGCCAAAAGGCTCGAGGATTCCGACTCGGTCACCCACACCGGCGCCATCCTCGGCACGCCCTGCTACATGTCGCCCGAGCAGGCGGCGGGCAGCCGCGGCGACGTCGGCCCCGTGAGCGACGTCTGGAGCCTGGGTGCGATTCTCTATCAGACGCTCTGCGGACGACCGCCGTTCCAGGCGGCGACCCCGATGGACACGCTCCTCGCCGTGCTCGAGGCCGATCCGCCGATGCCACGCACGGTGTTTCCGGCTGCCGACCGCGATCTCGAGATGATCGCGCTCAAGAGCCTCCAGAAGCCACAGGATCTGCGGTATGCCTCAGCGGCCGAACTCGCCGCGGACCTGCGGGCGGCCCTCGCCGGCGACCCGGTGGCGGCCCGCACGGGCGGGCTGGCCGACATCGTCTCCCGGCTCTTCCGCGAGACGCATCATGCGGTCGTCCTGGAGAACTGGGGCCTGCTCTGGATGTGGCATTCGGTGGTGGTCCTCGCGCTCTGCGTGGTCACCGACGTGCTGGCCTGGCAGGGAGTGACGAGCCGCTGGCCGTATCTGGTGCTCTGGGGTGGCGGGCTCACGCTCTGGGCGCCGATCTTCTGGGCGCTGCGACACCGCAACGGACCGGTGACCGCCGTCGAACGGCAGATCGCCCACGTCTGGGGGGGGAGCATGATCGCCAGCACGTTCCTGTTCTCGATCGAGCAGCTGCTGGGCCTGGACGTGCTCACGCTCTCCCCGGTGCTGGCCCTGTTCGCGGGGCTCGTGTTTTTCGCGAAGGCGGGGATTCTTTCGGGCGCGTTCTACGTCCAGGCCGCCGCGCTCTTCGCGACGGCGCTGGTGATGTGTCTCCTGCCCGCCTACCAGCACATCATCTTCGGACTCGTGAGCGGGGCCTGCTTCTTCGTGCCGGGCTTCAAGTATTACCGCCAGCGAAACCGGATCGACTGATGCGTGTCGCCTGCCTCTTCGCCGCGGTTGTGCTGGCGGCGGTGGCGGCGGTGGCCTCGGCGGGTGAATGGCCGCAGATCCTCGGTCCATCCCGCAACGGGGTCGCTGCGGCGGACGAGCGGCTCGCCGCCGCGTGGCCCGCCGCAGGCCCGAAGACCCTCTGGAGTCGAACGGTCGGGGCCGGGGTCGCCGGCGTGGCCGTCGCGGGGGGGCGGGTGTACCTGTTTCATCGCGTCGATGACCGCGAGTCGCTCGAGTCGCTCGAGGAGACGACGGGAAAAACGCTCTGGAGCGATTCGCATCCGACCCGCTTTCGGCCGCAGGTGGGGGGCGGCGACGGGCCGCTCTGCACGCCCGTCGTCCATGAAGGCCGCGTCATCGTGTTTGGCGCGCAGGGCGTGCTGGCCTGCATCGATGCGGCCACGGGAAAAAGGCTCTGGAGCCGCGACACGCGTCTCGAGTTCGGAGCGGCCGAGGGCTATTTCGGCTGCGGCTCCACGCCGCTCGTCATCGGCCGGCGGGTGATCGTCAACGTCGGCGGTGCGAAGCGGGAGGCGGGTGTCGTGGCATTTGATTCCGCCACCGGCGAGACGCTCTGGACGGCGACGGCCGAGCCGGCGAGCTATGCGGCGCCGGTGTGCGTGCGGATCGAAGGGCACGACCACGCGGTCGTGGTCACGCGCTACCAGTGCCTGCTCCTCGACCCGGCAACCGGGACCGTCCGCTGGAAGTTTCCCTTCGGACAACGGGGACCGACGGTCAACGCGGCCTCGCCGCTCGCCTTCGGCGACGGGCACCTGCTCGTCACCGCGGCCTATGGCATCGGCTCGGTCTACGCCGCGTTCGACGCCCGCGGCGTCACGCCCGTCTGGGAGGGGGCGGAGCCGCTCGCAAGCCAGTACGCGACGCCGATCGAAGTGGACGGCCGGCTGTATTGCATCGACGGCCGCGACGACGTCCCGCCGGCCGACTTCAAGTGCATCGACCGGCGGACGGGCCGGCTGCTCTGGAAGGAGCGTGACTTCGGCTACGGCACGATGCTTCTCGCCGACGGCAAACTGCTCGTCGTCAAGACCGACGGGGAACTCGTGCTCGTGCGTCCCGACCCGACGGGGCTCGAGGTGCTCGCCCGCGCACGACCCTTCGCCGCAGACCCGGCCGGCGGCGCGGTGCGGGCCCTGCCCGCCCTCGCCGGCCGGCGGCTCTACCTCCGCGACGATCACACGCTCAGGTGCCTCGAAGTGGGCCCCTGACGCGGCCGCGGCTCGGACCAGCGTGGTGGTCGGCCGGAGCCCTCGCGGCGCGGCGACTCGTGCCTTGTTTGCGAGCAGCAGAGTGCTCAGAAACAGTGCGGCGTGCCGTTCCGGCGAAAAAGCAACCGCTCGCCGAGGAGTGTCTTCGCGCGGATACCGGCCGGAGTCAAAGCCCGGTTGAAGAACTTGAAAAAGCCGAGTGGCGCAACTTGGCAAGGCCACTGTTCCGCGGCTGGTCCGCGGCACGGCGTGCCGCCGGTACCACCCGGCAAGTGAGTTTGGCACGCCGCTTGCTCAGCGTTACTCCGATGGTCGAGGCTTCCAGGGTGTGCCTGGAGCCCGGTGAGGTGCCTGCTGCGGAGACAGCCCTCGTCGGTTTGTTGTTCCTTCTGGAGTCGCACGATGCGGTTATTTCTTCCCTCCCTGCTCGGGGAGTGTGTTCGTCTGTCCCGGGGTCGGTTCGGGTCTGCGGGTTCGCCCGCTGCGGTGGCCGGCACGCGGCCACGATTCGCCGGCAGGAGCCTGGTCGCGGCCGCGGCGGGATTCGCGGTGATGGTTTCGTTGACCGCTTGCCTGGCCCAGGTCGGGCTGTCCGCTGACGACGCGGTCGCCGAACCGGCCGCCGCCGCCGCCGCGGCGGCTGAAACGACGGCCGCCGGCTACAAGCCGAATCTCATGTCGGTGGAGCAGATGGTCGAGAAGCTCTGGACGGGTGCCGACACCGTCTGGGTGCTGATCTGCAGCATGCTGGTCTTCTTCATGAATCTCGGCTTCGGCTGCGTCGAAACGGGTTTCGCGCGGTCGAAGAACTGCGTCAATATCCTCTCGAAAAACTTCATCGTGTTCGCGGCCACGACGATCGCGTTCTGGCTCGTGGGCTGGGATCTGATGTTCGGGGCGGGCGATCGCGGCTGGATCGGCCAGTCGGGCACGTGGATGGTGGGTGGGTTCGACCCAGCCTACGACAACAGTCCGCTGATGGGAGACAAGTACAAGGGCGTCTATCCCTCCATCAGCTGGACCCACGTGCCCCTCTACGCGAAGTTTTTCTTCCAACTGGTGTTCGCGGGAACGGCCGCCACGATCGTTTCCGGAGCGGTCGCCGAGCGGATCAAGTACCACTCGTTCATCATTTTCTCCTTCATCATGGCGATCGCGATCTATCCGGTCGTGGGTCACTGGATCTGGGGTTATGGCTACCTGGCCACGGAGTGGAACTTCTGGGACTTCGCCGGATGTTCCGTGGTGCACTCCGTCGGTGGCTGGGCAGCCCTGACCGGGGCGATCATTCTCGGCCCCCGAATCGGCAAATACAGGGCGGATGGACGGATCAACGCCCTCCCCGGCCACAACATGACCGCCGCCTTCATCGGCTGCCTCGTGCTCTGGTTCGGCTGGTTCGGCTTCAATCCGGGCAGCACGATGGGTGTGGCTGGCGACGGCGGTGCGCTGGCTGCCCAGGTGGCCGTGAATACCAATGCCTCAGCCGCAGCGGCGACGATCACCGCGACGATCACCGCCTGGCTCCTGCTCGGCAAGCCCGACATCGGCATGACGCTCAACGGGTGTCTTGCCGGACTGGTGGGGATCACGGCGAGTGCCGCCTACACGAATGTTCCCTGCTCGCTGCTCATCGGGGCGATCGCAGGCGTGTTGGTGATCTTCTCGGTGTTGTTCTTCGACAAGATCCGTGTCGATGATCCGGTCGGCGCCACGAGCGTCCATCTGGTCTGCGGCATCTTCGGCACGCTCTGCGTGGGCCTGTTCACGACGACCGATCTCTCCGGCACGGTGCTCAACACGCCGTTCGGCACTGCGGCGGCTGGCGGGCCCACCGCCGGGCTGTTCTTCGGCGGTGGCACGAAACAGCTGATCGGCCAGCTTGTCGGTGTTCTGCTCGTCGGAGCCTACGTGGTGCCGGTCTCGGCCATCTTCTGGCTCTTGATCAAGGCCACGGTCGGCCTCCGGGTCTCGCCCCAGGAGGAGATCGAAGGTCTCGACATCCACGAGCACGGCAACGAGGCCTATCACGGCTTCGTCATGGTCCGGACCGAGTAGCGATCCAGAAGGGTGCCCCGACGGCCTGGGTGAGCACTCCGCCTCGCTCACCCAGGCCGGGGCATTCCTCGCGTCGAAGCCGCCCCATACGGCTCCCGCTCGATCGTCCCGCCTCCACCGGGCCGTCGGCCCCGGCTGTCGCCCGAACAGGACTCGCTTCGTGCAGCGGTTGAAAGCGGCCGCCACGCCGCGTGCACCACGGGAGCAACCGCACGTATGCCGACGAGCGGCCTTTCGTCGAGGAAGCCGTCGTTAGCGACCGGCCGCTCCGCAGGAAAACCAGCGGGTCGATCTGCAGAACGAGGCGGATCACCCCTTGGGATTCAGCGGGCCCCGGATCAGGCCTTCCAGGCGCGGGGACGGACGACGTTCTTGGCGAGTCCGACCGCCTCGAGGCCGCGGATCACCCACCACGAGATGTCGAACTCCCACCAGCGATGGCCGTGGGCGGCCGACCGCTGGTCGGCGTGATGGTTGTTGTGCCAGCCCTCGCCATGGGCCAAGAGCGACACGATCCAGTTGTTGCGGCTGTTGTCGGCGGTCTCGTAGTTGCGGTATCCCCAGAGGTGGGATGCGGAGTTGACGGCCCAGGTGTGGTGCAATCCGAAGACCGTGCGGACGAACACCCCCCACACCAACAGGCTGAGGGCCATGCGGCCGGCTTCGACCGCCGTGCCGTCCGTAGACCAGCCGATGATCCCGCCGACCGCCGCGAAGGCGAGGGCGTGGGCGACGTAGACCCCGAACCAGGTCACATTCTTCTCGAGCCGGAAGTAGAAGGGGTCCCGAAACAGGTCGCGGACGTACCGTTCGAAACAGTAGATGTTTTGATGGTCCCGGCTGCCCACGTAGAGCCAGCCCATGTGGCCCCAAAAGAAGCCGGCGAGCGGGGAATGCGGGTCGGGCTGGTGGTCCGATTCCTTGTGGTGCATGCGGTGGATCGCGACCCAGCGGGCGGGGGAATCCTGAAGCGTGAAGATGCCGATGATCGCCAGCGAGTGCTCGAGCCACTTGGGGCAGGTGAAGCCCTGATGGGTGAGCAGCCGGTGATAGCCGACGGTGATGCCGAGCACTCCGAACAAGAAATGCGTCACGATCGCCGCGACGAGCCCCGTCCAGCTGAAGAGCCAGGGAACGAACGCCAGGAGCGACAAGAGGTGCACGAGCGTCAGGGGAATCGCATAGGCCCAGTAGATCCGCAACGGCTGCACGGCCGCGGGCAGATCGAGACGTCTTTCGGCCGGCGGCACCTCGGCCCCGACGGCGGGGAGATCGACCGCCGGGGCGGGCTTCGTGGTGAGGACGTCGTCGAGCCCGATCGCCATGTACGCATCATCCTTGAACTGGGCGGAGGCCCGCAGCCCCGGGTGCGGCCTGCCGACCAGACACTTCCGCGGACTGTTTCAGGGCCCTACAGAGTAGCCACCTCGGGAAGAGAAGTCGAAGGCCGGTGCGAAAAACCCTCTGCGGCCGCGGGAGCCGCGGCTGACCGAACACCGGGTCGTTTCGTCCGCATCCGGGCCAAACCGTGATGAAATCAGCAGGGGGTACGGTTATTCAGCCAACCGCCCTTGCCGGCGACACCGGCGGCCGTCAGAACCATGGGCCGCCCGGCGACGTAATGACCGCACGGAGGATTTGTGCATGGCGCGAGGGGACCGTCTCGAGGTCGAGCATCGAATCATCGGCTCGACCGTCACATACCTGCATCACGGCATCGATCTCGGGGACGGCACCGTCGTCCATGCCCGGCCCGACGATTTTCGCAATCCCCTGGGCGGCGGCCGGGTGGTGCGGACGAGCGTCGAGGAGTTCTCCCGGGGGGCGATGGTGAGGGTGCGGAACGATCCTCCGGCGACCTACCCGGCCGCCGAGGTCGCCGAGCGGGCCCTGGCCCACGAGGGCCGCGAGGGCTACGACCTCGTGATCGACAACTGCGAGCACTTCGCGACGTGGTGCGCCACGGGCCGCCGGGCGAGCCGGCAGGTCGACATCGTGATGGCCCGCATGGCGGCGGCCGTTTCGCGGACGACGTCGGCCGTCTCTGCCCGTGCCGCAGCGGGCGTCGCCGGACGTGTCGCCTTTCGAACGGCCATCGGCTCGACGGTCCGTGTGGGCCTGAAGACCATGGTGCCGGCGGCGTTGGTCGGCGAGGCCGCGGCGCTGGCGGTGGAGTGGCGGGCCCATCAGTCGGGCGCGAGCGAGCGGGAGAGCCGCAGGGCCGGCGAGACGGCGGGGCTTGCGGCGAGCGCCGTCGCGTTCGCGGTGGCCGGCGCCGCTGCCGGTCCGGCGGGCGTCGTCGCCGGGGCCGTCGCCG
>SXHR01000013.1:0-6324 GCA_005773625.1 Planctomycetaceae bacterium | reverse complement strand
GGCCACGCCGACTTCGGCGGCGAAGTGGAACGGGTGCTCCGGATGGCCGACGGGGCGCTCGTGCTCGTCGATGCGGCCGAGGGGCCGATGCCCCAGACGCGGTTCGTGCTCTCCAAGGCCCTCGAATGCCGACTGCGGCCGGTGGTGGTGGTCAACAAGATCGACCGCCCCGACGCGCGGCCGCTGGAAGTCCTCGACGAAATCCTCGGCCTGTTCCTCGAGCTCGGAGCGGACGACGATCTTGCCGATTTCCCGTTCGTCTACGCCTCCAGCCGCGGCGGCTACGCCTCCCACGACCCCGCCGTCCGCGAGGGCACGATGCAGCCGCTGCTCGATCTCGTGCTCGACAAGATTCCCGGGCCGCTCGTCGATCCGACGGCGCCGCTGCGGATGCTCGTGACCACGCTCGGCTGGTCCGACTACGTCGGCCGGATCGCGATCGGCCGCGTGGAGTCGGGCTCGCTCACCAAGGCATCGGCGGTGGTGCGGTCCACGGCGTCGGGCAGCCTCGTGCCGGCGAAACTGGTCGGCGTGCAGGTGTTCGACAAACTCGGCCGTGTCGATGTCGAGCAGGCGACGGCCGGCGACATCGCGGCCGTCAGCGGCATCGAGGAGGTCGAGATCGGCGACACGATCTGCGACGCGGCCGAGCCCCGCCCGCTGCCGCGGCTTTCGGTGGACGAGCCCACGCTCTCGATGATCTTCGGCATCAACACCTCGCCGCTCGTCGGCCGCGCGGGCAAGTTCCTCACCACGCGGCACCTCCGCGACCGGCTCATGAAGGAGCTGGAGCGGAACGTGGCCCTCCGTGTCGAGCCGATCGCCGGCACCGAGCAGTTCGCCGTGTCGGGCCGAGGGCTGCTTCATCTCTCCGTGCTCATCGAGACGATGCGGCGCGAGGGCTTCGAGATCTCGGTCGGCAAGCCCCGCGTGATCCTGCACAAGGAAAACGGCGTGACGATGGAGCCGTTCGAGACGCTGGTCGTCGAGGTGCCCCACGACAAGCTCGGGCCGGTGATGGAGCTCACGGGCTCCCGTCGCGGCCAGCTCAAGCACATGGGCTCGCGGGGCGAGTTTGCCCACGCGACGTTCTCCATCCCGGCCCGGGGCCTGATCGGCCTGCGGACGCGGGTGCTCAACGCCACGCAGGGCACGGCGATCATGCACCACCGCTTCGAAGCCTGGCGGCCGATGGAGGGGGAGATGGCGGGCCGCGCCAACGGCGTGCTCGTGTCGATGGTGCCGGGCAAGGCGGTGGCCTTCGGCCTCGACGGGCTGCAGGAGCGGGCCGATCTCTTCATCGAGCCGGGCGACGAGGTCTACGAGGGGATGATCTGCGGGGAGAACGCCCGCAACGACGACATGATCGTCAACCCCACCAAGGAAAAGAAACTCACCAACATGCGGGCTTCGGGCAGTGACCGCAACATCCTCCTCAAGCCGCCGCGGCGGATGTCGCTGGAGGAGGCGCTCGAATACATCGAGGACGACGAACTGGTGGAGGTCACGCCGAACGTGATCCGGCTCCGCAAGATCCTCCTCTCGGAAAACGAGCGGAAGAAGGTTTCGCGGCAGAAAGTCACGGCCGGCTGACGGGCGTGGGCCCGGCCTCAAAACTCGTAGGCCACACCCAGCTTCACGAGCTCGACGTTCGGCAGCCGCAGGGCCTCGAGTTCCGCGTTGATCTCCCGCTCGAATCGTGACTTGCGGTGGACGACGATCCAGCGGACGTCGCGGTCGAGCTTGGCGACCTCCGCGGCGAATGTCGCCGGGCAGTGGTGGCCGGTCGTCGCCGCCAGGTCGGCGTGGGCGTTTGGAAAGCTCACCTCGAGAAACACCGCGTCGAGCCGCGGACACTCCCGCAGGTGCCTCCAGAGCTCGGCGGTCGGCCCGGTGTCGGAGGGAATCGCGACCGCCGACCGGCCGTCGTCGATGAGAACCCCGAAGGTGTCGACGCAGTGCGAGACAGGAATCGGCGTGACGGTCAGCCCCGCGCGGACCACCGGCTCGCGGAGCACCAGGGGCGTGCCGCGGACAAACCGGTCGGCCCCGGTCGAAAGCTCGAAGAAGTCGGGCCAGACCCGCCCGTTGAAGATGTCGTGGTGGATGAAGTCGAGCACGCTCTCGACCGCGAGCAGTTCGACGCATTCCGGGCCGGGCTCGTAGACGTTCTCCAGGAAGATCGGCAGCGTGGCGATGTGGTCGATGTGCTCGTGGGTGATGAACACGTGCCGCACCCGCTCCTGCCGCCGCAGGTCGGCGAGCAGGCCGAGCGATCCCGCGTCGATGGCGACCTCGTCGTTGACGAGAAAGCAGACGAGGAACTGCGAATCCGACGGCGGGATGCTGGAGGCGAGCAGTTCGATTTTCATGGGGGCAGAGTTTCCAACCCGGACGGGCACGTCACGTCGCGAAGAACTCGCGAATTTTGGCGAAGATGTCGGGAGCCGGCCCGGGGGGCGGCGGCTCCTGTCCCGCGATCGCCTGCAACCGGCCGGAGAGCCGTTCACGCAGCGCCACGCCGACCTGTTCCACGAGCCCGGGCTGCTCGGCGAGGATGCGTCCGAACGAGGCTTTGCAGACCTCGAGCAGGCGGGTTTCCTCGAGCGTGGTGACCGTCGCCATCCGGGCGGCGCCGGTCATCAGCGACATCTCGCCGAAGTAGTCGCCCGGGCCGAGGACGGCCAGGCGGACCGCGGGCTTGTCCCCCTCCCGCACGCTCACCTCGACGCGTCCCGCCAGGATCACGAACAGGCTTTCGCCGGCCGCGCCCTGCCGCACAACCTGCTCGCCCGCGGCATAAAACCGCTCCTCGTTGTCGCTGGCGAGCCGGCGAACCTGCCCTGCGTCGAGCGAGTCGAGCAGGCCGACGCGGGCCAACGACGCGACCCGCCGCTCGATCGCCGCCCCGGGCGGCTCCGGCGCGACGGGCGGCAGTTCGGTGAGCCGCACGGCGTGGGTCGCCACCGGGATCTCGATGCCATGGCGGGAGAGCGCGTACCAGATGCGGTCACGGGCCATGCCATCCACCCGGTCGCGCTTGTCGAACTCCGTCGTGAACAGCCGCACCCAGTGCTCGACGCCCCGCTCCTTGAAGTCGTTGGTGACGACCGATGGAGCCGGGTGCTCGAGCACCCCGAAGCTTCCCCGGATCGCCTCGAGAATGATCGCCTGAACCCGCTGCGGCGACACCTCGTAGGGGGTGATCACGAACAGCGACCGCCGCGACCAGGGCTCGGGCTTGGTGAAGTTGCGGATCGAGGCCTGGGCGAGCTGGCCGTTGGGGATGATCACGTACGCCTCGTCGAGCGTGATCACCTTCGTGGCCCGCCAGTTGATCTCCACCACGCGGCCGATGTGGGCCTGATTCTGGTCGTATTGGATCCAGTCGCCCACCTCGAACGGGTGTTCGGCGTGGATGGCCAGCCCTGAAAACACGTTGCCGAGCGTGTCCTTGAGGGCGAAGCCCAGCGCCGCGGTGACGAGCGCCGAACCGGTGAACAGGTTGCCGGCGTTGACGCCCGACTCGTAGAGGATCGCCACCAGCGCCGCCGCGAGCATCAGCCAGCGGAAGACATCGAGGAAGATCCGTGGCATCGGCTTCGCGAACCGTTCCCAGAGCGACACGACGACGATGAGCAGCAGCGATTGCAGGAGCGAGGCCAGCAGAAAAAACCTCACGCCGTCGACGGCGAGCCGGGATGCCTCGGCCGCCTCTGGAAAGATCAGCGACGCGAGAAACGGGAGCGGCGACAAGGCGATCAGGACGAGCGGCCAGACCGCCAGCGGCCGACGGACCCTGGGGACCGTGATCGTGGCCACCACCCAGGCGACGGCGGCGACGATGAACTTCCGCTGAAGCTCGACGTCGGGCGACCAGATGGGCAGCACGGCGAGCATGGCCGGCAGCGACAGCAGGGGCGGCACGGGCATGGGAAACGCCTGGTGATCGGGGGAACCGGGGACCGGACCGGGATTGTGCCGGGAGACGGCCCTGGCGGCAACGCAACCCGCGGGCGTGGCCGCCGCCCTCGGCCGTGGGCGGGGCCCGTGGGGATGCCCGGTTTGGGGGCGTGCCCGACCGTGATGGACTCCGGCGGCCCAATACGCTATCGTTGCGGGCTCGCGGGACGACGAAGGGCGTCGTCCCGTGGATCGATGTTGCGGAGTAGGCATGGTCAAGTTGACGGTTCGTGAGCGTGAGAGCATTCAGGAGGCGGTCCGCCGCTTCCGCAAACTCGTCGAGCGGAGTGGCATCAAGAAGGAGATGCGTCGTCGCGAGTTCTTCGAAAAGCCGAGCGAGACGAAGCGTCGCGCCCGCCTTCGCGCCGAGCGCCGCACCAAGCGGAATCGTCTTCTCGGCGTCTAGCTTCGGCTTTTGCCGCTTTCGGATGCATGAGAAGTCGCCCGTCGCGAAGTCGCCCGTCGCGAAGTCGCCCGTCGAGTAGTTCGGCGGTGCCCATGCCCCGGGAGCCGGCGTTGGCGGCAAGCGAAGGCAGGATCCCGGGAGCGCGGCCGGCATCGAGTGAGCGGATGCCACGATGGCATCCGCGGCGTTTCCACCGGCCGATCCAGTGGACGAAGGTCATGGCTGACTTGGTCAGCGGACAGTGCGTCGCGGTCTCACTTCCAGTCGAGTGCGACGTCGAGCCACGGCGCATCGTGTGTCGGCCAACCCGTGCTGACACGTTCCACGCCCGTCGCCGCGATCGCCGCGACGGTTTCAGGGCGGATCCCGCCCGACGCCTCCAGCACCACCTGCGGTGCGAGCTGATTCCGCATCTCGACGCACCGCGTGAGCTGCGGGATGGTCATGTTGTCGAGGAGCACGATGTCGGGACCGGCGGCGAGCACAGCCTCCAGATCGGCGATCGAGTCGATCTCGATCTCCACCACCATCAGCGACGACCGCGATGGCGGAAAGGTCTTCGTCACGAAGTCGCGGCCGACACGGACGGCTTCGGCCGGATCCATTCCGCCGGCCGCCGCGGCAGCCAGATGGTTGTCCTTGATCAACACCGCGTCGTAGAGGCCGAGGCGGTGATTCCATCCGCCCCCCATGCGGACGGCGTATTTGTCGAGCAGCCGCCACCCCGGCACGGTCTTCCGCGTGTCGTACACGCGACAGGGCGTGCCGGCGACCGCGTCCACGAGCCGCCGCGTCGCGGTCGCGACGCCCGAGAGCCGGCCCAGCAGGTTGAGCACGGGCCGCTCGGCGGTGAGCACGCTCCGCGTCGGGCCCGCGAGGGTTGCCAGGGCGCCGCCGGCCGCGACGGCATCGCCGTCGGCGGCAACGGGCTGAAAGACAAGCCGCGGATCGGCCACCGCCGCCACGATCGCCGCCGCCGGAAGCCCGGCGATCACGCCCGGCTTCCGGGCCACGATCGCGAGCTCGCTGCGAGCGTCGGGGCCGATCAGGCCGACGCTCGTCCAGTCGCATTCATGGCCGAGATCCTCGAAAAACCAGTCTCGGGCCCGGGCCGCGACGTGGTCGGCAAGCAGGCCGTTCCAGGCGAGCTGACGAAAGCCGGGGCCGCGGGCCGCGTCGAGGATCGGGGTTTCGGGGTCGCTCATGCTGCCACTGGCACCAAAGGCTTCGGGGACGGCGATCGCGTATCCTAACAGGGACCGGTCGTTCCACTCAGTCCCGATCATGCAACCCGACACGCCCGAGCCGTCACTCCTGCCGCGCCGGATCCAGCCGACCATCGTCGCCGCGGTGTGCGTCGCCCTGGCCTCGATGGCGGTCTGGTACGTGGGGCAGGGGGGATTGTCCGGCGGACTGGTCCACCACGACGCGGCCCCGGCCCCGGCGGGCAGGTTCACGGTGAATGTCAACCAGGCCGGCGTGAACGATCTCGCCCAGTTGCCGGAACTCGGGATCGCGACGGCCCAGCGGATCGTCGATCACCGCCGCCAGCACGGCCCCTTCAACTCCCTCGACGCGCTGCTCGAAGTGCCGGGCATCGGTCCGGCGACGCTCGAGGCGATGCGGCCCCACCTCCGCCCCATCCGCCCCCGGGCCACGTCTCCATGAATCCCGCCTCGACCGCGCTCCACCCGGGCATCTTCGAACTCGTCGCCCCGTATGAACCGGCGGGTGACCAGCCGGCCGCGATCGACGCCCTCGTCCGCGGCATCTCCGACGGCCAGGCGTCGCAGGTGCTGATGGGGGTGACCGGGTCAGGGAAGACGTTCACGATGGCCAACGTCATCGCCCGCACCGGCCGGCCGACGCTCGTGCTCTCGCACAACAAGACCCTCGCCGCCCAGCTCTACGCCGAGTTTCGTGACTTTTTTCCGCACAACGCCGTCCATTACTTC
>SXHR01000136.1:0-4807 GCA_005773625.1 Planctomycetaceae bacterium | reverse complement strand
CGTCGACGATGGCCGTACCGGTGATCGACTCGATGTCGGTGTGGGCGACGACGATCACATTGAGCAGGCCGTCAAGCCAGCCGTCACCGGTCACCGCCCCGATCCGGCCGCGGCTGCGATCGATGTCGCCGCCCACGTCGTACGCGGTCCGCGTGACGATCTTGGTGCCTTCGATGCCCGTGCCGCCCACGCCGCGGCCGTACACCGGCCCGATGTTCGCAGCGACGATGTTCGACTCGAGGATGCCAGCGCCGTCGAGCGAGCCGAACTCGCCGTAGGAGATGCCCGAGATGCCGGCGATGTCGCCCCCCGCCTCGGCCTTGAGGAGCCGGATGCCGTAGCCCGTGTGCGCCCGGGCGTCGATGGCGGCGATGTTGCCTGCCGCCACCAGGCTCACGTCCTGGAGGCCGAATCCGCCGATGCTGCCGAAGGTCGTGATCGTGCCGATGTCACGATCGGCCACGAACGACGCGGTCTGCATGCCGCCATCAACAACCCGCACCGAGCCGATGTCGCGGCCGCGGACGTAGCTGAGTTCGACGTCGCCGTTGGGAACGTAGATGGCCTCGAGCGTGCCGGTGCCGGCGTCGACGGAGCCCAAGTCACCGCCGGCGACAATCGATGTGCCGAGGAGGCCGGCGTAGGCCCAGATGCGGCCGATCGAGCATCGCCTCGCCGTCCACCTCGATGGAGGCAACGCCCGTTACCGTGCTCGTGTTGGTGATCGATCCGGCGTAGGCACCCGGTAGGTAGAGCGTATCGGTGGTGGACGTCCTGTCAGAACCCGAGATGCCGCCGGCGGCGTTGATCTGACCCGTGATCAGGGAACCGTCGGAGAGCGGAAAGCCGAGGTGGAGATGCCCTCCGGCGTTGATGAAGCCCTTGAAGGAGGAGGGCAGGTTGATCGCGACGTCGTCGGAGCCGCGGGTCGTGATCTCGCCCGAGATGGCCGCCACGCGAACCGACCCGATGCTGTTGGCCCGGATGGCGCCCGAGAGGCTGCTCCGCAGGCCGATCACGCTGCCGATCGCCCCGGATACGTTCACCACGCTGCGAAAATCGTTGGTGACGGAGGTGTCGAATGGATTGGCGGTCGGGGCGCTGATCGCGCCGTTGATCACAAGCGAATCGATGCTCGCGGCGGTGATGCCGCCGAGGTCGATGAGGCCGGTGACCGGCATATAGAAGCCCGAGTCGACGGCCTGCTGGTTGTTCTGCGTGTTGATCCGGTCGATGAAGGGGGCCTGGCCCGCGTCGAGCGTGATGGAGCCGATTGCGATGCCGTCCAGCGAGATCGAGTTCACGACCGCGGCGGAGAGTTGGATGCCACCGAGCGAGGCCATCTCGACGGCTGGAGAGGCCGCCGTCGGATCGACGTCGTTGGAGATGAAAGCGATGCTCGTGTAGCCCGAGGAGTAGAGCGTCGCAAAATTCCCACCAGCCTGCGTGGCAAGCGACGTGGGGGTGACCACGATCTGCAGGCCATTCTCCCTGGTGAGGCCCGAGAGATTGATCCGCGTTGCATCGGCGTTGTCTATGGCCAGGCCGGCGAGTTCCACCGCGAACCCGGCCCCAGTGACGACCGGTCCTGTGACCGTGATCGAGACGCTGTCGCCGTCGGCATCGAGGTAGTTGGCTGACATGACGATCTGGCCCGGCAGAATCGCCAGCATCCGCCGGTCTTCCAACTGATCGAGAAGCAGGTGAACGCGACGTCGAGCGGCAGTCTTGGACGAGCGGCGGGCACGGCTCGCAAAGGGCGATCTCATTCGGCTCGGTTCCTCGATGGCTCAGGAGGTCGGGAGGGATGGTGACGGCCCGACGGGGCCCGCAACCTACGTTGCCTTGAAAGAGCGGTCAAAACCTTGGTTCGTTGGGCAAGAAATACGGCCGCCAGTCGCTCTTTCGGCAAACGGCGGTCGCCAACATCAGCCCGTCGTCCAATCCGCAGATCAAGGCCGGCCAGCACCGGCCGACGACGGTTCGCAGCGAGCCGGGATGTTACGGTTACATCGATTCCCCGAGCGGGCAGGGCCTGCCGGGCGGCGGATGCCCGGTGAGCCGCCCGGCTACCCGCGGGGAAACGCCTCTGGGTAGGGGCCGGTCACCTCCGTGCGGCGGGGCATCAGCACTGCCGCATCGCCAGCAGGTCGAGATGCTCGTTCGCGAGCCGCAGCTTCATCGCCAAAGAGATCGCGATGTTCCGCAGAAGTCGGGCATGGACGCCCGGATGGTCGACGGCCAGCCGCTCGAAATCGGACCGCTCGAGCAGCACGCACTCCACGTCTCCCTCGGCCACGAGCGTCGCTGATCTCGGGCCGCCGTCGATGAACGCCATGCCGCCCACCATCATCCCGGCGGAGAAACTGGCCACCCGCCGGTCGCTCGCCCCCTTGCCGAGGTGCACCGCGATCACGCCTTGGGTGATCAGGAACAGCGTGTGCGCCGCATCGCCCTGTCGCACGACACACTCCCCGGACGCGAATCGCCGCGTCCGCAGGCATGGCGTGAAGACGGCCACCTCCGCGGGCGTCATGCCCATGGCAAGTTCGCTCTGCTCGATCGGCCGAGCCCCCGTCAGGCCATCGGGCTGAACCGATCTGAGGAGGTCGTCCTCGCACGACTCCATGGCGAGGTTGAGGGAGGCGAAACGCAGAATCTCGGCGGAGTCATGGGCTCCCAGGCGTTCGTCCAGCACCTGGGCCAGCGTCGGTACGCCAGACGTATTCGTGAACATCACCCGCATGCCATCCCCGCGCAGGTGACGGGCAAGGTCGGCGAGCACGCCCGCAGCCGGGGCAGTGATGCCGGTGACATGCTGAAAGTCGATCATCAGGCACCTCAGCCCATCGCCGAGCGCGAGAATCTCCCGCACGACGGGCTCGGTCGTCGCGAGCGACAGGATCCCCTGCAGTTCGACCACGCGGATGCCACGCCCGTGTGCCCGGAGGCAGTCGGTCTCCTCCGGGCAGCGAGCGCGTGTGGACTGCCTTTCGCAGCAGGAATACGAATGCCGACGGCTCGTCTGCGGGGAGAAGGGCGGATTGAACTGGTGGAGGCCCCACGCCCGGGACAGGTCCTTGCAGACACGCACCGCCCGGACGCTGTTTCCACGCGGGTCGAGCCGTGGCGAAAAGACGCCGATCCCGAACTGCCTGGGCAGGACCGCCAGCACGCCGCCGCACACGCCGCTCTTGGCGGGCATGCCGACGTCATAGATCCAGCCGCCGGACGAGTCATACATGCCGCACGAGGCCATCACGCTCAGCACGCTCTCGACGTTTCCGGCCCGCAAGGCCCGTTCCTTCGTGACCGGATTCACCCCCTGGTTCGCGAGCGTCGCCGCCATGACCGCGAGGTCGTGGCAGGTCACGAGAATCGAGCACTGTCGGAAGTAGACATCGACGGTGGGGGTCGGTTCCTCGATGAGCACGTCGTAGTTGCGGAGGAGGTGGCCGATGGCGCGATTGCGGTGGCCGGTGCGGGCCTCCGATTCATAGACCGCGTCGTCGCATCCCAGGGCCCGGCCCGCGTGCCGGCCGAACATGGCCAGGATCCGCTCGAACCGCTCCTCCGGCGTGCTGGCGACGATCTGACCCGTCGTGGCGATCGCGCCGGCGTTGATCATGGGATTGAGCGGCCGCCCGTCGTCGTGGTGAAGGCTGATGGCGTTGAAGGCATCGCCACTGGGCTCGACACCGACCTTGGCGGCCATGGCCGCCGGTCCGTGGTCGTCGAGGGCCAGACCGTAGACGAAGGGCTTGGAAATCGACTGGATCGTGAAGGCGTGCCGTGAGTCGCCGACCTCGTACACGTGTCCGTCGATCGTGGCGACGCAGATGCCGAACTTCTCCGGGTCAACCTTGGCGAGTTCTGGAATGTACGTGGCCACGCTGCCCTCGCGGCAGGCGGTGTGCCGCAGGAAAAGCTCGTCGAGGAAGCGGAGAATCGGGGACATTGGCCCGAGTCTACGTCAGGGCGGGCATCGCGAGAATTGCCGCGGGCGTGCCGGCGGTGCTTGAAAGCGTAGACTCCGCGTCCGCCACGGATGAGTCGTCGGGCGCCAGCGCCTCGGATCCGGGTCGTCCGGATTCCATCCCCGACCGGTCGAGCAACACGGATGTCCGCACCGCAGTCCACCGAGCCCGCCGTCGCGACAGCCGACCGCAACGTGGGCCTGTTCGTGGCCTTCCGTGTCCTCTTCAACGCGCGGTTCTACTACCCCGTGTTCATGGTGATGTTCCTCGACTTCGGCATCACCGTCGAGCAGTTCGCGCTGCTCAACGCCATCTGGGCGGCGGCGATCGTCCTGCTCGAGGTGCCGTCGGGGGCGCTCGCCGACCTCATCGGCCGCCGGCGGCTCGTGGTCGCCGGGGCGGCTTTGATGGTGGTCGAGATGCTCCTCCTCCTGCTCGTGCCTGTGCCATCGGTGTGGGTGCTGCCTGCGCTCGCGGCCAACCGCGTCGTGAGCGGTGCGGCCGAGGCCTTCATCTCGGGGGCCGACGAGGCGCTGGCGTTCGAGTCGCTCGCCGCCTGTGGCCGCGCGGGTGAGTGGCCCCGTGTGCTGGAGAAGGTGTTGCGCTACGGCGGACTCGTCACGATCATCGGGATGGTCGCGGGCAGCCTCGTCTACGATCCCGGCCTGCTCGACGGAGTCGCGCGTGCAGTCGGCCTCGCCGGCGGCTTCACCCGAGCCGACACGTTTCGGCTGCCGATCTGGCTCACGCTCGTATCGGCCCTCGGGGCGTTCACCGCCGCCACGGCCATGCGCGAGCCGCCCCGCGCCGCCCACGCGGGCGGCCCGGCG
>SXHR01000012.1:0-15376 GCA_005773625.1 Planctomycetaceae bacterium | reverse complement strand
GGGCACGGGTAGCCCCTCACGGTCTCCTTGTTCGCCGAGAAGAACGACGCCGCATGCGTGGTTCCCTGCGACCCCTGATCGTGTCGGCTTGGCCATCTTTATCGCCAGGGAGGGGTCGCTCACAGGCTGCGATGGCCACGGTGGATCACGCCTGAGGATTAAGGAGGAGCCGTATGACGAGGTTTTTCGTTCCCCGTGTCGGGCGGTTCCTGCTCGAAGAGCAGGAGCCCGCGCGGCAGGGTGGAGTCGATGACGCGGGAGAGGGCGACGATGAAACCCGCCGCGCCATCCCGCCAGCCGGCGCGAAGGAGAAAACTCTTCAGGAAGGCGGCGAGGCCGCGGAACGGCAGCGTGAGGAGCAGGGGCCGTTCGCCCTTGTGCCGCATGATGCCGGCCTTGAGCGGCGCGTAGCGCAGCGACCGGGCGATCACGTCGGTGCACGATTCATAGCTGTAGTGCAGGATCGCGCCGGGGAGGCAAACCGGCCGGCGGGCCGACAGCACCTCCTCGTGGACGGGCAGCGGCTTGAAGCCGGCGGTTTTGCGGTTGAAAAGCCGCAGCACCCGATCTTCCCGCCAGGGTCCGTGGCGGATCTCCCGGCTGCCGATGAAGGTCCGCCGTCGGATGCTCCAGCAGGCTGACGGGTCGGAGAGGTCGAGCCCGCGAATGGCGGTGCGGGCCTCGTCGTCGAGCACTTCGTCGGCGTCGAGCGACAAAATCCAGTCGTGGGCGGCGAGTTCGACGGCCCGGCACTTCTGGGGGCCGTACCCGAGGAAGTCCTGATGTTCCACGCGGGCCCCGGCGGCCGCGGCGAGTTCCGGGGAGCCGTCGGTCGAGCCTGAGTCGAGTACCAGCCGCTCACTGCACATGTCGGCCGCGGCCAGAACGGCCGCGAGATGCTTTGCGGCGTTCCGGGTGATCACCACCGCGGAGATCGGCAGGCCGCCGGTGACGGCCTGAGGGTGGGTCATGGCAAATCCGTCGGTGGCGTCGCGGGCAGGCCGTCGTCCGGGGCGGCGGCGGAGCCGTCGGGATTGAGCGGAAACTCCAGGACGAACGTGCTCCCCTCGCCCAGCCTGCTCGAGGCGTGGATGTCACCGCCATGCTCGCGGAGGATCTTGCGGCTGACCGTCAGCCCGAGGCCGGTGCCCCGCGACCCCTTCGTGGAGACGAAGAGATTGAAGATGTCGGCGAGCGTCTCGGGGGGCATTCCGGCGCCGTTGTCGGCGACGCTGATGCGGGCGACCCCGGCCTCCACGTCGATCGCCGCCGAGATCGTCACGGCCGCGTGGGGTCGGCCCTCGACGGCATCGATGGCGTTGGTGACCACGTTGAGCACGGCCCGCGACATTCCCACCGGGTCGAAGAGGAGCGGCGGAAGTCCGGCCGGCGGCTGCCAGTGGATCGCGGCCCCGGCCTCGGCGGCCCGCTGCCGGACCGTCTCCACGATCTCGTCGATCAGGGCCGCGAGGTCGCCGGGAATGGGGGCGGGCTCGCGGTCCTTGCTGAAGGAGAGCATGTCCATCACCAGCGACGAGATCTTGTCCTGGTTGCGGCGAACGATGCTCCAGCCCTTGCGGAGCACGCCGTCGTCGCCGTTCTCCAGCCCCATCTCCACGAGATAACTGCCGCCGCGGATGCCCTGGAGGATGTTCTTGATGTGGTGCGACAGCGTGGCGATCGTCTGCCCGACGCCCGCCAGCCGCTCCGACTGCACCATCGCCGAGTAGTAGGTCGTGTCCTCGACGGCGAGGGCTGCCTGATGGCCGATCGCGATCATCAGCTTGAGGTGGTCGTCGCTGAAACGCCGCTGCGCCGGATCGACGGCATGGATCAGCGGCGTCGTGGTATCGACGTAGATCACGCCGACGGTGCCGTAGCGGCCCTGCATCGGCACGCAGATCGCCTCCCGCACGCCCGTGCGCACCACGCTGTTGCCGCCGCTGAAGCGGTCGTCGTCCTGCGCGTCGCTCGTGAGCACTCCCTCGCCGCGGTCGAGCACGTAGTCGAGGATCGTGCGGCTGATCGCCATCGCCCCCGTTTCACCCGCCTTGCGATCGCGGCGGGCCTTGGTGCGGAGGTCACCGGTCTCCGGATCGATCAGCATGATGCAGCCCCGGTCGGCCTCCACCCACTCGAAGACGAGCTGGAGGATGCGGCCGAGGAGTTCGTCGATGTCGAGCGTGTGGCTCACCGCCAGGGACGTGCGATACATGACCTGCAGGTTGCTGCGGGCCCGGGCGAGCCAGCGGTTCTGCGAGTCTTCCGGCGCCGCGAGCACGATCGAGTCGTCCTCACGCATGCTCCGCACGATCCGCGAGCCGTCGGCCGAACTGGCGGCGGGCACGATGTCGATGGTCGCGAAGGCGGCCGGGTCTTCGCCGTCCTTCGCGTACACGAGCACCGTGCGGCCGATGCGGATCCGGTCGCCGCTGGACAGCTCGGCCCGCTCCACGCGGGCCTCGTTGAGGTAGGTTCCGTTGGAGCTCTTCAGGTCGCCGACGATGAAGGTCTCGCCCACACGGCGGATCTCGGCGTGGCGGCGGGAGACCTCGTTGTCGTCGAGCTGCACCAGGTTGCCGGCCTCACGGCCGATGCTCACCGCCCCGGACTGGGCGGCGAGCTCGTAGCGAGCGCCGCGGTTGCGTCCCTGGATGATGAAGAGCGACGGCACGGGTTTATGGCTCGGGAGCGACACGAGAGGCCCAGGGAGACGCATTCTCTCACAGGGGGACCGCGCCGGGAAGCGACCGTTCGGCCGACCGAGCGGCAGGGGCGTCTCCGGAGCCGCGACCATCCCGGACGGACCCTGATCGCAAACGCTCCGCCCGCAAACACCCCTGTCCGGGCCGGCCAGGATGCCCTCGCCGGGTCGCCCGGCATACCATGGGAAGAGCATGAGCCCGAAAGGCCCGATCAAGCCAGGGAGCGAAGAGCGATGACCGCAGCAGTACGCGAGTGGAAGAGCGGGGGATGTGCCGGCGGCAGGACGACGTTTCTGATCACGGCGGTGATGCTCGTCGCCTCCCGGGGCATGACCGCCGAGGAGCCCGCGACGTCCGTCGCCCGGCCGCCGGTCGATGCCGGCGTGCGTGAACGTCTGCAGCGGTCGGTGGAGTGGCTCGCGGCGCCGGAGCGGGAGGGGCGGGGGCCCGGCACCCCTGGAATCGACGCGGCCGCGGGCTGGGTGGCCGAGCGTCTCGGTGAGATCGCCGGCCTGCAGTCGCGCGTGGTCGGCGAGGGGCCGTTTCAGCCGTTCACGATGACGCTCCAGGCGACCCTCGGGCCAGCCGACCTCAACACCCTGGAACTGGTGGGCCCCGCGGGGCCGGGGGAAGAGCCACGGGTGATCCCGCTCGAACTGGGTGTCGCATTCACGCCGCTCGCCGCCGGGGGCGGCGGCAGCTTCGACCTGCCGCTCGTCTTTGGCGGCTATGGGATCACGGCACCGGCGGAGAACTATGACGACTACGCACCGCTGGGCGGAGCCGCAAAGTCGGCGGCGACGATCCTGCTCCGGCAGGAGCCGCAGAAGGACGACCCCCACAGCGTGTTCGAGGGAAATCAGGCGTCGCAGCACGCCGCGCTCGCCCGCAAGGTTGCCAATGCCTCCGAGCACGAGGTCGGTGCGGTCGTGTTTTGCAACGACGCGGATGCCGACGGCGATGCCCTGATGGCGTTCGCCCGCGCGGGCGAGGGATCGGCCGAGCGAACGATGCCCGTCCTGCACCTGCGCCGTTCAGCGGTGGACGAGGTCGTCCGCCAGGCGCTCGGCCGGCCGCTCGCCGAGATCCAGGCGGGGATCGACGAACGACTGGAGCCGGCCAGCGCGGCCCTCACGGGCTGGCGGATCCGCGGCAACGTGGCCATCGACCGCACGGAGTTGAAGGCGAAAAACGTGCTCGCCTTCCTCCCGGGCAGGGGCAGGCCCGCCACCGCCGACGAACCGGCCATCCCGCCGGGCGAGACGGTCGTCATCGGCGCCCACTACGACCACCTCGGCTATGGCGGCGAAGGCTCCGCGGCACCGGGGGAGAAGGTGATCCACCACGGCGCCGACGACAATGCCAGCGGCACGGCCGTGCTGCTGGAGGCGGCCCGGCAGCTCGCCGCGGAAGGGGGACTGGCCAGGAGCGTGCTGTTCATCGCCTTCTCTGGCGAGGAGCGGGGCCTGCTCGGCAGCGGCCACTATGCCGCGAATGCCGCGGTGCCGCTCGCCGACACGGTGGCGATGGTGAATCTCGACATGGTCGGCCGCCTCGACGGCGACAAGGTGATCGTCCACGGCACCGGCACCGGCACCGGCTTGGAGCAGCTCGTCGATCGGCTGATCGCGGCTCATGGCCTGGAGGTGGCCAAGGAGCCCGGCGGCTTCGGCCCGAGCGACCACGCCAGCTTCTACGCCAAGAAGGTGCCCGTGCTCCACGTGTTCACGGGGTCGCACGCCGACTACCACCGTCCCACCGACACAGCCGACAAGATCAACTACGACGGCATGACGCGGCTCACGCAACTCGTCATCGACATCGTCCGGGATCTGGCGACGCGGCCCGAGCGGCCCGGCTACATCGAAGTCGCCGCGCCGGCCTTCGCCCGCGGCGGCGATCGCCCCTACTTCGGCAGCATTCCCGACTTCGGCAAGCCAGGAAAGGGCTATGCGATCTCCGGCGTCTCCAAAGAGTCGCCGGCGGCGAAGGGGGGCCTGCTCGGGGGCGACAGGATCGTGCGCGTGGGCGACAGCGCCGTCACGAACCTCGAGGATTTCGACAGCGCCCTGCGGAAGCACAAGGGGGGCGACACGATCCGGGTGGTCGTCGATCGCGCCGGCGCCGAGGTCGCCCTCGAGGTGACGCTCGGGCCGCCCAAGTAGCCTGATTCAAGGGGCAAAGTTGCCCTTGAGTCGCGGGCCGCGGGTCGCCATCATCCCTCCCGCGCCGGCTTTTCCCGGCGGCCACGGATGGCCGCGCGGCGGGGCCGTTTGCACGATCGCCCCACGTTCCGCAAGCAAGGAGAGCATTTCGTGAACAGGCAACTGGCTACGCTCGCATTCACGGCCGCCATGGCATTCTGCCAGGCTGCCGCTCACGCCCAGGTTCCGGGGCAGGCCGTTCCGGCCGCTGCTCCCGTCGCGCGGCAGGCGACGCCCGCCGGCCACGTGGCCGTGATCGACGTGGGATACGTCTTCAAGAACCACGCCCGGTTCAAGGCCGCGATGGACAAGATGAAGGACGAGGTACTGGCCGCCGAAAACGCCCTCAAGGGCGAGCGCGACCGCATCAACGGGGTCATGGAGCAGCTCAAGGGCTTCAATGTGGGCACGCCCGAATACAAGAAGCTCGAGGCCGAGGTCGCCAAGGCCCAGGGTGATTTCAACGTCAATGCCCAGCTCCAGAAGAAGGATTTCATGGATCGTGAGGCGAAGGTCTACCTCCAGGTCTACACCGAGATCGAGCGGGCCGTGAGCCAGTTTGCCCGCGACAACGGGATCGCCGTCGTGCACCGCTTCGATGGCGAGACGGTCGATTCCGGCGACCGGAACCGCATCCTCGGCAGCATCACCAAGCCGATCGTCTACTACGATCCGCAGATCGACATCACGCCCGACGTGCTGCGGATGCTCAACGGCGCCGCCGTGGCCGGTGCGCCCGCCGCGCAGCCCAAGCCGATCCGCTGATTGCCGCTTCGTCGATATCCGGGGTTTGGGGCGGCCGGCGTGGGTGGCCGTCCCAAACCCCTGTCTTCTCTCGGGGTTTCATGCGCATCCAGCAGACGATCCGCCGTGCAGTCTCCGTCGCCGGCGCCGGCTATTGGAGCGGCCGCCCCGTGCGGGTCGATTTTCTGCCGGCGCCGGCGGGCACGGGCGTCGTGTTTCTGCGGACCGATGGTGACGCGCCGGTGCGGATTCCGGCTGCCGTCGAGTATCGCATCGATGCCACCGCCCGCACGAACCTCGCCTCCGCAGGGGTTCAGGTGCAGATGGTGGAGCACGCCCTCAGCGCGCTTGCCGGACTCGGCATCGACTGCTGTGTCGTGAGGGTCGATGCCGAGGAGATGCCGGGGCTCGACGGCTCGTCGCTGGCCTTCGTCGAGGCCCTCGCCGAGGCGGGGGTCGAGCGGCTCGGGGCTCCGCTGGAGCCGTTGGTCGTGGCCGCGGTCTGCCGGGTCGGCGACGACAATTCGTGGGTGGAGGCCTCGCCTCCCCGCTTCGCCGGCCTCTCGATCGAGTACGAGCTCGATTATGGCCCCGGCCCGATCGGGCGGCAGTCGTTCGCCATCCGGGTCACTCCGGAGACGTATCGCGACGAACTGGCGGCGGCGCGGACGTTCATCTCGTTGGAGGAGGCGGCGGGTCTGCGGGCCGCCGGTCTCGCCCTGAGTGTTTCGACCCGCGATCTGCTCGTGTTCGACGCGCATGGTCCGGTCGACAACGTTCTCCGCTGGCCCGACGAGTGCGCGCGGCACAAGGTGCTCGATCTGGTGGGCGACCTCGCGCTCGTTGGCCGGCCGGTGCACGCCCATGTGCGGGCGAGGCGCAGCGGCCATCGGCTCAATGGTTCGATGGCCTCGCTGCTGGTGGCAGGGAAGGGGAGGCGGGCCTCGGCCTGATGCGCATGGATGCACGTGATACCTGGGCCGACACGGATCCGGTGGCCGGTGCGGTGGGCCGCCCCGCCGAGATCCATCCCACGGCGGTGGTCGAGGAGGGGGCCGCGATCGCCGACGACGTGCGGATCGGCCCCTACTGCGTGATCTCCGGGCAGGCCGTGATCGGCCGCGGCACGACGCTGGCGAATCATGTCACGATCTCGGGCGACGTGCGGATCGGAGAACGAAACCGGATCTTCGCCAACTGCGTGATCGGCGGTGAGCCGCAGGACGTGAGCTATCGCGGCACCGACACCCGCGTGGAGATCGGCGACGACAACGTGATCCGTGAAGGGGTGACGATCAACCGGGCGAGCGAGAAGGAGGACGGGCTGACCACGATCGGCAGTTCCAACTTTCTGATGGCCGCCTGTCACGTCGCCCACGACTGCCGGATCGGCGACCACGTGATCCTCGCCAACGGCACGCTGCTCGGCGGGCATGTTCGTGTGCACTCCCGGGCGTCGCTTTCCGGAATCGTCGCGGTGCATCACTGGGCCACCATCGGCGGCTGGTCGTTCACCGCGGGCCTGTCCCGCGTGCTCCACGACGTGCCCCCGTTCATGCTCTGCGAGGGCCTCCCGGCACGTCCGCGGTGCATCAATGTCGTGGCCCTCAGGCGGGGCGGGTTCACGCAGCCCGCCATCGAGGCGATTTCCGAGGCCCACCGGCTGCTGTATCGGGCGAAGGTCGGTGTCGAGCCGGCACGGGAGATCCTCCGGTCGCAGGGGATTCTGCAGCCGCACGTGGTGGAGCTCCTCGATTTTCTTGACCGGCAACAGCAGGGCCGTCACGGACGCGCCCGCGAGCGAAGGAGGGCGGCATGAGTCGGACGAAAGTGGCGGTGGTCGGCTGCGGGCACCTGGGCGCGATCCATGCGCGGCTGTTGGCGGCCCGCGACGACGTGGAGCTCGTCGCCGTGGTCGATCCGCTGGCCGGATCGCGGGACCGGGTCGCGGCGGCGCACGGCTGCGGGGCCGTTGCCGAGCCGCTCGACTTGGTCGGCCGGGTCGAGGCCGCCGTGATCGCCGCCCCCACGGGCCTGCACGCCGGCGTGTCGGTGCCGCTGATCGAGGCGGGCATCGATCTGCTCGTCGAAAAGCCGCTCGCGGCCACCGTCGAGGACGCGCGGGCGATCGTGATCGCCGCCCGGCGCTGCGGTCGGACCGTCGCGGTGGGGCACGTGGAGCGGTTCAACCCCGCCTGGCAGGCCGCCGTGGCCCGGATCGGCACGCCCGCGGTCGTGGAGGCGGTGCGGGCCGCGCCCTTCACGTTCCGCTCCATCGACGTCGGCGTGATCCACGACCTGATGATTCACGACATCGACCTCGTCCTGTCGCTGGAGCCGGGCAGGCTCGAGCGGGTCGAGGCGCAGGGGATCGTGGCCACCGGGGGCTTCGAGGACGCCGCGCGGGCCAGGCTCGTCTTCTCTTCGGGGCTCGTCGCCGATCTCTCCGCCTCCCGGATCAGCCCCACGCCGCAGCGAACGCTCTCGCTCTGGTCCGCCGAGGCGATCGTGTCGGTGGACCTCACGGCGAAGACCGTGCAGTCGGTGTCGCCGTCGATCGCCGTCCGCACCGGCGCATTCGTCGCCGCGAACGTTCCCTTCGAGCAGCGGGGCGACATGAAGGATCGTTTCTTCACCGACATTCTCCCGCTGGAGACGGTCACGGTGGCCGATGCCAACGCGATCGCCGCCGAGCACGACGACTTCCTGGCGGCGATTCGGGAGCGGCGGCAGCCGCTGGTCAGCGCCGCAGCCGGCGCCATGGCGGTGGAGATCGCGGCCCGCGTCATCGACACGCTCCAATGCGCGGCCTTCGGTCGCGATCGGCCGCGGACGGCCACGGTCCCCATGTTTCCCCGTCGCAAGACCGGCTGACCGGCGCATTCGTGTCGCACGTCACGATCCGCAGGGTCGGGGCTGAACACGCCGCGGCCGACTGCCGATACCCACCAGTGGGCGGTCGAAGCCGCCTCCTGCGTGGGCTTTCCTCCGAGACCCATCGATGCCGCGCGCCTGGCTGACTTTGCCGACCGTCCTCGTCGCCTTCACGCTCGCGGCCTGCGCGTGCGGAGCGCCGCCGGTGACGTTCGAGGGCTTCGGGCTCGGCAACTTCGAGGAGAGCGGGTCGATTGCGGCCGAGCTCCGCCGGATCGAGGCGGAGCGGGAGCCACTGGCCCGCGTGCCCGAGATCGCCGTGGCGGCGCATGGTTCGGGCGGTCGCGATGCCCCGCCCGGGCCGCTCTCCGCCGAGTTGCGCAGCCACGTCGCCCTGTTCGACGTGGCGGCAGGCATGGTGGCCGACTCGGCGATGCTCGCGGAGGGGCCGGCCCGCTGGACGGGCCGCATCGGCCTTTCGAACGACCGGGCCGAAGGCCTTGAATCGGTCGAGCTCCGCACCGTCATCGGCAACAACTCGGAGTGGGGCCTCGTCGGCGTGGAACTCGGCCCCCGGGTGGAACGCCGGCTCCGCAAGGGCGCGACCTTCTTCATCGACGGCAAGGCCGAAGCGCAGGCGATGCGGTCGGCGGAGACCGGCTGGTGGTCGTTGCCGGGAACGTCCACGGACGGCAGTTCGATGGTGGGCGTCATGGCCCGCACCGGGCTGGTCCACTGATCCACGGCGGTCAGGCCAGATCGCGGTCCTGGAAAAGGACGAGCGCGACGAGGATGGCGACCGCCGAGTAGAGCGCCGCGTAGATCGCGGCCCAGCCGAGGTAGATCCAGGGCACGGGCGTGCCGCCGATCACGGCCGCCTCGATCGTAAAGTGATCGAGCACCGGCAGCAGCGTCGCCAGCAGCTTGCCAACGAACCGCACGATCGCGAACTTGCCGACGCTCGATTGGACGATCAACGGCACGAGGTGACCGAGGGCGTAGACGGTGAAGCAGAGGACCAGGTTCGGCACCATGCCGAGCCGCGTCGAGACCGCGAGGCTGACGGCGGCCATCACGATCGTCTCGAGAAGCGAGAGCACCAGCCCCGGCACCACGGTGATCATCTCGTCGGCGCATTCCCTCCACAGCGGGTCGGTCTTCGCGGCTTCGCGGGCGTCGTACACGACCTTGAGGCTGGTCGTCGCGAGCAGCACGCCGCCGAGGATGACGAACACGAGCGTGGCCACCAGTGCCAGACCCGCAAACTTCCCGAGCACGAACTGCCAGCGGGTCACGGGCTTGGAGAGGACCGTGAGGGCGGTGCGGCCCTCGATCTCGTCGGCCACAGTCACGCTGGCAGTCCAGACGACGACCAGCAGCGCGAGCACCTTGATGAGCGTGAGGCCGCTGTCCTTGAGCATCTTCACGTCTTCGCCGAACGTGTTGTAGGGAATCACGATGAAGGCGAAGAGCAGGCCGCTGCCCGCGATGATCGCCACCGCGAAGACCGGCTGGCCGAGGGCGTCTTTCGTCGCAGCCGAGGCGATGGCCGCGACCCGTGGCGCGCCGAGCCGAAACAGGGCGTAGATGGCGACGATGCCCGAGAGCACGGCGAACGTCCAGGGCAGCACGGCCGCTTGCGGGTTTTCGGCCGCGAGCTGCCAGCCGATCGAGAGGCTGGCCGGCGTGTCCCCGTCGTTGCGGGCCTCGAGCAGGGCCCGCCGCCCGAGGAATGGGTTCGTGGCTCCCTCCGTCCGCGTCCACGACCAGGGCTCGCCCGGGGCGAGCGGAATGTCCGAGTCCTTGACGAGCGCGAAACCCTCCACGGGTTGTTGCGTACGGACGACCAGCGGGGCGTCGCTCTCCAGTTGCAGCGCGGCGAGCTCCTGCGGCCGGACGTCGAGCGGGATCTCCGCGGCCGTGGCACCGGGCTGCACCGTCACCGTCCGACGAAAATCGTTCGCGGCCGTCATCCGGGAGAGCGACCGGACGATCTGATCGAGCGGCACCAGCGGCGTGAACGCCACGGCCACCAAGGCATAGGTGAGCAGCAGCCAGGCGAACGGGCCGAGAAACCCGTCTCCGAGGCTCGCCCGCGCCTCCGAGGCGAGCCGCGGCGACACCGCCCGGAGCAACTGGTAGGCGACGAACACCGCCAGGAGCGTCGCCGCGGCGCCCGCGCCGATCAGCCAGATCGGCGGCAGGGCGATCATCCAGCGATTGGCGTCGGCGAACAGCGGGGTCATGTCGGCACCGGACGGAGGAGACGGCGAACAGCCTGGGGAACGAGTCTGCCCGGGAGGGATGCGAAGATCATCGACCGCTGACAAACCCCGGCGGTTCCGCCGGTCGATCGTGTGGACGGAGGCCAGGGGTGACCTTGGTCCACGGCGACCGGGATTATGACCTGTCGTGAGGCCGGGCGGAAGCGCGGGCCGGGTCAGCCGTCGGTGCCGGGCCCGGCGATCACGCTCGCCGCCGGGCCGTCGAGGGGCCAGCTCGCGAGCACGCGACGAATGTCGTCGAGCGACAGCGACTCGACGATCCGGAGATTGTCGGCGACGGAACGATAGACGCCCAGATGCGACCACTCGAGGCCCACGTCAAAGAGCCGCCGCCGCGGCTTCTCGCCGGAGAGCACGACGCGGCTGGCGAGCTTGTTGCGCGACCGCTCGAACTCGGCCCGCTCGATGCCGCCGCTCGCCGCCGCCGCGTAGATCTCCACGATCCGCGCCATCAGGTCGTCCACATCGGCCGTGTCGCAGGAGAGTTGCGTGGCGAACAGGCCGGCATCGAGGTAGTCCTGATGGATGCATGCCGCCTGCTCGGCCGCGCCGGTGTCGATCAGCGCCCAGTAGAGGCGACTGCCCGATGCGTCGCCGAGGAGGAGGGAGAGCAGCCGGGCCGCGTGGCGGTCGGGATGGGTCTCGCCGGGGCCGGCGACCATGCGCACGGCGTAGTCGAGGGCGGCGGCCGGCCGCACGATCCGCTCGGTCGCGGCAACCGTAGGCTCCCGCGGAGCCTCGGGGATCAGCCGCGACGGGGCGGCGGCCGGCTCCCACTCGCCGCAGAGCCGCCGGGCCGATTCCACCAGGGCGGCGAAGTCGATCGCGCCGCTCGCCGCCAGCACGATCGTCTCGGGCGCGTAGCGGCGGCGGTGGTAGTCGCGCATCGCGTCCACGGGGAGCGCCTGAATCGATGCCACGGTGCCGAGCACGCTGCGGGCCAGCGGATGGCTGCCGAAAAAGGCGGCGCGGCAACGGTCGTCGGCGCCGAATGGCGGCTGGTCGTCGTACATCCGGATTTCCTCCAGGATGACGAGCTTTTCCGTGTCGAAATCGGCCTCACGCAGCGCCGGCCGCATCATCCGCGCGAGGAGATCGACCGCCTCGTGCTGCTGATCGGGGAGCACCGTGGCGTAGTAGACGGTGTCTTCCTCGCTGGTGAACGCGTTGATGCTCGCGCCCATCCGGTCGAAGCGGGCGTTGATCTCGTCGCCGGAAAACTCGGGCGTGCCCTTGAAGATCATGTGCTCGAGGAAGTGGCTTGCACCCGAGAGCTCGTCCGACTCGTCCCGCGAGCCCGTCTTCACGAAGAAGCCGATGCTCGTCGAAAGCGCGGAGCCGGATGTCTCGGCGATCACGTCGAGCCCGTTGGGGAGTCGCTCATGCAGGAATGGCAGGGGACACCTCCAGGGGCTCGCGGCCCAGCGACACGACCGACAGATCGCGGGGGGGCTGGGCGGCCAGCCACGATTCGATCGCCGGCACGCTGAGCCGATCGTAGCGCTCGAGTTCCTCGGCGAGCGTGCGGATCCCGCCGAGGTGATACCACTGCCTGGCGATCGCGCCGGCGCGGGCGGCGCTCGACTCCTGCTGCATCACCAGCCCGCTCTTGGCCCGCGCCTTGACCCGTGCGAGCTCCTCCTCGGTGATCGTGCCGGGCAGGCGTTCGATCTCGGCGAGCATCACGTCGAGTGTCTCCTGGGCCCGTTCGGCCGAGGTGCCGGAATAGCAGAGCGAGTTGGCGAACTCGCGGTGGGTCTGGTAGCCCGCCGAGACGCTGTAGCAAAGGCCGCGGCGCTCGCGGACCTCCGTGAACAGCCGCGAGCTCATGCCGCCGCCCAGGATCGCCAGCGCGGCCGTGGCCTCGTGCGAGGCGTCGTCACGATAGGGTGGCACCGACCAACCCAGGGCGATGTGCGTCTGTTGCGAGTCGTGGGGCACGTGCGCGGCGAACGGCCCGCGAGGGCCCGTGGCGACCGGGCTGGCGGTGCCCGGTGTCCAGTCGCCAAACAGCCTGCGGACTCGGCTCACGAAATCGTCCCAGTCGATCCGGCCCGCGATCGAGACGATCATGCCGCGGGGCTGGAGATGACGGGCGACGAACGTCCGCACGTGGCCGACGTCGATCCCCTCCACCTCGGCCGTGATGCCCTCGGTGGGCATGCCCCAGGGGGCCGGGCAATGGATTCGTCGCAGCATCGCGACCGTGCGGTGGGCCGGGTCGTCCTCGATGCCCGCGAGGTTTTGGAGAATCATCTGCCGGGCGCCCGGAAACTCCTCGTCGGGCAGCCTCGGCCGACGCAGCACGTCGGCGTAGATCGGGAGCACGTCGGGGAGGTGCCGCGCGACCATCGCCCCCGCGAAGCTCATGTGCGTCGTCGAGACGCCCTGCGAAAAGAGCACCCCGGCCGACTCGAGGTCTTCGACGATCTGCCGGCTGTCGCGGTCACCCGCGCCGCGAAGACACATCTCTCCGGCCAGCGTCGCCAGGCCGCACTGCCCCGGAGGGTCGTGCACCGCGCCGGCCGGGCAGTGGAAGGCGATGGCGACGGATTCGAGATCGGGCAGGAGTTCGCCGACGAGGGTGATGCCGTTGTCGAGCGTCGTCGAGTGGAGCGTCTGCTTCAAACTTCTCGCCTATGGGGGCATTCGCGCGGCGGGGTCGATGCCGGACCGTGGGTCAGACCACCACGCCGGCGGCGGCTTCATCCACCACTTTGTACACGGTTCGCGTCCGGCGGAAACCCAACCGCTGGTAGAGCCGCACGGCCCCGGTGTTGTCGGCCGTGACCTCCAGCGAGACGCGGCCGATGCCGTGCATCCGAAACCCGGCCAAGGCCTGCTCGATCAGGCAGGTGCCCAGTTGGAGGCCGCGGTGGCCGGGCACGATGCCGATGTTCTGGATCATGCCGAGCCCGCCCCGCTCGGCGATGCCCTGGATCGTGCCGCACCACTGGAGCGATTCGGGAGCCGAGCCGTGGGCGACCAGCCAGGTGGCATTCGGCAGGAATCCCGACTTGTTGCGGATCTCCCGCATCAACCGCCGGCAGCCCTCGAGGTTGCCCAGGCAGGGAAAGACCAGGGCGTCGATCTCGTCGCGGAACGAGCGAAACTTCGTGCGGGCGTGGATGTCGAGCACGGCCTCGTTCCAGGGCACGAATCGGTACCCCGGGGGCAGGGCCGCCGCCGGCCGTGGCAGCGTGGCGTCCACTTCCATGCGGAACCGCTTGAAATAGGTCGATTCCATCATCGGGGTGCTCGGCGGGGAGGGCGGGCCGCAGGGATTGGGCGGGGCCGGATCTCCCGGCCCCCGTCCGACGATAAGTGTGCCATGCGGAACGGTCAACGCGCCGGTGGGCCGGATTTTCAAGGGGGCCCTCGGGGGCGGCGGCGTTGTGGCGGCACTTCACCGCGGGATATGATGGGACAGCTTCCACAATGCTGATCGATTTCCCACACACCGGCCGCCTGTTTCGGCTTTCGCGACGTGTGATCGCGTCCCTGGTGGCGGCCCTCTCGACCATGGGCTGTGGCGGCCCCCCGGGCGACGCACCGGCCCCCCGTGGTGGTGACGCACCGGGCCCCCGGGTTTTGGCGACGACCACGGTGGTGGCCGACCTCGTGCGGCAGGTGGGGGGCGAGCGGGTGACCGTGAGCTGCCTGATGGCGGCCGGGATCGACCCCCATTCCTACAAACCGACCCCGCGGGATGCCGATCTGCTGGCGTCGGCCGATCTGGTCGTGGCATCGGGACTGCACCTCGAGGGCCGGCTCGCGGCGCTTCTCGAGAGGCTCGGGCGGACCAGGCCCGTCGTCGCGGTCGCCGACCAGCTGCCCGTCGATCGGCTCATCGCGGTCGGTGGCGGTCTTCACGATCCCCACGTCTGGTTCGATCCGCAGCTCTGGATGCTCTGCGCGCCGGTCGTCGCCGAGGCGCTGGCGAAGATCGATCCGGCCGCGGCCGAGGACTACCGCTCGCGGGCCCGCGAGTATGCAGGGCGGCTCGCGGCGCTCGACGGACGGATCCGCGGGGAGATCGCCGCGATTCCCGCCGATCGTCGCGTGCTGGTCACGGCGCACGACGCCTTTCGCTATTTCGGCAGGGCGTACGGCATCGAGGTGGTGGGCGTGCAGGGAACGAGCACCGAGAGCGAGGCCGGGCTCGGCGACATCAACCGCCTCGTCGATCTCGTGGTCACGCGCGGCATTCCGGCGGTGTTCGTGGAGACGAGCGTGTCGGACCGCAACGTGGCCGCGCTGCAGGAGGGAGCCCGGGCACGCGGCCACGAGGTCGCCCTCGGTGGCCGGCTCCATTCCGATTCGCTGGGCGGTCCCGGCAGCGGCGCCGAGACGCTCGAAGCGACGCTGGCCGCGAACGTCGCCGCGATCGTGGCCGGGTTGAAGGGGGTGGCGTCACGATGAGTCGCGCCGCCGATTCCGCCGAGGTTTCCCGCGGAGGCAGCCCGCCGATCGTCGAGTTTCACGACGTGACGGTCGCCTACGGCCGCCGTCCGGTCATCTGGAATGTCGATCTCGAGATCGACGCCGCCTGCCTGTTCGGGAT
>SXHR01000135.1:0-10149 GCA_005773625.1 Planctomycetaceae bacterium | reverse complement strand
GGATGGATGCTCACGGCGTGCCTCGCGGGGGAGAAACGACAAGGGGGCTCGCTGGTTTATCGGCCTGTGTGAGGCGTGGATTCAATGCCAGTTTCACGCCGCCGGGAGAGGCTTCCCCATCTTCCCGGCCTTGCCATCCGCCGCGAAGCCCCCGGCTTTCCGTGGCGAGCCGGGGCCCTATACTGCGTGACCGTGCCGATGCCCTGACGGAAACTTGTTGCTGCGGGCCCGCATCGGCCTCCCTGCCGGAAAGGATCGATCGATGGCCTCGCCTGACGAACGCTATGCCGATGCCGAGAAGATCAAGGATGCGGGCGACCTGGCCGGGGCGGTGGCCGCACTGGAAGCCGTCGTCGCCGATGAACCCACCTTCGCCCTGGCCCACTCGGCCCTGGCAGCTTGGTGCACCCGCCTGGAGCGGCATCAGGAAGCCGTCCGTCATGCCCGCCGCGTCGTGGAGCTCGAGCCCCAGGAGGCGTTCAGCTACACGGCCCTCAGCGTGGCCTGCATGCGGGCCGGCCTGATTCCGGAGGCTGAGGACGCCCTGGCCCGTGCGCGGATGCTGCAGGGCTAGAAAGCCGACGGGGGTCAGTCCCCTGTTTTCGGCGAATCGGGCGGCTGAATGTCCAGTGCCGTTTCGAGTTCGCCGAGCATCTGCCGTTCGTCGGGCGAGAGCCTCGCGGCCGTCAGGCCGCGTCTGCGGCCCAGTTCCAGCGTGCTGCGTGCCCCGGCTTCGTCGCCGCTGCGAAACTGGGCCCACGCCAGGTGCAGATGCTTGACGTCCGACGGCTGGAGCAGGGCCTCCCGCAGGTCGGCCACCGCCTCGGCGTTTTTGCCGGCTTCAAGCCGCACCATGCCCCGGGTGTCGAGGAGATCGGGAAGCGGACCGAGTTCGGCGATTGCCTGGTCGATCAACTTCTCGGCTTCGCCGATGGTCTCCGGCTTTGCCAGATAAAAAGCCAGGTTGTTGGAGACGATCGCCCTCTGCATCGAAGTCAGGTCGTCTTTGGCGAGCAGGTTGCGATACACCGTCTCGGCTTCCTGCCGACGGTCCTCGAGACTCAGCACCTCCGCCTCGAGCAGTTGCACGACGATCGATCCCGGATCGAGCCGTTTTGCCTTGGCGATCCAGGGGGTGATCCTCGGGACGAGCGACTCGGGAGCATCCTGGCCGCGAATCACCTGGACCGCCGTTCCCAGCAGACGTTCCAGGGGGATGTCGTCGCGGCGTGATTCGAGCAGGTCGAGCGCATCGTCCCCGCGCTTCTGACGACCCAGAAACTCCGCCCGCGCGACCACGCCCTCGAACGCCAGATCGGCGTATTGGGCAAAGACCTTGTCGGCGGCCTTCGGAAAGCCGAGCTGCTCCATCAAAGTTGCCACCGCATTGAGCTGGGCCGGCTGGTCTCCGGAGACGATCCCGCCCGGCATGAGTTTGCGTGCCGCCTCGGTCGCAAGTTTGCGGTCCTTGTCCGCGATCGCCAGCTTGGCTTCCAGCGCGATGGTGATGGCCGAGTCAGGGCTCGCCTTCTGAAGCCTGGTCAGCCATGGCCGGGCGGTCGATACTTCGCCGTGGTCGAGGAGTTTTTCGACGAGCATGGCGATGTAAGCCGGGGGCGCGGAGGGGCCGGCCACGATCGACACGAGCTGGTTGCGGCACTCCTCCCATTCCCCGACCCTCTCGAGGAGTTGTGCCCGCATGATCCGTTGGCCGATCGACAACGGCTCCTTCCGCTCCAGGTCGCCCAGCACGGTGATGGCCTGCTTCCAGCTCGCCGGTTCCGGCCTCTTGGCGAGGAGCCTGATCTCGAGTGCGGCGTCCTCGGCCGTGATGTCTCCGCGGTCGTCCACATTCTGCCGGAGGAGCGATATCGCCTCCTGCATGTCGCGGAACGTGCCCTTCTCCGCGATCAGTTCGGCAAGCGACCTGCGGGCCCATGCCTTCTCCGTCAGGTCCGTGGCGGACGTGCCCGGTGCAGCGATGATCGAGCGGAGCGTCTCCCGCGCCGGACCGAGACGGCCGCAACGGATGAAAAACGCCGCCAGCCCGTGGATCGCCTCCAGGTCGTTCGGGGCGATCCGGATCGCTTCCCCGAAGGCCTGTTCGGCGTCGTCGAGGCGGCCGACCATCTCATACCCCTGGCCGAGCACGAGTTGCCGCTTCGGTTCGGGCAGAAGTTCGGCTGCCTTGGCAAGCGTTCGTTCGGCGGCCTGCTTCTTTCCCGTGGCGATCTGATGGGAAAAGAGGGCGAGCCAGACGTCGCCACGGTCCGGGGCCAGATCGGCGGCCCGCAGCAAGGTCTCGGTTGCCCGCTCCTGCTCCCCCGAACGAGCAAACACCTGCCCGAGCCACAACAGGTCGTCCGGATTCGTCGAACTCTTGCTGACGCTCCGTTCGGCAAAGGCGACGGCCTCGTCGAAACGGCCGGCTTGGATTTCGGCCTCCGCCGAGAGCCGCTCGAGGCCCTGTTCCCCCGCCTTGCCCAGCGACGCCATCAGATCCAGCGCCTCCTGAAGCCGGTTGGCGGAATAGAGCATGGCGACGAGCCGGCGAGTCAGCGCGGGATTCGGCGGGCCGAGGGCGACCGCCTTCTTCAAGCGATCGATCGCCACGGATGGGTTGCCGCGAAGAGTCTCGATCTCCGCGAACAAGACCTGGATCTGGCCCCAGCCCGGCCGGTCGTTCTCCGCCTCGATGAGCAGGTTTCGGGCATCGTCGAGCGCCGCCGTGTCGGCCGGCGTCATGCGGCCGGCGTCGTCCCCCGCCTCTTGACGCTTCCGGGCCGCTGAGCGGACCGCCGCGATCTTCACGCTTGCCTCGGCCACCCGGGCCCGGGCCGAGCCCGTACCGGCCGCCGCGGCGACCTTCGCGGCGGCTTCCTGTGACTTTTCGAGGTCGCCTCGACCGGTGGTGATTTCGAGGATGGCCTCCCAGGAGCGGATGTCCTGGGGCTTCCGCCGGGCAACCTCCTGCCACAGCCGCTCCGCCGATTCCAGGTCGCCCCGACTGAACGCGATTCCGGCGAGGGCCACCAACACCCCGGCCGCCTGATCTTCATCCAGTGCGACCGCCCGCTTCTCGAGGCCGTCGAGTTCGGCCTTCGCGGATTCACCGCCGCGTGCCGCGGCAATCTGCGCCTGGAGAATCAGCATGGTGGCGGTGTTGGCGATCCCGGTCGGCGTCCTGGCGATCACCCCGGCGGCCGCGTCCGGCCCCTCGACCCTGAGGGCCAGCGTGGCCAGTGCCGTCCACACCTGGGCGTCGGCCTTCTCGTCGGCGATCGACTCGAGCAACTCCCGCGCCGCCTCCGGCTCCCCTTTCTGCACCAGCGCATCGGCCCGCAGCAGCGAGATCTGTGTCGTGGTGATTTCGGGGGCCTGCTGCAGCAGGTCGAGGAGGGCATCGACACTGCTCCAATCCCGCTCGGCCGCCGGCCGCCCCACCTGCTGCTGCATCCGGAGTTGCAGCAGCGGATACCAGAGCTGGGGCACCGTGGGGAGCCGATCCGGCGGGATCGCCCGGGCGATCGATTCAAACTCCTCGAGCGCCTCTTCGCTCTTGCCCGCCGAGGCGAGCGCCGCCGCCGTGCCCGCACGGGCCGCCAGAGACGTCGGATCGTCAACGAGGACCCGGCGGTTGACGGCAAGCTGGGCATCATACTCGTCGAGTTGGGCGTGGCACTGGCCCAGGTAGAGGTCCACCTGCCGCAACATCTCCGCCGAACCGTCCACGAGCGGCCGAACCAGCTCGAACTTCGCCTTCGCTTCGGCCCACTTGCCTTCGGCGACCAGCACGCGGCCTTCGAGCAAGCCCACGGCCGGGCTCGCCGGGCCGTAGAGTTCCTTGATCCGGGCGATCGCCTGCGTCACCTCCTCGAGCTTGTTCTGCTGCAGCAATGCGTCGGCGAGCATCAGGAGCAGGGGGGCCCTGCTGGGCAGCGCGTCAACCCCGTCGAGCAGCACCTGTTCGGCTTTCGCAGGGTCGCCCTGCTGCAGCGCGATGGTGGCCTTGCCGCGGTAGGCACGTTCATCGGCGGGGAACTTCTCGAGGGCCTGATCCGCCATGGTTTCGGCCGTGGCAAAGTCTTTTTCCGAGAGCGCGAGCTCGAACCGGGCAAAGATCGCGTTGGCGTCGTCCGGATCGAGTGCGAGCGCCTTGGCGACGTCGGCCCGGGCGGCTGCGAGGTCGCCCTGCTGGCGGTGCCAGTTGTTCATGGCCAGCCAGGCCGTAACGTCCGACGCATGCGCGACGACAAGCCTGTCGAGCACCCTTGTCGCCGAGACGCGGTCGTCCATCTTCTCCTGGAGGATCGCCGCCAGGAGGATGTAGGCATCGGTGGGACCGACGATCTCGCTCTTCGGATCGAACTCCTTCGTGACCAGATCGAAGCCGACCAGTTCCGCCACGAACTTGATGGCCTCGCTGTAGTCGCCCGTGCCCAGGTACGACTGCGCCATCAGCATCTGGATGTCGGCGAGCGCCAGCGGCTTGCGTGGCTTTTCGCCCGCCCCACCCCCGTGGCCCTCCTCGGCGGGAGCGGGCGATGAGAGCGTGCCCGACTCGAGCCGTTCGCGAAGCACCGCCAGATGCTCCCGCGCGTCAACCGCCCGGCCGATACGCAGCTGAAACTCCGCCAACTTCCTGCGGAGTTCGTCATTCTCGGGATTCCGGCGGACGGCCGTCTCGACGGTGTTGTAGGCCCGCGCCATGTCCTGTCGTGTGGCATCGGGCGCCCTGGCCCTGTCGAGCATCAGCTCGGCGTACTCCGCGTAGGCTTCCTTGTCTTCGGGCCGGAGTCCGATGTAGCGGCTGTAGATCGCCATCGCCTCGGCGGTGCGGCCCTCGTCCAGCCGCATCTTCGCCAGCTTCTGCAGGCCGCCCGCGTTCCGCGTCACCTGAAACCGCCGCAGCAGGTAGATACCCACGATCCCGCCGACCGTGATCGCGAGGAGGGCAAGGAGAAACTTGAGATTGATCCGTTTCACGAGCCAGAAATCTCCGAGCGGTTCGATCGGCGCCGGCGATCAAGGGAAAGCGGGAAAGCGGGAAAGCGATTCGCCCCCGGGCTCCCAGTCTACCAACCGGTTTTCCCTCCCGGCCACGAAAGGTCGGGCCGGGGGGGTGGGGCGGGGGTGGGGACTGTCATCGCCGAAATCGTCGAAAGATCGGCCCGTCGGAAGGACGATAGTAACGATGGAAGCGACTCTCCCGGTTGCGGCGACCTTGCCGTGCATCGGTTCAGCCTGCTCCGTTCAGGCTCCAGATCCACTCGAGGACGGCTCCGATGAACAATGCCCCCAGGGTTCCCGAACGCACCCTGCCCGAACGCATCCCTTCCGTCGAGTGGGTCGCCCGGCTCCTGCGCGGCTCGGTCCGTCCGCTGATGGCCGGCGCCCTGGTGACCGTGGTCGCCGCCGCCGTCGACCCGACTCGTGCGGCGGCTGCGCCGCCGTCCACCGCGGAGCGGTCGTCCGCGATCGTCGATCAAGCCGTCGTTCCTGCCGGCGGTGGCGGCTGTCAGCAGTGCGGTCCGAGCGGATGCCGACACGGCCACGGTAGCCGCCACCATCGTGATTGCCGAAATGGCGTGTGTGCTCCCTACTGTCCGGTCCGACCAAGCACGTTTGGCTTCTATGGAACACAGTGGCGGAGATGGCCGGGGCAGGGCGTGGTGCCCGTGTCGGACGAGCGCGCCATGACACCGGCCACACCACCGAAGTCGGAGGTGCCGGCCGCCGACGAGGAGTCCCGGGGTCCGAAGCCCTCTGCACTTCCTGCGCCCGACGAGGAGTCGGCGGCAGATGCGGCGAACGACCGGGCCGACGAACGGAGCCGGTTGCCCGCCGACGCACCGCTGCCCCCCGAGCCGGATGCCATGCCGCCGGAGCCGCCCGCGCCGGCAACGCAACCGTCTCCCGAGGGCCCCGCGGAATCGACGAACCCCGACACGGAACTGCAGGAAGTGCCGCGCGGCGAACAGAAGAGCGAGACGCCCCCCGCACCGCGGCCCGAGGACCAAAACCTCTTCGACGACTCGGCCGGTCGCAAGGTGCGCCGCCGGATCCCGGTGGGTGATCAGCTTCTTCGTCCGATCGTGGCCGGCTCGAATCAAGGCGTGCAGCCCACGGCCCACCAGTCCGCCGCGACCGTGACGGAGGCCGAAAAGCCCGTCGCCCCGGGTTCCGGTCTGCGCAGGGTGCCGCTTGCCGTGCCGCGGGTTGTCTTCGACCCCCGGGCCGAGACGGCGCGGCTGCGGCAGCAGAAATAACGCCCGGCCGGTTCGGGGTGTCCCGGCCGTCCGGAACGCTGAATGCGAGAGGCGGGAGTCGAACCCGCACGCCTTGCGGCACTGGAACCTAACTCCAGCGCGTCTGCCAGTTTCGCCACTCTCGCGGAGCGGTTGTGCCGGAGCCCCGGGCGTCGGCGACAAAAAGTCTACACGGCGAGCGGCTTCAGGGCCGCGGGCGGCCGTCGTGATCGACGGTCGCGGTTTCCAGGAGCCTTTCGAGATTGCCTCCGCCGGCTTCGGTGCGCGGCGGCCAGGCGGCCACCAGCATCTCCTGCAACGGAGCGTCCGCAGCGGTGACGTCCTGGATGGTGAAGCGGAGTTCGAGCGACGCCACATGTTTTGCAGGTTCGTGGCGGGCGTTCCAGTCGCGGGCGAGGGCCGCCGCCGTCGAATCGCCGAACACCCGTATGCCGGGCTGCGGCAGGACCCAGAAAAACTTGTGCCAGCGGTTGCTGGCGAGCGACCCGAATCCCCCAGCGGGCCGTTCCCGTTCGAGGGGACGGCCGCAACGCAGCAGATCGACGATGCTTCCATCGGCCAGGGTCGCCAGGCCATAGACCCACTGCTCCCGTGGCGGCACGGTGCCAAACATCGCCCATGGCTGCTCCATGCCGCAGGCAGCGATGGCGGCGGAGAGAGGGCGGGGGAGTCGCGTGTTGCCGAGCAGTCCGCGAGTGTGGACGAAGCTCGTGGCGGCCAACGCCAGGGCGCAGCCGCACGCCCAGCCGGTGATCCGCCCGAGCCCGGCCACGCCGGCGGTTCGCGGCACGACGCCGAAGCCGCGCCACACACCCGCGGGCACCAGCGGCAGCCAGGCCGTCATGCCGATCGGGGCGAAGAGGCCGATCGACATCGTCAGCCAGATCGCGGCATGGAAAAAAAGGAAAGAAACGACCAGGACAAGTCTCACCGCGGGGGCCGGGCAGGCGACGAGGAGCAGCGGCGCGGCGAGCTCCACCAGCAGCACGATCCAGGTCAGCGGGCGGACGATCCAGGGGAGTTCGGCCAGCAGCATGCCGAGCTGACTGCCGTGGTCGTGAACCGAGAGCGCGTGCGACATCGCCTCGCCCGAATACCAGGTCGGGTTGCACTTGGCCAATCCGGCGCCCAGGTAGACGAAGACGAGTTGGACCACCAGCGCCAGTGTGGCGACCGAACACACGGCTGCCGGCGGCGTCGATCCCCCGCGACCGCCGCGCCACCGGGCATCGAGTGACCAGACCGCCCCAAGCGGCAGGACCATGGACCAGAACAGCAGGCAGGCCAGCCAGAGGTCGCCGGAGTGGGTGGCCGGTGTCATGCGGCGGATCACGCTCAGGACGACCACCCAGCCCAGCACGCTGGCGACGCGGGTGAAGCAACCGGCGGCGAGGAGCGCCCCGGCGACTCCCTCGGCGGCGATCACCGTCCCGCCCCACCACGCCGAGTCGGCGAGAAACAGGAGCGACCAGTTGGCGGGCTCGCCATGAAATTCCCGCACCATGTGCGGCGGGAAAACGCCGTCCGGCGAGAGCATCAGCCGGAGTTCGCCGACGTGGAGCAGGGAGTCTGCGACGAGGATCAGGCCGAGGCAGATGCGGAAGACCGCCAGGCTGCGAATGTCGAGCGTGCAGCACTCGCGCAGCCACCGATCGATGGCCCGACCGAATCGCCATGCAGGATGGGGCTGGTCCATGACTCGCTGGGACGGCGTCGCTACCGGGTGTTTCTTGTGCGAACCCGGGCCCGAAACTACAACATCGCGGCCGTGGCGTACGACCCCAATCCGCGTCCTGCGGCCCCGGAACGCCGCCATCGTGCGGCGACGGGTGAGCCCGACGGAGGAGGATCGACCAGATGCACGTTCCCGTGGTGATACTCGGCGGTGGCCCGGGCGGTTACGCCGCCGCTTTTCTGGCCGCCGATCTTGGCATGCAGGTGGCCCTCGTCGAGCGGGACGAGCGGCTCGGCGGCACGTGCCTGCTTCGGGGCTGCATTCCCTCCAAGGCCCTGCTGCACGTCGGCCGCGTGCTCTCCGAGGCCCGCGAGATGGAAGATTGGGGCATTCACTTCCAGAAGCCGAAGCTCGACCTCGACGCCCTCCGGGCCCGCAAGGACAAGGTCATCGCCGCGCTCACGGGCGGCCTTGGCCAGCTCGCCCGGAGGCGGAACGTGACGGTCGTTCACGGCACGGCGCGGTTCGCCAACTCCACCACGCTGGAAGTGGCTCCGGCCACTCCAGGGGGCGCGAGCCAGCGGATCACGTTCGACCATTGCATCCTCGCCAGCGGTTCGCGGCCGACCCGGATCCCCGCGTTCGACATCGGCAGCCCGAGGGTGATGGACTCCACCGGGGCGCTCGAACTGGCCGACGTGCCGGAGTCGCTCCTCGTGATCGGGGGGGGCTACATCGGCCTCGAGATGGGCACGGTCTACGCCGAACTCGGCTCGCAGGTGTCGGTCGTTGAACTCACCGACGCGCTCCTCCCCGGCGCCGATCGAGACCTCGTCAAGCCGCTGCAAAAGCGGCTCGAAGGGCTCTTGAAGGCGATCATGCTCCGCACCAAGGTGGTGAAGATCGAGGATACGGGCAGAGCGGTGCGGGTCTCCTTCGAGGGTCCGGACGGCCCGAGCGTGCAGGAGTTTTCCCGGGTGCTCGTCGCCGTGGGCCGTCGCCCGAACTCCGACGGCCTCGGCCTCGAAAACACGAAGGTCGTCCTCGATGCAAAGGGATTCGTCGGCGTCGATGGCCAGCAGCGGACGGCCGATCCCCACATCCTCGCGATCGGCGACATCTGCGGTGATCCGATGCTCGCCCACCGCGCGAGCCACCAGGGCAAGGTGGCCGTCGAAGCCCTGCACGGGGAGCCGGCGCTCTTCGCGCCGCGGGCCATCCCGGCGGTGGTGTTCACCGATCCGGAAATTGCCTGGGCCGGTCTGACCGAGAACGAGGTGGCGGCTTCGGGTCGTGTCGTCGAGGTGAGCAAGTATCCATGGGCCGCCAGCGGCAGGGCCCACGCCCTCGGACGCACCGATGGCCTCACGAAGATCCTCATCGATCCCGAGACCGACCTCGTCCTGGGTGTCGGGATCGTGGGGCCGGGTGCCGGTGAGCTGATCGCGGAGGGCGTGCTCGCCATCGAAATGGGCTGCTCGGCCCGCGATCTCATGGAGGCCATCCATCCCCATCCCACGCTGGGCGAGACGGTCGCCTTCAGCGCCGAGAACTATTTCGGCTTGGCCACGGAGATCTACCGGCCGCGGTCCGAGGCGGGTGCGAAGTAACAGCGGCGGAGGTTTCGGCTGGGTTGCCGCACCGCAACCAGCACCGGAGCCCGGCGTCCGCCGGAAAAAGCCCGTTGTGGCGTCGTTTCCGCGTGAGCGTAATCGGCCTTTACGGGGCCCCGCAGCACCGGAATAATGCGGAAAGTCCGCCCACTTTTCCGGAGCCCCGCATGGCCAACCCCGACATCGACCATTCTGCCACCGAGGCCGCGGACAACGTCCTTTCCGGCGAGGGGGCCACGTTGCTGCCCCGGGGGGCCCATGTCCCGATGTCGATCGGCCAGATGAGCGACAGCGCCACGGGCCAGCCGGAAATCACCGACGGGGTCGCGGCCATCGACACCGACCCGACCGAAACCCGGGAGTGGCTCGACTCGCTGCGGTACGTGATCAACAGCCGCGGCGACGACAGGGCCGCCTACCTGCTCCAGGCCATCGAGCAGGAGGCCTACCGGCTGGGTGTTCCGATCCCATTTTCAGCGACCACACCCTACCTCAACACGATCCCGCTCGACCGGCAGCCCCCCTTCCCGGGGAATCGCGAGATCGAGCGGCGGATCAAGAGCATCATCCGCTGGAACGCGATGGCGATGGT
>SXHR01000134.1:0-14562 GCA_005773625.1 Planctomycetaceae bacterium | reverse complement strand
GAAGATCCGGCGCCCGCCGACGAACCCGCCCCCGTGGAGCCCGAGTCGCCGGCCCCGGAATCTCCGGAGACCGACACGGCCGACATCGATGGCGAGTCGCCATCCCCGGCGGATGAGGCCGAGATGCCATCCGACGATGCCCCCACCGCAGAGCCTGTTGCAGAGCCTGTTGCAGAGCCCGTTGCTGAAGAGCCCGTTGCCGAAGAGCCTGTTGCTGAAGAGCCTGTTGCCGAAGAGCCGGCCGAGCCTGCTCCGCCGGCGGAGCCCAATCTCTTCGAGGAGGCGGAAGGTGCCCCGGCTGGCGAGCCGCTCGGGGAGTCCGCACCGGAAGATCAACCGCAGCCGCAACCGGAAGCAGAACTCCCGTCAGACTCCCCCGCGGAACCGATGGAGCCGGCGGAAGAGCCGGTTGCGGACGCGTCGGACGCGGCCCAGAGTGACGACGAGATTCCGGTGGCCGGGCCGGAAATGGAAGAAGGGGTCGAGGAAGGGGTCGAGGAAGCGGGCGAGGAGCCTGTCGATCCACCGCTGGGCGACGAAGAGCCTGCCGTGCAACCCGATCCGTTTGACGGGGCGGGGGGTTCCGGTGAGCCGCTGCGCCGCTGGATCGACAAGAGCGGCGACTATGCCGTCGTCGCGACGCTGGTGGAGGTCCTGCCAAACGGCAGTTGCGTCCTCTCGGCCGCCGGGCGGAGGCTCACCGTGCCGCTCGACTCGCTCAGCGATCACGACCGCGGCTACGCGGAGCAGGCACGGCAGCGGATTGCATCACGGCGTGCCGTGGAGCCCGAGTCTGGCGACACCGCGTCGATGTGATCCGCCTGCTCAGGCGTCGTCGAGCACTTCCACGGTCGCGAAGACCTTGCCTTCGAGCATCTCGAGCGATGCTCCGCCCCCCGTCGAGACGTGGCTCACCCGGTCGGCGTAGCCGAGTTGCTCGACGGCTGCGGCCGAATCGCCACCGCCGATGATCGTGATGGCGCCCGATGCCGTGGCCGCCGCCACGGCATCGGCGACGGCCTTCGTGCCGGCGTCGAAGGGGGGCATTTCAAACACGCCCATCGGACCGTTCCAGACGACCGTGCCCGCCGTGCGGACGATTCCCGCATACAGCTTCGCCGTCTCCGGTCCGATGTCGAGCCCCTCGAAGCCGGCGGGGATCTCCCCTGCCTTCACGAAAAGCCTGTTGGCGGTCGCCGAAAAATCGTCGGCGCAGTGTGTGTCGACGGGGAGGACGAGCTTTCCGGCGGCCTTGGCCAGGAGCGACTTCGCGAGCTCCACCTTGTCGGGCTCGACCAGCGACTTGCCCGTGCTGCCTCCCAGGGCGAGCGAGAAGGTGTAGGCCATGGCGCCCCCGATCAGCACATGGTCGCAGATCGACAGCAGGTTCTCGATGACGGCGATCTTGTCGGAGACCTTCTTGCCGCCGAGGATCGCCACGAACGGCCGCCTGGGCCGCGCAACCGCGTCGGCGAGGTACTGGATCTCCTTTTCGACGAGGAAGCCGACAACGGCCGGCTTGCCGAGCGCCTTCATCGCCACCGGCACGGCGTGCATGCTCGCTTCGGTGCGATGGCAGGTGCCGAAGGCGTCGTTGGCGTAGGCGTCGGCGAGCGTCGCGAGGCCGGCGACGTAGGCCTCGTCATCACCCTTCTTCTCCCCCTTGTTGAACCGCACGTTTTCGAGCACGAGCACGCCGCCGGCGGGGAGGGCTTTGGCCTTGGCATGGGAATCTGGGCCGCCGGTATCGGCGGCGAGTGCGACCGGCATGCCGAGCAGTTCGCCGAGCCGTGCGGCGACCGGCGCCAGCGAAAATGCCGGCTCGGCTCCCTTGCCTGCCGGGCGACCGAGGTGCGACATCAGCACGGCTTTTCCGCCGCGTTCGATGATCGATTGGATGGTCGGCAGGGCCATCCGGATCCGCCGGTCGTCGGTGATCGCCCCGGAGTCGTCCTGTGGCACGTTGAAGTCGACGCGGACGAGGATGGTCTTGCCCCGGGGATCGAGGGCGGCGACGGACTTCTTGGCCATGGCGGAGGGACTCCGGAGGATCGGGGACGGGATGGCGGGCGGGCCGGTATTCAACACGCAGGCCGCCGGGGCCGCAAGACTGCACGAGACCGCGAGGCTGCACGGGGCCGCGAGGGATGGTCCTGGCGATGCCCGCGGCGAACCGCGGGCCGGTCGGGCCATCCGTTCCGCAAGGCCCTCCGCGCGTCCCCTGAGGATCGTGCCCGCCGGATATAGTGGACACTTCGCCAGCGCCCAATCGCCAGCGCAGAGGAACACCCATGCCGCCGTCATTTCGTCGGGACCGCTTTGCCGCCGCGGCCGCGCTGCTCTGCGGAGTCGCGGCCGCGGCGACCCGGGCCGACAACTGGCCCAACTGGCGGGGCCCCGGGCTCGACGGCACCGCGGCCAACACGGGGTATGTGAGGGCCTGGAGTCCGACCGAAAACGTCCTCTGGCGTGTTCCGCTGCCGGGCCTCGGAGCCAGCACGCCCGCCGTCTGGGGCGACGGCGTGATCGTCACCTGCACGGTTGACGAGAAGGACGCCGTCATCTGTCTCGACCGGGCCGGGAAGGAACGCTGGCGGAGCATGCTCGGCGCGGCGAAGCCCGGGAAGCACAAGAAGGCGACCGGGGCCAACCCGTCCCCTGTGACCGACGGCAGGCACGTCTGGGTCTACTTCAAGAGCGGCGACCTCGCCTGCCTGGCGTTCGATTCCGGGGCCGAGGTCTGGCGGACGAATCTCCAGCAACGCTTCGGGGCCGACACGCTCTGGTGGGACCTCGGCACATCGCCCGTCCTGACGGCCAGGGGCGTCGTCGTGGCGGTGATGCAGACGGGCCCGAGTTATCTCGTCGCCTTCGAACGCACGACGGGCGAACTGCTCTGGAAGCACGAGCGGCTGCTCGACGCCCCCGAGGAGGCGGCCCAGAGCTACTCGACGCCGCTGGTGGCCCAGGGTGATCGCGACCGGGGCGAACCCGAGGAGGTGCTGTTTGTGCTCGGGGCCGACCACGTCACCGCCCACGACGCGGCGACGGGGGGTGAACTCTGGCGTGTCGGGGGCCTGAATCCGAAACGCAACGGCTACTTCCGCTCGATCGCCTCGCCGGTGCTCGCCGGCGATCTCGTCGTCGCTCCCTACGCGCGGGGCAGTTCGCTCACCGCGATTCGCCGCGGCGGGAGGGGGGACGTCACCGGCTCCCACGTGGCCTGGATCCGCACCGACCTCGGCGCCGACGTGCCCACGCCCGCCGTGAAGCAGGGGCGGATCGTGGTCTGCACCGACAAGGGTGTCGTCGAGGGCGTCGATGCCGCGACGGGCCGGACCGTCTGGCGGAAGGAACTGGCGAAGAATCGCCATGCCTACAGCTCGTCACCCGTGATCGTCGATGGTCGCGTGATGGTGACCCGCGAGGATGGCCACTCGAGCATGCTGGAATGGCCCGCGGAAGAGGCGGCAGAGGTCGCCCTGCTCGGCGAGGGCAGCCTCGAGGAGATGGCCGTGGCGACTCCCGTCTGTGTTGACGGGCGGATTTTTCTGCGAACGCATGATTCCCTCTGGTGCCTAGGAGATCGACGATGACGTCCGGAAATCCCTGGTGGCCGGTGTTGGCGGTGATGATCGCGATGGGCTCGCGGGCGGGCCTCGCGGAGGTGAAAGCGCCGCCCGCACGGCTGCTCGTCGTGACCGTCACGGCCGGCTTCCGTCATGCCTCGATCAGCACGGCCGAGCCGGTGCTCGAGCATCTGGGCCGCGCCGACGGCCTCTTTCATGTCGATTTCCTGCGGATGCCGCCGGGACCGCCGCAGCCGGAGGCTCTCGAGCAGCAGTTCGCGAAGGTCTTCGCGCCGGAGTCGCTTGCCAACTTCGACGGCGTGATCTTCGCCAGCACCACGGGCGAACTGCCCCTCCCCGATCTCGCCGGCTTTCTCGCCTGGATCAAATCGGGAAAGGCGTTCATCGGAATTCATGCGGCCACCGACACCCTGAACGCCTCCGACGCCTACATCGAAATGATCGGCGGATGTTTCGCGGGCCATCCATGGAACGCCGCCGGGGAACACGCCTTCGTCGTGCACGAGCCGGGCCACCGGGTGGCGAAAATGTTTCCCGAGCGGTTCCGCTGGAAAGACGAGATCTACCAGTACGACCTCCGCTACGAGCCGGACAATCTCCGCGTGCTCGTGAGCCTCGACATGCAGGGAAGCACTCCCAAGGAGCCGTGGCACGTGCCGGTGTCGTGGGTGCGTGAGTACGGCAAGGGGCGGGTCTTCTCCACGAATTTCGGGCACAACGAGGCCACCTGGAATGACCCGGTCTTCCAGCGGCACATGGCCGAGGGGATCGCCTGGGCGCTGGGGCGGTTCGACGCGCCGGCCACGCCCAACGCCGACGTCCAGGCCGCGGAGTATCTGCGGAGCGTCGTGGCGGCGGCGGCCGCCGCCACCGGACGCGACGCCGACGAACTCCGTGCCAAGGCCGACGCGCGGATCGCGAAGGACGGCGGCTGGGCCGTCGGTCTGCGGCCGTCGTTGCTGCCGATCCGTTCGCTGAAGAGCCCCGAGGAGCGGGCCGCGGCATACGCCGAGGTGATCGCCACGATCGAGGCGGCGGAGTGATCTCGTGCGGTCGGCCCGGCCGGAACCCTGGAGAAGAGGCAACACCATGTCGCGGACGTGCTGGTGCATCGCGGCGGTGGTCACCGCCGTTTCAGGCGCTGCCCCCGTGCGGGCCGCACCGCCGAACGTGGTGGTGATCCTCGCCGACGATCTCGGTTTCTCAGACATCGGCTGCCAGGGCGGCGAGATCGACACCCCGCATCTCGACCGGCTCGCGGCCGGAGGTCTGCGGTTCACGCAGGGCTACAACACGGCGCGGTGTTGGCCGACGCGGGCGGCGCTTCTGACGGGGTATTACGCCCAGTCGATTCGTCGTGATGCGCTGCCCGGCGGCAAGGGGGCCGGGCCGTCCGCGCGGCCCTCCTGGGCGCGGCTCCTGCCGGACCGGCTCGCGGCGGCGGGCTACCGCTCCTACCACTCCGGTAAGTGGCACATCGACGGCGATCCCCGGGCGCAGGGATTCGCCCGGTCGCTTGCGGTGAATCCCGCCGGCGAGAGCGACTATTTCGATCGGGCGGGCGTGCAGGGGGAGGATGGAGCCCGGGGCTCGTCCGCCGACTTCTACGCCACGGCCGCGATCGGCGACCACGCCGTGGCCTGTCTTGCCGACCATGCCCGCGACCACGCCGGCACGCCCTTCTTTCAGTATGTCGCCTTCACGGCCCCGCACTTTCCCCTCCACGCACCGGCCGACCTGATCGCCAAATACCGCGACCGCTACCGGGCCGGCTGGGACGAGATCCGCGCCGCCCGCTGCCGCCGTCTGAGGGAGCTCGGGATCGTGACCACCGCGCCGGCCGATCCGGAGCCTGCCGTGGGGCCCCCGTACCAGCCCGACCCGCAGACGCTCGCCCTGCTCGGGCCCGGTGAAGTGGACAGGCCTCGGCCGTGGAAAACGCTCTCGGAACGGCAGCGGGCTTTCCAGGCCGAGAAGATGGCGATCCACGCGGCCATGGTCGAGTTGATGGATCGTGAGGTCGGCCGCATCATCCGCCAGCTCGAGGCGATGCACGCGCTCGACGACACGCTCGTGCTGTTCCTGAGCGACAACGGCGCCTCGGCCGAGATCATGATCCGCGCCGGGGGTCACGATCCCGCCGCGCCCGCCGGCTCCCGCAAGACTTTTCTCTGCCTGGGCCCGGGCTGGTCCTCCTGCGCCAATGCTCCCTTCCGGCGCCACAAGACCTGGGTTCACGAGGGGGGCATCGCCACGCCCTGGATCGTCCACTGGCCCCGCGGCCTCGCTGCCGGCCGGGGCAGCGACTCCGGCAAGGCCGCCGCCGGCAGTCTGCGTCGGCAGCCGGTTCATGTGATCGACGTCGCGCCGACGATCCTCGAGCTGGCGGGGGTGCAGCTCCCGCAAGACGAGCCCGGGGCCGGCCCGGCACTGCAGGGCAGGAGCTTTGTCCACCGGCTCTCGACGGCGCACACCCCGGCGGCCGACACGCCGGCGGCCGACACCCCGGCGGCCGAGGCGACGCTCTGGTGGTGCCACGACGGCCACCGCGCCGTCCGCGTCGGTGACTGGAAGTTGGTGGCGTCGAAGAATGCTCCCTGGGAGCTCTACGACCTCGCGGCGGATCGCTGCGAGACGAAAAACCTCGCCCCGCGGGAGTCCGCCCGGGTGGCCGCGCTCGAGAAGGAGTGGCAGCGGGTCGCCGGCGAGTGCCGCCGGCTGGCGGCCGCCGAGCCGCCGCCGAGCAGCCGCCGCCGACCGCCGAACATCATCTACGTGATGACCGACGACCAGGGCTACGGCGACATCGCCGCCCATGGCAATCGCGTGCTCGTGACGCCGCACCTCGACCGGCTGCGCGGCCAGAGCGTGCGGCTGACGGAGTTTCACGCCAGTCCCACCTGCGCGCCGACCCGGGCGGCGCTGCTCACCGGCAGGCACGAGTTTCGCTCGGGGGTCACGCACACGATCCACGAGCGGGAGCGACTGGCACTCTCGGCAGTCACGCTCCCGCAACTCCTCGGCCGCTCCGGCCGCTACCAGACGGGGATCTTCGGCAAGTGGCACCTCGGCGACGAGGATGAATACCAGCCGGGAAGACGGGGCTTCGACCGCGTCTTCATCCACGGCGGCGGCGGGATCGGCCAGAGCTATCCGGGCAGCTGCGGCGACGCGCCCGGCAACACCTATCTCGATCCCGTCATCCGCAGCGACGGCAGGTTCGTAAGGACGCGGGGCTACTGCACCGACGTCTTCTTCGCCGAGGCGATCCGCTGGATGGATGCCGCACGCAGGAACGACAAGCCGTTTTTCTGCTACCTCACCCCGAACGCCCCGCATGAACCCCTCGACTGCCCTGCCGGATCGGACGCGAAGTATCTGCCGCTGCTCGAGGCCGCGGGGGTGAAGGATCCGAACAGGCGTGCCGCGATCGCGAGGTTTTACGGGATGATCGAGAACATCGACGCCAACATGGGCCGGCTGATGGCCCGGCTGGACGAATGGGGCCTCGCCGCCGACACGCTGCTCGTCTTCACGACCGACAACGGCACCGGCACCGGAGCGGCGGTCTGCAATGACGGGATGCGGGGCCAGAAGGCGACCGTCTACCGCGGCGGCACGCGGGTGCCGTCCTTCTGGCGGTGGCCGGGGGTGCTGCCGGCGGGGAGGGACGTTTCGGCCGTCACGGCGCACATCGACGTTTTGCCGACGCTCTGCGACCTCGCTGGCGAGACGGTCCCCGCGGAGGTCGCCGCGCGGATCGAGGGGCGAAGTTTCGCGGCCCTGCTCCGCGGTGAGCCGCTCGCCTGGCCCGATCGCCCCCTCGTCACCCATCGCGGACGCTGGGAGCGGGGGCAGGCGGCCCAGAGCGGATATCAGGATTGCCGCGTCCGCGAGGGACGATGGAGCCTCGTCAACACACGAAATAAGTCCGACGCCTGGGAGCTGTACGACATCGCCGCCGATCCGGGCGAGCAGGAGGATGTCGCGCGGGAGCATCCCGCGGTCGTCGCCCGGCTGGTGGCGCACTACGACACCTGGTGGGCGAGCGTGCAGCCCGATCTCGTCAATGAGAATCTCGACGGCCCGGCGGAGAATCCCTACAAGACCGCGTTCGCGGCCCAGTCTGACTCGGCCCAGTCTGACTTGCTCCAGTCTGACTCGATCCAGCGCCACCCGGCTGGTCCGACCGCCGGGCCACGGCCTCCGAACTACGTGGTGATCCTCGCCGATGACCTGGGCTACGGCGACATCGGCCCCTTCGGCGCGATCCGGCAGCAGACGCCCTGCCTCGACCGGATGGCGGCGGAAGGAATGAAACTCACGAGTTTCTACGCCGCCCCGGTCTGTTCGGTGTCACGGGCCCAGCTGCTGACGGGATGCTACGGCCTGCGGGTCTCGGTGCCCGATGTGTTTTCACCGCGATCCCGCCACGGCCTGAATCCGGCGGAGACGACCGTCGCCGAGCGGCTGCGGGCCGCGGGCTACGCCACGGCCTGCATCGGCAAGTGGCACCTCGGTGACCAGCCTGAGTTCCTGCCGACGCGGCAGGGATTCGACCGCTAGTTCGGGATCCCGTATTCCAACGACATGCAGCGGACGTCGGCCGACACCGGCGAGCGGGTGGTACCGCTGCTGCGGGACGAGCGGGTCGAGGCGCTGCTCACCGACGACCAGCAGCGGGGCATCGTCGATCGCTGCACCGCCGAAGCGGTGCGGTTCATCCGTGACTCGCGGGAGCGGCCGTTTTTTCTCTACCTCCCCCACACGGCGGTCCACGTGCCGATCGCCCCGGGCGAACGGTTCCGGGGAAAGAGCGACAACGGCCCGTTTGGCGACTGGGTCCAAGAGCTCGACTGGAGCGTGGGCCGGATCCTCGACACGCTCCGCGAGCACCGTCTCGCTGAGAACACATTGGTGATCTTCACGAGCGACAACGGCCCGTGGACCGTGAAGCGCAAAGATGCCGGTGTCGCGGGCCCGTTGCGGGGCGGCAAGGCGAGCACCTGGGAAGGGGGAGTGCGGGTGCCCACGATCGCGTGGTGGCCGGGAAGCATCGCCGCCGGCAGCGTGTGTGACACCGTGGCCGGCACGATCGACCTGCTGCCGACCTTCGTGCACCTGGCCGGCGGGCAGATGCCCCTCGAGCCCGTCATCGACGGCCGCGACATGTCCAGGCTGCTCCTGGGTCCCTCGGGTCCCTCGGGTCCTTTGGGTCCCTCCGGTCCTGCCCGCGAGCCACCCCGCGACGCCCATTACTACTTCCAACGCACCACGCTCGAGGCGGTCCGCCAGGGCCGCTGGAAACTCGCGATCGCGCCGCAGGCCGAGCGGCCGGGGAAGGAGGCCGTGGAGGAGGCCTCCCTGGCGTCACCGCGGCTCTACGACCTCGAGGCGGACATCGGCGAGCGGACGAACGTCGCGGCGGCGCATCCCGACGTGGTCGCCACGCTCCGCGGTCTGGCGGAGCGGATGATGGCCGACCTCTGCGGGCCGCAGGCCACCGGCCGCCGGCCCGCCGGCGACGTGGCCGAACCACGATTTCTCTACCCGGTCGCCGAGGAGTCCGGCCCGGCGGTGTATCCTGTGCCGAATCCGAGCGGCGTCCGCCGCCGGACGAAGGGCTGATCATCAGGGTGCTCGATGCCGGAAGCGGAACCACACCACGAAGCCCCGGGCTTGCCGCGGGCGAGCCGTCTGGGGCTTGCGCTCTTCTGGGTCTATGTGGTGCTCTACGGCGGCTTCATCTCGCTGGTGCTTGCGCGGAGCGAGCTCTTGTCGATGCGGCCGTTGGGTGGCGTGAACCTCGCGATCGTCTCCGGCATGGGCCTGATCGCCGCCGCGTTCGTGCTGGCGGTCGTGTTCATGCTCCTGAGATCCGACCGTTGATCGGATCCACTTGCGGTGAGCGCGATGATTCATGAAACATCCGGCGTCGCGGTCGCGATCTTCACCGCCTTCGTGCTCGGCGTGATCGGCCTGTCTTTTTTCCTGGGCCGCAAGGGCCAGTCGGCCGGCGGGTACTACGCCGCCCACGGCCAGATTCACTGGTTCGTCAACGGGATCGCGTTCGCCGGCGACTACCTCTCGGCGGCCTCGTTCCTCGGCATCTGCGGGATGATCGCCTTCTCGGGCTACGACGGCTTTCTCTACTCGATCGGCTTTCTCGCCGGCTGGGTGGTGGCGTTGTTCGTGATCGCCGAGCCGATCAAGGCCCTCGGGAAGTTCACGTTCGCCGACGCGCTCGACAGCCGCTTCAACAGCCGGGGCATCAGGCTGGCGGTCGCCATTTCCACGCTGGTGGTGAGCGTCTTCTACCTGATTCCGCAGATGGTCGGTGCCGGATCACTCATCAAGCCGTTGCTCGGCCTGCCACACGAAGCGGGGGTGATCCTCGTGGGGGTGACGGTGACCCTGATCGTGGTCACCGCCGGAATGGTCTCGACCACCTGGGTGCAGTTCATCAAGGGCTCGCTGCTCGTCGTCTTCTGCGGGGTGCTCACGGTGCTGATCCTCGGCCGGGGGCTCGCCGTGAACGCCGGCCGCGAGCGGCCGGAAAACCTCGCCCCGCAGGTCCGCACCGTCCGTCCCGACGGCATGGTGCTCATTGACGGCCAGCCGCAGTCGCGGGACCACGACCTGCGGCCCGTCGGCACGATCGCGCGGCTGCCCGATCGATTCGCGGACCGATCGGCGACCGGGCCGCTCGGGCCGCTGGCCTATCTGGCCGCCCTCGAGGATTCGACCATCGTGACCTGGACGGCGCGGAAGCATGCCGACGCCGAGGGCGTGCACACGACCTACACGCCGGTGGAACGACCCGGGAGGGAGCTGCTCAAGCCCGGCGGGTTCTTCAAGGGGCTCGCCTCCGGCCATCTTCCCGACCGGCTCGATTTCGTGAGCCTGATGCTCGCGCTGTTCTGCGGCACGGCGTCGCTGCCCCACATCCTCATCCGTTACTACACCGTCAAGGACGCCGCCGCCGCCCGCCAGAGCACCGTGGTGGGCATCGCCACGATCGGCGTGTTCTATGTGCTCACGCTCTACCTCGGCCTCGGGGCGATGACGGCGGGTGCCCTCGATCCGACCGACACCAACATGGCGGCGCCGCTCCTGGCCAAGACCTTCAACGAGACGCTGTTCGCGATCATCTCGGCGATCGCGTTCACGACCGTGCTCGGCACGGTCAGCGGGCTGATCATGGCGGGCAGCGGCGCGGTGGCCCACGATCTCGTCGAAAGCGTCTGCGGCATCGGCATGACCGATCATGAGAAGATCCGCTGCGGCAAGATCGCGGCGGTGGGGCTGGGAATCGTGGCGATGGCCCTCGGCATCCTGTTCAGGAACTTCAATGTCAGCTTCCTGGTGGGCTGGGCCTTCAACATCGCGGCGAGCGCCAACCTGCCGGCGCTCGTCATGCTGCTCTTCTGGCCCCGGACGACGTGGCAGGGGATCGTGGCCGCCGTGACGGTGGGTATGCTGTCGTCCCTGACCTGGATCCTCCTGTCGGCCGATACCTTCGAAAAGGTCTACGGGCTGTCCCGCGACCTGGCCTTCACCCCCTTCAGCCAGCCCGCGGTCGTCACCATCCCGCTCGGATTCCTCACGCTCGTCGTCGTCTCCCTGCTCACGCCCACCCCCATTCCCTCCCGCCGTTGAGCCGCCCATGCCCCGCAAGAAGCCCCCGCCGACCGGCCGCGCGGTCATCCACTGCGTCGCGGCCCATCTGCCCGCGATCCAGGCGATCTACAACGATGCCATCCTCCGTACGACCGCCCTCTACGAATACGCGCCGCGGACCGAGGCGGTGATGCGGGAGTGGTTCGCCCAGCGGCAGCAGGACGGGATCCCGGTGCTCGGCGTCGAATGGGAGCCGGGCGTGCTCGCCGGCTTCGCCACCTGGGGCCCGTTCCGGCCGCGGGCCGCCTACAAATACTCGGTGGAGCATTCGGTCTACGTGGACGAGCGGTTTCGCGGCGAGGGCATCGGAAAGCAGCTGCTGCAGGCGATCATCGCCGCTGCCGAGGCGTGCGACATCCACATGCTCATCGCGGGCATCGACGCCACCAACGTGGCGAGCGTCGCGCTCCACAGTTCACTCGGTTTCCACTGCTGCGGCACCGTCCGCGAGGCGGGCTTCAAGTTTGGCCGCTGGCTCGATCTGGAGTTCTGGCAGCTGATCCTGCCGACCCCCGTCGATCCCGTCGATGGGTGAGCCGCCTGGCCACCGCCAACCTCACCGCGCCGCCCGCTGTTTCTTGGCGGCTCGGGCCTCGCCGTTACGTCCATTCGGCGGCGTTTCGCATGACACGCTGAGCACCTTGGCGGCAGTGCCGCCGGCCGTCGCGATGGCATGCGGCACGGTGGCGCAGAGATAGAGGCTGTCGCCCGGGGCGAGCGGGATCAGGTCGTCGCCGTAGTGGACATGCACGTCCCCCTCGAGCACCATCAAAAACCGCTCGCCGTGATGATTCTCCGGCCGGAGCTTGGCGAGCGACCGCGGGAGGTGAAGGATCTCCGGAGCCATCGCCCGGGCGTGCCAGCCATCGGCCAGCTGTTCCGCGACCAATCCCGGTTTGCTGCCGCGGCCCCCGTCGAGCCGACCGGAGCCCCGCTTGACCATCACGAAGCGGGGTCGTGCGGAGAGCCCCTCGACGAGGTCGTCCACGCCGCACTGCAGCACCTCGGCAAGCTTCACGAGCCCTTCGAGCGAGGGCGAGAGTTGCCCGTTCTCGAGTTTGGAGAGCCAGCTCACGGTGAAGCCGGTCCGCTGCACCACCTCATCGAGGGTCATGCGGCTGGCGAGGCGGAACGCCTTCACGCGGAGGCCGAGGTCGGCGAGGTTCACGGTGCTGGCCATGGAGAGCCAGATTATGGACCTGCCGCAGACTCCCCGCAAGAGGTACCTGACGCCCCTCTGGAGATCGCTCACCCAGGGCGTGCGGTCGCCTCGGGAAAGGGCTCAAGCGCCGGGCCGACGAAAATGCCGGTACGCCTGGAGCACGTCGTGCAGGTCGGCCGAGATCGTGATCTCGTCGTCGGCGAAGTCGGCCAGCCAGGTGCGGTTGCTGGCCACGGCGTCGGCGAGGAGCGGCAGGACGTCGCCGAGCGACACCCGCACGCCGGGGTCGGACGAGGGTTCGACCGCAGCGAAGTCCCGAACCTTCAGATCCGGTTCCGCGTAGACACGCAGTTGACGCATCGCCATTGGGCACGCTCCCTTGCCGTGGGACTCTCGGAGCGGTGGGCCGGACCACTCGGCCCGGCCGTCATCCTGACGTGCACCGTCTCCACAGAATCTTCATCGGCAGCCGGTGCCGTCAGGGTTTGGCCAATTTCCCGGGCTGTACGGAATGGAAGGGTGGGAGGGCTGGCTGGACTCGGCGGTCTGCTGCGACGGCGGGCTCAGCCCCCGACCGCTGTCCGTTCACCGCCCGCCACCCGCCCGGCCCGAAAGGCTTCGCCGATGCTCTTCGGGACGAGCGCCTCCGCTTCGATCAGACGGGCCCGGTTTTCTGCGGTGGAGGCCTTCATTTCCTGCTCTCGGGCGATGGCGACGCTCCGCCGCTCCTCCGCCTTGGCGCGGGCCACACGGGTGTCGGCCTCGGCCTGATCGGCCTGCAGCCGCGCGCCGATGTTCTCGCCCACCTCGATGTCGGCGATGTCGATCGACACGATCTGGAAGGCGGTCTGTGCATCGAGCCCCCGCTGGAGCACCGCCTTGGAGATCTTGTCGGGGTGCTCCATCACCTCGAAGTGGCTCTCGGCGGATCCGATCGACGTGATGATCCCCTCGCCGACACGGGCGATGATCGTCTCCTCCGTGGCACCGCCGATGAGTTGCTGGAGATTCGTCCGCACGGTCACGCGGGCCCGGATCTTGAGTTCCACGCCGTTCCTGGCGACGGCCGAAAGCGTCGACTTGCCGCTGGCGATGTCGGGGCAGTCGATCACCTTCGGATTCACGCTGGTCTGCACGGCGTCGAGCACGTCCCGGCCTGCGAGGTCGATCGCGCAGGCGCGGTCGAAGTCGAGGTCGAGGTCGGCCCGCTGCGCGGCGATCAGGGCCCGGATAACCCGGGGCACGTCACCCCCGGCGAGATAGTGGGCCTCGAGACGGCGGGGCGTGATCTCATTCCCCAGACCCGCCTGCACCGCCATGATCCTGGCCTGCACGATCGTCCGCGCGTTCACCTTCCGCAGGCTCATGCCGAGGAGTTCGAGAAATGTCACCCGCGCCTTCGACCAGTAGGCCTGGAACCAGAGCTGCCCGTAGTTGAAGACGAGCAGGAGCATCGTCAGGGCGACGATTCCGAGGATGATTGCGGCTCCCGCGATCACTTCGGTGGGCATTGCGGCGGGCCGATCGTTCACGGGCGTGGTCTCCAGAGGCGGGTTGGCGGGGCGACACACCCGCCCGGGCAAGACTAGTTCGCCCGGTCGCCGGGGGGAAACAGGGGGGTTTGTCCGGGGAAAACCCCGTTCTACCCCACGATCCAGCCGCCCCCGAGGAGTCGGTCGCCGGCATAGCAGACCGCCGGCTGGCCCGGTGAGATGGGCCCCGGCGACAGGTCCGGGCCGCCGGTGAATCGGGCGGTGAACCGGTTGTCGGAGAGCGGCGTGACCACGGCCGGCACCGCCCCGCGTTGCGCGCGGCACTGCACAAGACACTCGAACGGTTCCGTGGGAGGTTCGCAGAGCCACGATCCTTCCGCGGCCGTGAGCTCCGCCTCCGGCACCTCCGCCCGTGCGCCGACGACGATCCGACAGGTGTCGGATTCGATTCGCACCACGTGCAGCGGCACGCCCGTGGCGATCCCGAGTCCCTGCCGCTGCCCGACGGTGAAGTGCTCGATGCCCGCATGGCGTCCCAGCACGCGGCCCGACGCATCGACGATCTCGCCGGCCCGCGATCCGCCGAGGCGGTGGGCCACGAGGCGGGCGTGCTGCCCCGGAGCGACGAAGCAGATTT
>SXHR01000133.1:0-13058 GCA_005773625.1 Planctomycetaceae bacterium | reverse complement strand
GACGGCCGTGACGGACGAGGCGGGCGGTTCGCCTCTCGCGCTGCTCGACGTGGGCTGCGGGAGTGGGCGGCTGAGCAGGCGATTCCACGAGCGTGGATTCTCGGTGCTCGGCGTGGACATCAATGTCGAAGCGATTCAAGCCGCCCAGCGACTCGCCACGCCTGATGCCGCCGCCGGCCGGCCACTGAGGTTTGAGGTGGCCGACTTCGCGGCGGACGAGTCACCATCGCTCGACGGCGGCCCGTTCGACGTGGCCGTCTGCCAGCTCGTGATCTCGATCATCGGCAAGCCAAGTCAGCGGGCGAATCTCCTCCGCCACATCCACGACGCCGTGAGGCCCGGTGGCAGGCTCTTCCTCTCGGCATCGGGAGTCTCCGACACGATCAACGCGGGCTACGCGCGGCTCTATGCCGACGACCTGCCCCTGACGGGCGAGCGGCACACCTACCTCTCGCGGGATGCCGGCGGGGAGATTCTCTACACGACGCACCACTTCACCGCACAGGAACTCGTGGCCCTCCTCGGGGCAGCAGGATTCAACGAGATCCGCGTGACCACCGAGCGGGAGACGAGCAGCCGCCGGCCCGACGAGGCGGCGTTTTTCCTGTACGCAACCTGCCGGGCGGCTGATCAGTCGCTGCGGTGCGCCAGCACGTAGTCCCCGGCGGAACGTGGGCTGGTATCCTGGGGTTCCTGAACTTCCCGGGTGGCACCTCCAGCACCATGAATCACACCTGCCGAGCCGGCGTGCTCGCCTGCCTGGTCGCCGTCGCGTCCGCGAGTCAGGCTGCGGCCGAGATCCCGGCGGAAAGCGTGTCGGGCATCCCGACCGGGCTTCCCGACTTCCAACGGGGGCTGTCGCCGGCGATCCTCGCGATCCGGCCCTGCGATGCGAAGCACTGGAGGCAGATCGAGCCGGCCCTGCACCACCTCGCCCTGCAGCACGCCGATCGGCTCGCAGCCCTCCCGGCCGCCGAACGCACCAAGACGCTGGCCAGGCTCGCCGGCTTCATCGACACACTCCGCGCGAAAACCGGCGGCACGCCGGTGCTCGCGCCCGGCCGGGCCATCGTCGGCCTGCTCGATCCGGCCACGGGCCTGGGACCCGGCGAGATCACCGCCATCACGGAGGCCTACGGCGGCTCCGCGACGATCCACAAGAAGGATGAGGCAGGCGAGACGATCGCGGGCGTGGGCGACGCCTTCCTCGCCGCCGTTCGCACGGCGGCCGGGGGCGAGGCGCCGGCCACGGTCATCGTGCTCGGCCACGGGCTGCCGACGGAAATCCAGAGCTATGGCATCCGCTTCGAACGGGTCGCCGACGCACTGCTCGAAGGCGGCGTCGGCCGGGGGCGGGGCAGGGCAGGCAACGGCGACATGCTCGATCTCGGCGACCTGGTACTCGTCTGCGACGACTGCTTCAGCGCCGACTTCCTCATCAACCTGCTCGGCTGCCTGGAGTCACGCTGCCGCGAACGCAGCCTCGCCCTCCGCTCGCTCCCCGTCTGCATCGCGGGCACCAACCGCAACTGCTACGGCCATGCCGACGTGGGCGAGAAGTTCGTGCCGCACTTCTGGCGGGATGTCATCGAGCTCTACCTCATTCGCAGGCCGCACCCGAAGGCCGTCACGCTCCGTCATTTCTTCGACAACGTGGACAACATGATGTACGGCTACGGCCGGACGCCGATCATCGACGGCACGACCGTGAGCGGCTGGCGGCTCGTCGATCCCGAACTCGTCCAGGATCCGGTCGTGTTCGTGCCGCTCGACGCCGCCGAGACGACCGAACTCCGCGAAATCCTGGGCCTCGACGCCGACGCTCCGCTGGCCCGATGGCTCGACGTCGGCTGACACCCGCGGAGACCGACCCAGGGCCGCCAAAACCACCCCTCCGCCCATGTCGTCCCCTCCTCCCAAGCCGACCGCGACCAACGCCACCTTCCGGTGGGCCGCCGCGCTCGCCTGCATCACGGCCGTCGTCTTCGTGCGGGTCGTCGGATTCGGCTGGGCGGGATGGGACGACGAACTCCACGTGATCAGGAACCCCGGCCTCAACCCCGTCAGCGTCGAGGGAGTCGCCGGTTTCTGGACGGCGCCGTACGAGGGGCTCTACATCCCGCTGAGCTACATGCTCTTTGCGGGCGAAACGCTCCTCAGCCGCGCGGTCGTCGCGGGAGAACCGACCGCGGCCCCCGATCCGCGGCTGTTTCACGGCGTCAGCATCCTGCTGCACGTCGTCTGCGTGATGCTCGTCTGGCGGCTGCTGGCGGGAGCCGTCGGGGGGGAATGGCCGCCGGTCGCCGGAGCGCTGCTGTTCGCGCTGCACCCGCTTCAGGTCGAGACGGTCGCCTGGATTTCGGAGCAGCGGGGCCTTTTGGCGACGGCACTCTCCCTCGCGGCCATGCAGGTTGCGGGTGCCGGCGGAAGAACGAAGCCGCCGCCATCGGGACGGTGGCACGACGCCTGCGGGCTCGCTCTCTTTGGGCTGGCGATGCTGGCAAAGCCGCAGGCGATCATCGTGCCGGCCCTGCTCGCGCTTTTGGCCGGGAAGGGTTCGTGGGCCACCGTGGTCGCCGAGGCCCGCCGCTTGTGGTCGTGGTTTCTGCTGGCCGCGGTCGTCGCCGTCGTCACGAAGATCCAACAGCCGGGCGAATGGTCGTGGCGGGGCGCCGAAGTCGCCCTCGTTCTCCGTCCGCTCGTCGCCGGCGACGCGCTCTGTTTTTATGCCGAAAAAATGCTGGTACCCGTCGGGCTCTGCCTCGACCACGGGCGGACGCCCGCCGTGGTGCTCGCCGATCCGTTCCTGTGCTGCCGCGCGGTGATGGCGATCCTCGTCGTCGCGGGCGTGATGACCATTCCGCGGTTGCGTGCGGCCCGAATTCCCGTCGGCCTGGCGGTCGTCGCACTGCTCCCGGTGCTGGGCCTCATCCCCTTCACCTTCCAGGGATTTTCGACCGTGGCCGATCGTTACGCCTATCTGCCCATGATCGGTCCGGCGTTCGGGCTGGCGATGATCGTGGCCTGGGCCGAACGGCCCGTACGAACGGCCGTTCTCGCGGGAATCGTCGGCTGGCTGGGCATGCTGGCTGCCCTCACGCTCGTTCAAATGTCGGTGTGGCGGGATCGTGAAGCCCTCAACACCCACATCGTGTCGGTGAATCCCCGGAGCTCTGCGGGACGGCTCGGGCTTGCCGGAGTGCTCATCGAGGAGGGCCGCCTCCCCGAGGCCGCCGAGGTGCTTCGCGGGGCGGTCGCGGTGAATCCCGACTACGCGAAAGCCCGCTACGAACTCGGCTCGACGCTCCACAAGCTCGGGAAAAACCAGGAAGCCGAGGAGGAGTATCGGCAGGCCATCCGGCTGCGGCCGAGCTGGTCCTACGCCCACAACGACCTGGGCATACTCCTCGCGGAAGAGGGGCGTCTCGAAGAGGCTGTTCGGCACTTCCGGACGGCGACGGCGCTGCGGCCCGATGTCGAGGCCCATCGGCTCAATCTGGACCGGGCCGAAGCCGCTCGCGGGCTTCCAGACCCTCGCGTTACGGCCCCCTGAACCCCCCGCATGGCGTGTCCCGGGGCGTGCAAAGCCGATTTTCAGCCCAGTTTCCCCGCATTTTTTCCGCCGACCGCCGCCGACTTTTTTCGCTCATCAAGTTCTCACAACCGGTAACATGAATTCCTCACGGAGTGCTCCTACAACGAGCACACGTGAAAAGCCGAAGAGGGTCTTCGGTGCCTCACGGGGTCGGTGATTTCCCAAAGGATTATTCGTATGCGTCATCTTTCCTACACAACTCGAAAAGGCTTTACGCTGGTGGAGTTGATGGTCGTGATCGCGATCATCGGCCTCCTTGTTGCCATCCTCCTGCCTGCACTCTCGGCCGCGCGAAGCACGGCCCAGGCTGCGGGCAGCGGTTCAAACCTCAGCGGCTTCGGCCGCGGGTTCATGATCAATGCCACGGAAGACAAGAGCTCCCGCCTGTCGACGGGTGCTTTCGACCATCTTCGCGACGGCGACTGCCGCAAGACCGGCTGGGTGGCCGACCTGCTGCGGTTGAAGTCGGCGAATCCCGGCAAGGCCCTCGATCCGTCGAACCCCTCTCAGGTCAATGAGAAGGTCGCCGACTACATCGGTGCGGTCAACACGTCGGGCAAGGCCAATCCGGTCAGGTGGAAGGGCCAGACCTCGAACGTTCATTTCGGAGGGGCCAACGCCCCCGCCGACATGAACTCCGGCACGGCCACGCCCGACAAGAGGCGGAAGCTCTGGGAGGACGGCTTCAACTCCAACTACGCCACGACCTGGCATTTCAGCCGGGGCGACTGCCTCACGACGGGAACGCCCGCTGCGGTCTCGGCGACCATGAATCCGGTGACGACTGATCCCGGCAAGTGCCCGCTGGACGGTGACGGTCCGCTCTCCGAGAAGAAGCTCGTCGGCGGAACCGTCAGCCGGGATCGCATCGCCCTCATGGGAGCATCCCGCAACGGTGACGGTAACGATGCCCTTGTCACGGATGCGTTTTTCCAGACGTTCGAGACGTTCTTCGGCACGGGCCAGAAGATCATCACGGCCGGTGCGATTCTCGTCGAATCGTTCACCGACGGCATGACCTGCCCGTTCGAGGACACGGCGCTCGGAGGCTCGACCGGCGAGAAGATCCACGAGATCAACGACATCGTGCCGATCCACGGCGGCCGCAAGACGGCGGTCACCGACAACGGCACCACTGTCAACCTCTCCACTGGCGGCTACGCCCAAGTGCTGTTTGCCGATGGCCACGTGGCCAAGGTGAACGACGAGGGCGGTTTCCAGGACAACCCCGACAGCTGGCTCGGCCCCTACAAGGCCACGCCGACTGTGCTGACGAGCGGTAGTTTCACGATCAATGCGTCGGGCTTCGACGAGGTTCGTGACTCGATCTGGCTCGGCCAGATCGGCAACTCCGGCGGCGGCGTGGGCGGCGGTAGCGTCGAGTGATCATGACGCCGCCGGACACGCTTCCGGCGGCATCAGTTGATTGGCGAAAACGAGCTGCGGCCGCCTCCGGGCGGCCGCAGCCATTTTCGCCGGTGGTATGCTTTTGAACACGCTTCACGACTCATCGCGAACAGGGATTGTCGCCGTGGCCATCGCATCCATTTCCGAATCCGCATCCGCATCCCAACTCGACGCCATGCCCCCCGGCCCGTCCGCCGAGACCGGCGGCACCGTGGCGGTGAACACGGCTCCGCGGCTGACCCCCTCGCTGCGGCTCCAGATCGCCGCCACGCTCCTCGGCGGCACGCTCCTGATCTGCTCGCTGATCGCCGGCTGGCTCTGGCAACAGCCCTTTTTCGCGGCCCTGCCGGCGTTCCTTGCCGTGCTGCTGCTGGGCATTCCGCTCGTGGCCGCGGCCGTCCGCGATCTGTTTCATGGCAAGGCCGGGATGAACGCGCTGGTGGCGCTGGCGGTGATCGGGGCCATGGCCTCGGGCCAGTATCAGGAGAGCGCCGCCGTCGCCTTCTTCATGATCGTCTCGTCGCTGATCGAGAAGCGGACCGCCATCGGGGCGGAGGCCAGCATCGAGTCGTTGATCCGGCTGGCCCCGACGAAGGCCAGCCGGCTGACCGGGGGTCTCGCCGAGGCGGGCGATCGCGGCGGCCAGCGGGAGGAAATGGTCGAGGCAACGAGCCTCCGGCCGGGCGACCTCGTCCGCGTGCGACCAGGCGACACGATTCCCGCGGACGGCCGTGTCGTCCACGGGGCGAGCACCGTGAACCAGGCCAGCGTCACGGGAGAGTCGGTGCCGGCGGAGAAGGCCGCCGCCGACGAGGTGTTTGGCGGCACGATCAACCTCACCGGCGTGCTCGACGTGGAGGTCACCAAGGCGGGGGCCGACACGCTCCTGGGCCGTGTCAAGGACCTGATCCTCCAGGCCGAGCGGACCCGCACCCCCATCATGCGACTCGTTGACCAGTATGCGGCCTGGTACACGCCGACCGTGCTGATGCTGGTGGGAGTCGTGCTGTTCTTCGCCCTCAAGAGCACTCCGGAAACCGCCTTCAACCGCGCCATCGCGATGCTCGTGATCGCCTGCCCGAGCGCCCTGATCCTCGCCACCCCCACCGCCATGGTCGCCGGCCTGTCGGCGGCGGCCCGCCTCGGCGTGCTCATCAAGAGCGTCGCCACGCTGGAGGCGGCCCGTGGCCTGTCGGCGATCGTCTTCGACAAGACGGGCACCCTCACCACCGGCGTGCTCACCGTCACGCGGCTCGCCCCCGTGGACGGCGTCGCCGGGGCCGACCTCCTGCGGGTCGCGGCGGCCGCCGAGCAAAACAGCCGGCATCCGGTCGCGCGGGCGGTCGTGGAGATGGCCCGCCGCGCCCACCTCCGGCTTCCCAGCCCCGATCAGTTCGAGGAGGTCGCAGGCCGCGGCGTGATCGCGCGGTTCGACGATCCGGCCGCGACCGGATCGCTCGTGATGGTCGGCCGGGCTTCCTGGCTCTCGACCGCGGCGCCCCGGCCCCACTCCATCGACGGCGAGGCGCTCGAGGCGATTCAGACCTCGTCCGAGACCGAGGGGCTTTCGGTGCTGCATGTGGTGCGTGACGGATGCGTGATCGGCTGGATCGGGCTCGAGGACAACGCCCGCCCCGAGGCCGCCGGCGCCGTCGACCGCCTGCGGACGATGGGCATCTCGCGGCTCGTTCTCCTCACGGGCGACCGCGGCAGCGTGGCCCGACGGGTGGCGTCGCAAATGCACTTCGACGAGTTCAAGGCGGAGGTGTTGCCGCACGAGAAGCTGGAGATGGTGGACGCCCTCAAGGCCGCCGGTCATCGCGTGGCGGTGATCGGCGACGGTGTCAACGACGCTCCCGCGCTGGCCGCCGGCGACGTGTCGATCGCCATGGGGGCGGCCGGCAGCGACGTCGCGATCCACTCGTCGAACATCGCGCTGCTCAACAGCAACCTGAGCCGGATACCGTTTCTCGTCGATCTCTCGCGGCGGACGATCTCCGTGATCCGGCAGAACATGGTGATCGGCGGGCTGTTCATCGTCGTGTTCATCGCGTTGGCGGGGGCGGGATACGTGTCGCCCGTGCTGGCGGCGCTCCTGCACGTCGTCAGCGGTCTCGCCGTGGTCTTCAACTCCGCCCGGCTCGTGCGGTGCGGCGAGGAGATCGAGCAGGCGGAGGCCGCGGCCGCCCAGGGCTCCTGAGCGGGCCGCTCAGCCCACGTCGCGGCCCTGAAAGAGGACCACGGCCAGCGAGAGAATGCCGCCGATCATGCAGGCCGCGTAGAGCGAGAGCGAGCCGAGATAGGCCACGCTGATCGGGTGGCCCTGCGTGAGGGCGTCGGCGGGCCAGAAAAACTGGAGGTTTGGCACGACCGCGGCGAACGCCGCCACCCAGCCGCCTCCCCCCGCGGCGAGCGAGAGGAAATACTCGCCGACGAGCCCGACGACGAAGGCGGCGATGCAGACCAGCAGCGTGGAGATCTGGCCGAGCCGCGTCGAAGCCGCGATCGCCACCGCCGTGAGCACGAGGATGGCCTCGAGAACCATCACGAGGCCGATGGCGAGCTGGGGATCGAAATCCGCCAGCGGACTCTGCAGCGACCACCACCGGTCGATGCACGACACGCATCCCAGCGCCGCCGTGGCCGCCGCCGCTCCGACGACGGCGAAGGTCGAGGGGAAGGGGCGGCCGTAGAGATAGTTCGCCAGCCCGGCCACCGCGAGCGTGGCCAGGATCGCCAGCAGGCTGAACGTGATCACCACGCTGTCGTAGGTGTCCTCGACCCGTACCGTCGTCTGCACCCGGTGCCGCACGGTGAGCAGAAAGGCGACGGCGAGCAGCCAGTACGCGGTGCCGATGGCCGCGGCCACGCCGAGAAACTTGCCGACCACGACGACCGCCCGCGGCACCGGCTTGCTGACGACCGTGAGCACGGTCTTATTTTCGATCTCCCGCGAGAGCACGCTGGTTGCCGTGAAAGCCGCCAGGAGGAGCCCGGCGAGAAACAGCGTGCTGAGGCCCAGATCGATCAGCAGCTTGTTGTCGTCTTCGAGCGTGTAGGCGGCGACGCTCACGTTCAGGAGCAGCGCCAAAAGCCCCACGCAGACCAGCACGGCATGGATCGGCTGCCGGATCGATTCGAGAAAGGCGTTCCAGGCGATCGTGAAAAGGACCATCGCCCGTACATTGTTCGGAGTGAATGTGAGAATATGATAAGGAGCGGGCGGGAAGGCCCCTGTCCAGTCTAAACTAGCGTGGCTTCCCAGGACTGCAAGCCGCCCGCGGCGGCAGGAAACGGCGGATGACGGGATCTCAGTTGACGCCCTCGGCGACCATCACGGCCAACGACACGCTCAGGCACCGGCGCGCCTGGTCGGCCTCGATGGCGGGCATGGTGATCCAGCTGGCGCTGGTGGTCGCCACGGGCGCCGCGGCCCTCTGGAGCGACAGCCAGGCGATTTACGCCGCCACCTGGCACATGCTCGGTGGCCTGCCGATCTGGGTGATCCTCGCCATCCTCTACCAGCAGCACGAATCGGAGCGCGTGCAGCGGTTGGCCGCCGCAAAGCTGGCCGAGAGCGAACACTCCACGGCGGCCATTTTCGGCGACGTGGGCGACGACCTCGACGCCGCCCGTGGCCGGCTCGAAAGCCTGTATCGCTACGCCCTGCCCGCCGTGAGCGTGTTCACCGCGGTCTACCTCGTGATCGCCGGAGGCGTGCTGATCTCCTTCCAGGCCCGGCGCGACCTCGCGACGGCCGCCGGCGGGCTCGCGGGTCGCTGCGATCCGGTGGGGCTGATGTTTCTGATGGCGGCCATCGCCTTCACGGCCTTCATCAGCGGCCGTTGGATCAGCGGTTACGCCCGGCAGCGTGCCTGGCAGCTGCTCCGCGGCGGAGCCAGCTATCTCATGAGCTGCTTCGTCGTGGCGGCCGTGCTGTTCGTCGGCGCGGCGTCCGCGGCGGTCCTCGACGCGTCGCAGCTCTTTGCATGGCTGGCGTGGATCATTCCCGGCATGATGATGCTCGTCGGCTTCGAGATGGTCGCCACGTCGCTCCTGGAGTCGTACCGACCACGGGTGCCGGGGGAGATTCCGCGGCCGGCGTTCGACAGCCGCGTGCTCGGCCTGCTGACGGCGCCGGAGTCGCTCGGCAGCGTGATCGGCGAGTTGATCCGCTACCAGTTCGGAGTGGAGGTCTCGGGGAGCTGGCTCTACCGGCTGCTGGGCAATGCGGTCACGCCGCTGACGCTGTTCGGCGGCTTCTTTCTCGTCGCGATGAGTTGCCTCACGATCGTCGGTCCCGACGAGCGCGGCATCCGCCTCCGCCACGGGGCGATGGTGGGGGACCCGCTGCCCCCCGGAGTGCACGTCAAATGGCCGTGGCCGGTCGAGACGACCGAGATGCATCCGGTGGGGCAGGTGCAGGAAATCCTCGTCTCCAGCGACCTCACGGGCAGGTCGAAGAATGCGGAGGCGATGCTCTGGACCACCGACGGCGACCGGGCGTCGATGCTGGGCCAGGAGGACTTTCTCGCCGCGCCCGGACCGGCGGAGGGCGGGGTGCAGGCCGCAGGCGTGTCGCTCGTGTCGGCCGACGTGATCGTGCAGTTTTGCGTGCGTGATCTGGCCGCCTTCCTTCTCGGTTCGGCCGATCATCGGCAGACGCTCACACTCGTGGCCCAGCGTGAGGCGACCCGCTATTTCGCCACGCACGACATCGACACGCTGCTCAGCAGGGGCCGCACCGACGCCGGCCCGAAACTGCGGCTGGCGATCCAGGGGCAGACCGACCGGATGGGCCTGGGCGTGGACATCGTCGGCGTGGCCGTGACCGCCCTTCACCCGCCGATCGGCAGCGTGTCTCGCGCCTTCCACGCCCAGATCGGCGCCGTGCAGCAGCGGGAGACGAGCATCCAGCAGGCCCGCAAAGATGCCGTCGAGAAACTGGCGACGGTGGCCGGATCGGTCGATCTCAGCCAGCGGATCGACGAGGCGATCCGACGGCTCGACGCGCTCCGCACCGCCGGCGCCCCGACCCAGGCCGCCGAGGCCGAAATCAACGGTCTGCTCTCCGACGCCCGTGGCGAAGCCGCGGAACTGCTCCATCAGGCACGTGCCTACCGGTGGAGCAGGGCCGTCGGTGAACGGGCCGCCGGGGAGCGATTCGCCGGCGAGGTTCTCGCGTTCGAGGCGTCGCCCGACTACTACCGCGCCCAACGTTTTCTCGAAGTGCTCGCCGACGGCCTCGCGGGCCGGCGGAAGTTCGTGATCGCCGGCGATTCCGGCGACACGCCCGTCTTCCGCATGGACTTCAGCGACCCCACCTCCGCGATCGACACGCTGCTCACCGAATGAACGTCTCCTGACTCTGCAACCGAGGGCTTTCCGTGAAAAACTCCTTCGTGCTCCTCGTCGGCCTCCTGATCGGCGCCGTGCTGCTGTCGCACATGTTTTTCTATCAGGTGCGGTATGACCAGGTGGCCGTGCGGACGACCTTCGACAAGGCCGACGAGGCCAGCGTGCAGGAAACACCCGGCCTGAAATGGCGGTGGCCGTGGCCGATCAACAAGGTCACGCTCTACCCCAAACGGCTCCAACTCCTCGAGGACAAGATCGAGGAGCTGCAGACCGCCGACGGGAAGAGCGTGATCGTGCGGACCTATCTCACCTGGCGGATCACCGATCCGCTGCGGTTCTACATCACCCTCAAGGCCCCTTCCGAGGCGGCCCTCCAGCTCTCGTCACGACTCCGCGAGGTCCGCGGGCTCATCAGCGGCTACCGGTTCGACGAACTCGTGAACCTCGATCCAGCCAAGCTCAAGCTGGCCGCCATCGAGCAGCAGGCGGCGGAATCGCTCGGGGCGGCACTCGATCAGGCCGGTTACGGGATCGCCGTGGAGAGCGTCGGCATCCACAAGATCATCCTGCCCGAAGCGACCACGGAAAAGGTCTTCGAGACGATGATCGCATCACGGCAACGGCTGGCGGAAAACGCCCTTCAGGAGGGGCAGGCACAGGCCTCGGCGATCCGCAGCGAGGCGATCAGCGCCCGGGACCGGATCCTCGCCTTCGCCGACCGGCGTGCCCAGGCGATCCGTGCCGAGGGTGACCGGGAGGCATCGACGCAGTATCAGACCTTCGCCCGCAACGAGGAGTTCGCGATCTTCCTGCGGAAGGTCGAGGCCCTGAAGAAGATGCTGGATCACAACACCACGTTCGTCCTCTCGGCCGACAGCCTGGGGATCCTCGACTGGTTCAACAAGGATCCGTCGCAGCCCGCGGCGCGTCAGCCTCGCCCGGCGCCGGTGAGGGCCACGCCATGAACACCGCTGATCCGAACCTCGTGCCGGCGCCTCCGGCCCTCGATCCGGCCCAGCAGTCGCTGGCCGAAGCGCTCCGCGTCAGCTTCTCGATCCTCAAGCTGGCGATGGTCGCGCTCGTGGCGGCCTATGCCTTCAGCGGCACTTTCAGCGTCGGCTCCAACGAGGTGGCGCTGCGGCTGCGGTTTGGCGACTACGTCGGCAATCCCGGCGCGCGAGTGCTGGAGCGGGGCACCTACATCGCGGCCCCGTTTCCGATCGAGCAGGTGGTGAAGGTCGATACCCGCCCCGCCACGGTGACGCTCGAGAAGGAGTTCTGGTTCGAGACGACCGCCCAGGAGAGCGGCCTGTCCCGCAGCCAGATGCAGACCCGGAAGGCGATGCCGCTGCATCCGCTCCGGGACGGATCACTGATCACGGGCGATTCGAGCATCGCCCACGCCAAGTGGACGATCAACTGGCGGGTGGCCGACCCCGAGGCGTTCCTGACCAACGTGGGAACCCGCGAACTGGCGGCCGACCTCGTCCGGCTGGTGGCCCAGCAGGGCATCGTGCATGCCGTGGCCCAACTCTCGGCCGACGACCTGCTGCGGGGAATCGTCAACCGCGACCTCGCCATCGGCGTCATGCAGCGCCGGCTCGACGACATGCGGACCGGCCTGTCGATCGATCAACTCTCGCTCGACAAGGTCTCGGCGCCGATGCGCGTGGCGGGGAGCTTCGACGCCGTGACCAGCGCCGAGAGCGACCGGGCCGGGCGGATTCTCGCCGCCCAGCAGGACAAGTCGCGGATCCTCGCGGAGACCGCGGGCGAGGGGAGCACCGGCCTGCTCGCCATGATCGGGGCCTTCGAGCAGGATTCGGAGCGGGGCGACACGGCGGTGGCGACGGCCCGTGAAGCCGCCATCGACGCGGCGCTGGCGGGCCTGGTCGTCGACGCCGCCCCGATCGGCGGCGAGGTCGCCAGGGTGATCAACGGGGCCAAGGCCTACCGCACCCAGATCGTGGAAAAGGTCGGCGGTGAGGCCCAGACCTTCGCGCAACTCCTGCCGGAATATGAACGGAATCCGCGGCTCGTGCTCGCGAAACTCTGGGAGGATGCCCGCGAGAGCATTCTGACCGGGGACGTGGAAACCTTCTATACGGTGCCCGGCCAACTGGAACTCCAACTCAACCGCGACCCGACGCTGCAGAAGGAGCGGCAGAAGGAGCAGCTCAAGTCGAAACGCAAGGGGGATCGCCGGTGATCGCCTCCGAGAAGCCCTCCACGATGGTCGACATCGCCTGCGCGGGCGTCACGAAGACGTTCCGGGATTTCTGGATGCGTCCGCGAGTGCGGGCGGTGGAGCAGGTGACCTTCGAGGTCCGCCGCGGGGAGATCTACGGCCTGCTCGGCCCCAACGGCTCGGGAAAGAGCACGACGATCAAGATGCTGCTCGGGCTCCTTCGGCCGTCGGCGGGCCGGATCGCGATCCTCGGAAAGCGACCCCGGGACGTGGCGACGAAGCGGCTCATCGGTTACCTGCCGGAGGAATCGTATCTCTACCGATTCCTGAGCGGCCGCGAGACGCTCGAATATTACGGACGGCTCTTTGGCCTCGACCGCCGGGCTCGACGCGAGCGGATCGACATGCTGCTGGACATGGTCGGCCTCGAGGCGGTGCAGCACCGCCCCGTGGGGGACTATTCCAAGGGCATGCAGCGCCGGATCGGACTCGCCCAGAGCCTGATCAACG
>SXHR01000132.1:0-10163 GCA_005773625.1 Planctomycetaceae bacterium | reverse complement strand
CTGAAGACCAAGCCCACGCAGCACTCCGTCGGCATCCTCCGGCAGATCGGCATCCAGCCCGACATCCTCGTCTGCCGCACGGAGCGGGGGCTCGACGTCTCCGACCGGGAGAAGATCGCGCTGTTCTGCAACGTGCCGCTCGATTCGGTGATCGAGGAACGCGACAAGGACTTCTCGATCTACGAGGTGCCGCTCTCGCTCCAGTCCAACCGGATCGACGAGATCATCCTGCGGAGGTTCGGCATCCAGGCCCCGGCCGCGGATCTCGAGGCCTGGCACGAGATCCTGCACCGCCTGCGAAACCCCGAGCACGAGGTGTCGATCGCCCTGGTCGGGAAATATGCCGAGCACCGGGACGCCTACAAGAGCATCTACGAGGCGCTCGACCACGGTGGCATCGCCCAGCGGACGCAGGTGCGGGTGCAGCCGATCAAGAGCGAAGACATCGAGCGGGAGGGGGCCGAGCGGCTGCTCGCCGGTTTTGACGGACTGCTCGTGCCGGGCGGCTTTGGCGAGCGGGGCATCGAGGGAAAGGTCGAGGCGATCCGATTTGCCCGCGAACGGAAACTCCCGTTTCTGGGCATCTGCCTGGGGATGCAGTGCGCGGTGATCGACGTCGCCCGCCACGCCGCGGGACTCGAGGCCGCGCACTCCACCGAGTTCAACCGCAACACGCCCCATCCCGTGATCTGCCTGATGGACGAGCAGCACGCCGTCGTCGACAAGGGGGGCACGATGCGGCTCGGGTCCCAGCCCGCCACGCTCGCCGAGGGAACGCGGGCGGCGGCCGCCTACGGCTCCACGCGGATCGAGGAGCGGCACCGCCACCGCTATGAGTTCAACTCGAAGTACCGCGCTCAACTGGAGGAGGCCGGCCTCGTGATCGCCGGCACGAGCCCCGATGGGTCGCTCGTCGAGATCGTGGAGTTGGCCGACCATCCGTGGTTCGTGGCGGTCCAGTTCCACCCCGAGTTCAAGAGCAAGCCGACCGCGGCGCACCCGCTCTTCGCGGGCCTCGTGGCGGCGGCGGTGGAGCGGCACGCCGGCAGCGCGTGGGTCGCCGAGGCCTGAGATTCCGACGCCTTTGGAGGAGCAGTGATGACTGACGACACGGCATCGACCGAGAGGCCTGTATCGCTCGAAAATCCCGGCAACGACCTTCCGGCCGAGGGCAAGATGCCCCCGGCGACGTTCGAGTTTCTGGTGCACACGCTCTTCACGCAGGCGCTCATGGCGCTGGGGCGGATCCCGAACCCGATCACCAAACAGGCGATCACCAACATTCCCACCGCCAGGCACTTCATCGACACGCTCGACATGCTCGGGCAGAAGACCGCCGGCAATCTGTCGAGCGACGAAAAGCGGCTGCTCGAGGAGGTCCAGCACCAGCTTCGGACGATGTACGTCGAGGCGCGGAAATGACCGCTGCGCGTCCGGGAGGTCCGGAACGCGAGCGACGGATGAACGTGATGGCGGCTGGGAAAGTCCGCAGCGGCCTGCGGCCTCTCCTGCCGCTGCTGATGGCCGCTTTGTCGGCGATTGCCGCGGCGGAGGTGACCGTCGAGACCCGCGAGGACCGTATCGACGTCGCGATCGACGGGAAACCCTTCACGTCGTACGTCCACGCCGGGCATCGCAAGCCCATCCTGTTTCCCGTCATCGGGTCCGGCGGCGTCGCCATGACGCGCTCGTGGCCCATGGCCGACGGCGTGGCGGGCGAACCGCACGACCACCCGCATCACGAGTCGATCTGGTTCTCGCATGGTGACGTCAACGGCATCGACTTCTGGGCTTCAAGCCCCGTGGCCGGCAAGCCGGAACGGCGGGACAACAACCGGATCGAGCACGCCGCGCTCGTGAAGGCCGAAGGCGGCCGCGAGGGGGTGATCGAGACCGAGAACCGCTGGCTGAAGGCCGATGGCACGCAGGTCTGCAGCGACACGCGGCGGCTCGTCTTCGGCGGCGCGACGACCTCCCGGACGATCGACTACTCGATCACGATCCATGCCGATCACGGCCCGGTGACGTTCGGCGACACCAAGGAGGGGACGATGGCCCTGCGGGTGCCCGTGCAACTCCAGCTCAAGAATCTCGAGGGCTCGAAGGGGGCCGCGGGCCACTGCACCAACTCCGCGGGGCACGTGGGCGCCGAGGTCTGGGGCAAGCCGGCCAGCTGGGTGGCCTACTGGGGGCCGATCGAGGGCCGGACCGTGGGAGTCGCCATGCTCGATCATCCCGACAACCTTCGTCATCCGACATACTGGCATGCCCGCGACTACGGTCTCGTCGCCGCGAACCCCTTCGGAGTCCACGACTTCACCGGGGCCGCGAAGGGCGCGGGCGACCATACGATCCCGCCCGGTGGCTCCCTCACGCTGCGGTATCTCCTCGTGGCCTACGAGGGCGACCCCGAGGAAGCGGGCATCGATGCCCTCTGGAAGACCTGGACGCACGACCGTCCGAACGCCGCCACGATCGAACGCCACACCGAGGGCAACCCATGACCGCGACGATTCTGAACGGCAAGGCGCTCGCGGGCCGCATCGAGGCGGCACTGGCCGGGGAGGTCGAGACCTTCGCCGGAGTCGCTGCCCGCCGGCCGCGGCTCGTGGTGGTGCTCGTCGGCGACATGGCGGCAAGTGCCTCCTACGTGAAGAGCAAGGCCGCGGCGGCAGGCCGGGTGGGGATCGACTCGGAGGTCGTCGCGGTGCCGGCGACGGCGAGCACCGCCGATCTCGTGGCACTCGTGCAGGCCATCGCCCGCAATGAGCACGGCCCGGCCGACGGCATCCTCGTGCAGTTGCCGCTGCCGCCGCACGTCGACACGGTCGCCGTGCTCGACGCCGTGCCCCCCGAGCGCGACGTGGACGGCTTCCATCCCGAGAATGCCGGCCTGCTCTCGCAGGGGCGTCCGCGGTTCGTGCCCTGCACGGCGGCCGGCGTGCAGCGGATGCTGATCGATGCCGGGATTCCGACCGCGGGCCGGCACGTGGTGATCGTGGGCCGCAGCGACATCGTCGGCAAACCCCTGGCCCTGCTGCTCGCGTCGCGTCCCCCGCTGGGCTGCCCGCCCGATGGAACCGGCGGATGTGACGCGACGGTGACGATCTGCCACAGCCGCTCGGGCGACATCGCCGCGATCACGCGGCAGGCCGACATCGTGGTGGCCGCCGTCGGCCGGCCCAAGTTGATCACGGCCGACATGGTGAAGCCCGGGGCGGCGGTGATCGACGTCGGCATCAACCGGGTCGATGGGGCTCTCGTGGGCGACGTCGATTACGAACGGGTCCGCGAGGTGGCCGGGTGGATCACGCCGGGACCGGGTGGCGTGGGCCCGATGACGGTGGCGATGCTCCTCGCCAACACCCTGCTCGCCGCCGAACTCCGCCTTGGCAAACGCTGACATGACCGGTGTGGCGTCGGGTGCCCGGGCACCCCGGATCGCCGCCGAGGGGCAGCCAGGTGCCGACTTCGACGGGAGGCCGCGGCGGGTCGAGGTGATGACGCAGCCGCCTTGCCGGTGCGGCTTCCCGCCGGCAGGCGACACATCCTGGGGCGTTCCGGCGGTTTTTCCACCGAAAACCCGCCCTTGAACGCCATCGGAAGGATCACTACCTTCCCCACCCGATTGGCAGGCGCATCGGGTGAGGTCACCCCAACCTGCCAGCGCGTGCGCAGCCTTCGCGGACGGACATTCGCCCGGCTGCCATAGGCTCGAACCGTGGCGATGTCCGATCAGATCCTGAAACCGTTCCGGTCCGTGAGAGACGTCGGTCCATGCACTATTTTCTCCGGGCATTGAGGGAGGCTGCGAAGAGCTGGCCGCTGCTCGCAGCGGCGCTGCTCTGCTCGGCCGGCGTCGCCGCCCTGTGGGGCGCGAACATCGCCGCCCTCTTCCCGATCATCGAAGTCACGCTCAAGGGCGACTCGTTGCAGTCGTGGAACGAGCGGCGTCTCGAGGAGTCCAAGCAGCGCATCGAGGTCACCCACACGACGATCACCGATCTCGAAAAACGGCTGGCGGCGGGGATTCCGAATGCCCGCGAGGCGATGAAAACCCAGAACCAGCTCGACACCCTGCGGCTGGCGGTGCGGGGCGACCAGGCGATCGCCCTTTCGGCCGAACATCTCGCTCCCTGGATCGACCGCTTCCTGCCGCGTGACCCGTTTCAGACGGTGCTCCTCGTGGTGGCCTTCGTCGTGATCAGCACCTTCGTCAAGCACATGCTGCTGATGGGCAGCACGCTGCTGGTGAGTTGGGTGGCGATGACCATCAGCCGCAACATCCGGCTCAAGGTCTTCGACAAGGCCCTCGCGCTCGACCGGGCCCAGTTCATGCGGTGGGGCTCGGCGGGCTTCATGGCCCAGGTCACGAGCACCTCCGACATGCTCGCCAGCGGCATCACGAGCGTCTACGGCGGTGCCGTCACCGAGCCGCTCAAGATCATGACCTGCCTCGGATTCGCGTTCATGGTGTCGTGGCGGCTCACACTGGCCTGCCTGACACTGGCGCCCGTCGTGGGCTTTCTGATGATCTGGCTCAACCGCAGGATCCGCGGGATCTCGAAGAGCATCCTGGCACGGTCGCGCGGGTTCCACCACGTCCTGCTCGAGGCCCTCAACAACGTGCTGACCGTGCAGGCCTACACGATGGAGGATTTCGAGCGGCAGCGATTCCGCACCTGCACCGGCGACATGATGCGGACGGGCATGTGGCATTCCTTCTACCATGCCCTGGCCAACCCGATCACGGAGATCCTCGGCATCGGGATGGTGGCCACGTCGATCGCCGTCGGGGCATGGTTGGTGATCAATCAGGAGACGAAAATCTTCGGGATCACGATGACCGACCAGCCCATGACGGTGCCGGGCATCATGATCTTCTTCGGGTTCCTGATCGGGGCGAGCGATCCGGTGCGGAAGCTCTCCGGCGTGATCACCGGGCTGAACATCGGGATCGTTGGCGCGCAGGGCCTCTATCCCCTGCTCGACACCCCGTCGAAACTCGCCGAAGCGACGCATCCACGGGAGGTGCCGTCGCCCCATGCGGAGATCCGCCTCGAGGACGTGTCGTTCTCCTACGACGGGATCGACACCGTGCTCAAGGACGTGAACGTCTCGATCCGGTTCGGCGAACGGGTCGCGATCGTGGGGCCCAACGGCGGGGGCAAGAGCACGCTGGTGAACGGGATCTGCCGATTCTACGACCCGACGAAGGGGCGTGTGCTGCTCGACGGCGTGCCCTTGACGGAGGTCGGACTGCACGACCTCCGCCGGCGGATCGCCATGGTCACGCAGCAGACCGAGCTCTTCAACGAATCCATCCTCTACAACATCCGTTACGGCCGCTGGGAGGCCACCGACGAGGAAATCGAGGAGGCGGCCCGCCGGGCACATGCCCACGAGTTCATCTCCGAGTTTCCGGAGGGCTACCGCACGATGGTGGGCCCCAACGGCTTCCGGCTTTCGGGCGGCCAGCGGCAGCGGATCGCGCTGGCCCGGGCTTTCCTGCGCAACGCCGAGATCCTCGTACTCGACGAGGCCACGAGCCAGATCGACGTGGACAGCGAGCGGCTCATCCACGAGGCCCTCTCGACCTACGTCGAGAACCGCACCGTGATCATGATCACGCACAGGGCCAGCACGCTGGCGTTGGCCGATGCGATCATCGAGGTCGACCATGGCATCGTCACCAAGCGTCCTGCTCGGCAGCAGCAGGCGGCCTGACACCGCTTCGACCGGCCCAGCCGGGCCGGTGGTACACTTTCGCCCATGAGCGGAAACGTCGCCTGTCCCTGTGGATACCGAGGCCCCGGCGTCGCCGAGGGGCTGGCGGTGCTGTGCCCCATCTGTCGCACGCCTGCGGCCACCGTCGAGCGGTCCTACCGGATCCCCTGTCCCAAAGGCCACGTCCTCAAGGTGCGGGACGAGTGGCTCGGTCGCGAGATGGTCTGCCCGACGTGCAACAGGCCGTTCATGCTCCGGGCGACCAACAGCCTCGAATACCGCAAGGAACAAAAGATGCGGCAGGATGCCGCCGAGGCCCGCCGGGCGCAGACCTGGCTCAAATGGGCGATTGCCGCCGGTGTGATCGTGGCGTTGTTGTTCGTGGCGATGGTCGTGATCAGCATGAATCCGCAACTGCTGCAGCGGAAGGGTTGAGCCCTCCGACCGCGTCAGCGGCGGGGGCTTCCGTCGTCGCCCAGGCGGTCATTCCAACGGGCCGCGTCTTTGGGCTCGTAGCGGGTCGGCTCGAAGCTGTCGCGAACGATCCCCCGCATCGCCCGCAGGTCGGCCGTGCCGTCATTGCCCGCCAGCTGCACCAGCAGGTTGCCGATCGCCGTGGCCTCCACCGGCCCCGCCACGACGGGCCGGGCGGTCGCATCGGCGATCATTTGGCAGAGGAGCGCGTTCTGCACCCCGCCGCCCACGATGTGCACGCGGGAGACCCGCCTGCCGAGAAGTCCATCGAGTTCCGAAAGGGTTCGCCGCACCCCTGCCGCGACGCTCTCCAGCGCGGTGCGAACCACGGCGGCCGTGGATTCCGGCACCGGCTCGCCGGCCGCCCTGGCCAGGGCCCGGATCGCCTCCGGCATGTCGGCGGGGGCCACGAGCGAAGGATGGTCGGGGTCGATGAGCGTGATGAGCGGGGGCGCCTCGGCCGCCAGGGCAGTGAGTTGATCCCAGGTCCAGCCCTTGCCGGCCCGCTGCCATGCCGCCCGGCATTGCTGCACGAGCCACAGACCACAGACGTTCTTGAGGAGGCGGGTCGTGCCCCCGACGCCCCCTTCGTTGGTGAAGTTTCGGGCCAGGCATGCGGGGGTCACGAGCGGCCGGTCGAGTTCCGCCCCGACCAGGGCCCACGTGCCGAGGCTGACGTAACACCAGTCGGGCCGGGCGCTCGGCGGCTCCGCCGCGGGCACCGCCGCCACGGCGCTGGCCGTGTCATGGGTGCCGGGCACGATCACCCGGACACCGGTGAGCCCCGTCTCCGCGGCGACGCCGGACCGTAGTCCGCCGAGGATCGTCCCCGGATCGGTGAGGGGCCCGAACACGCCCCGCGGCAGACCAAACCGCTCGAGCATGTCGAAGGCCCAGTCGCACCGCTGCGGGTCGTAGCACTGCGTGGTGGAGGCATTGGTGCGTTCGTTGGATTTCTCTCCCGACAGCAGCCAGTGAAAGAGGTCCGGGATCATCAGCATGCGGTCCGCGGCCGCCAGCACGCTCGACTTCGCCTCCTTGAGCGCGAGAAACTGGTAGAGCGAGTTGAGTTCCATGAACTGCAGGCCGGTGGCCGCGAAGATCTCGGCGTGAGGCACGATCTTCTCCGCGGCGGCGAGCATGCCGCGGGTACGAGGATCGCGGTAGCAGACGGGATTGGCGAGCAGAGCCCCGTCGGCGCCGAGAAAGGAGAAATCGACACCCCAGGTGTCGACGCCCACGGTGGAGATCGAACTGCCGTGGCGATCCGCCGCCATCCGGAGGCCGGCGACCACCTCCTGCCAGAGCCGCGGCAGATCCCAGACGAGCTGGCCGCCCATCGACACCGGCCCGTTCTCGAAGCGGTGCAGTTCCTCCAGTTCGAGCAGCCGCCCGTCGAAACTGCCCGAGACGACCCGACCGCTCGAAGCCCCGAGATCAACCGCCAGCGCAACCTCGCGTGCCATAAACCCTGCTCCTCATGGGTGAGCCTCAGATTGTGAGGTTTTCCGCCGGCGTGGGGAGGGGGCTGCGTGGGGATCGGGCGGGCCTGCAAAACCCTGCGGGTTGTGCCGGAGTGGACGCGGGCCGGGTGGCGGAACGACCGATTGACAGAACCGAGGGGCGATTCTTGCAATAGTTGAGCAACGTGGTAAGGATTCGTTCATGACCGCCACCGCCGAGCCGCAACACAACGGGGCGTCGGACGCCCTCCGCGAGGAACTGGCCCGTGCCAGCCGTTCGCTCGAGTCGGCGACGCCCGAGGAGATCATCCGCTGGGCGGTTGCCCGGTTCGGCGACAAGCTCACGATGGCCACCGCCTTCGGGCCGGAGGGCTGCCTGATCATCCATTGGCTCGCGACGGTGGCCCCGCGGACCCACGTCTTCAACCTCGACACCGGCTATCAGTTTCCGGAGACGCTCGAACTCCGCGACCGGATCGCGAAGCGGTATGGCATCGAGGTCGTCCTCGCACGGCCCGAGACCACCGTCGACGAGTATGAGCGGCAGCATGGCGGGCCGATCTACCGCACCGATCCCGACCGCTGCTGCGCCGACCGGAAACTGGCGGTGGTGAAGCGGACGCTGGCCGACTACGACGCCTGGATGAGCGGGATCCGCCGTGACCAGAGCGCCGATCGGGCGGCCTCGCCGATCGTCGGCTGGGATCACAAGTTCGGGGTCGTGAAGATCTCCCCCTTGGCCAACTTCACGAAGGGTGCCGTCTGGGACGCGATCGTCCGGGAAAACATTCCCTACAACCCGCTCCACGACAAGGGCTACGTGAGCATCGGCTGCGCGCCCTGCACGCGGGCCGTGACCGCGGGCGAGGACGAGCGGGCCGGCCGGTGGAGCGGCTCCGTGAAGACCGAGTGCGGGCTGCATTCCCGCTGAACACGCGAGGCTCCGCCATGCGTCTGTCCGCAAAAACCGAGTATGCCGCGATGGCCGCGGTCGAGCTGGCACGGCGTGCCGACGCGGTGCAGCCGGTGCGGATCAGGGCGATCTGCGAGGCGCAGGGCGTGCCCGCGCGATTCCTCGTCCACATTCTGCTGCAGCTGAAGGCGGCCGGCATCGTGGCCAGCATCCGGGGCGCGGCCGGCGGATACCGGCTCGCCCGGCCCCCGGAAACGATCACGCTCGACGACATTCGCCGCGCCGTCGATGGCCCCGGTGACGCGGCGGCCCCGGTGACGGCCGGGCTCGCCCGGCGATCGCGAACCGCCGCCGTGCTCGCGGCGGCCTGGCACGAGGCCGCCGCGGCCGAGGCGGAGGCGCTCGGCGGCGTCACGCTCGCCGATCTGGCGGGACGATGCCGTAGCGGCGCCGACGCGATGTATTACATCTGAGGCCGCATCGGGCGGGGATCGGGTGCGGCGGCTCGCGGGTCAGGCCTTCACTCGTTCGAGATACTCGCCGGTGCGGGTATCGACCTTGATGTTGTCCCCCTGCTCGATGAACGCCGGCACGATCACGTCGGCGCCCGTTTCGAGCTTCACCGGCTTGGTGAGGTTCGTCGCCGTGTTGCCCCGCATCGCCGGTTCGGCATATTCGACCTTGAGCACCATGTGGTTTGGCGGCTCCATCGAGATCGGATTGCCGTTGTAGAGCAGCATCGAGCAGACCGTGCCCTCCTTGATCCACTTCCAGGAGTCGTCCACCTGCTCCTTCGAGAGCTCGTATTGCTCGTAATTGGCGTTGTCCATGAACACGAACTGCTCGCCCTGCTTGTAGAGAAACTGGGCCTCGATCGTGGAGATGTCGGCGGCATCGAGCGAATCACCGCTCTTGTAGGTGCGGTCCAGAACGGTGTTGCGGAGCAGGTTGCGGAGCTTGCACTTGTAGAGCGCCTGGCCCTTGCCGGGCTTGACGAAGTTGCACTCGATCATGATGTACGGGTCGCCGTCGATCTGGACCTTGAGGCCCTTCTTGAACTCGCTCGTGTTGTAGGCTGGCACTGCTGCTCGACGCTCCTGTGGATGGCCGCTTTCTCTTCCGGGTCCGACGCCCGTATCCTTACGGGGCGTCCAGCGTGGCCGCACCGCCCCTGCCTGTCAACTTCCGCCGTCCGCCACCGATGTCCACCGCCACCCTTCCACGCGACACGGCCGGGTTTGCCCCCGGATGGCAGCGGGAACTGGCCGACGCCATTCGCGATCCCGAGGAGCTCTGCCGGGTGCTGGGGCTCGACTCCGGCCATGCCGCCGAGGCACGGGAGTCAACCGGTGGTTTTCCGCTGCTCGTGCCGCGGGCGTTCGTCACCCGCATGCTGCAGGGCGACGCCCTCGATCCGCTCCTGCTCCAAATCCTGCCGCGGCGGGCTGAGACGATCGACACGCCGGGCTTCTCCGCCGATCCGCTCGACGAGGCTGCCTCCCTGGCGGCGCCCGGGCTCGTGAGGAAGTATGCCGGCCGGGCGCTGCTGCTGCTGACGGGCGGCTGTGCCATCAACTGCCGCTACT
>SXHR01000131.1:0-44281 GCA_005773625.1 Planctomycetaceae bacterium | reverse complement strand
GTCATGCCCTTCACGCCCTGAGCGTTGAGCGCGTCCTTCACTTCCTCGAGCTTGAAGTGCCGGATGATCGCTTCGATCTTCTTCATGATTCTTTCCTCTCGGATGGGTGGCCCCGGTCGGCGGGCCGTGCCTGGGATGCTGAGCCGATCGCGCCGACCGACTTCCGCCGATCCAAGTTCAATGCACGTGGCGTGCCAAAGCCCGGAATGTCGCAAGTCCCCGGCTTTTCGGAAAACGGGGGCCGCCGTCGTGTCACGCCGGCGCGACCACCGCGGATGAAGTGTCTTCCAAATGTGACACCCTTGTCACGCGTGCCGCAGCTGCTCGAGCCGGCCATGGCCGTCGGATGGGACCGTCGGGCGGGGCCGCGGCCGTGACCGGCGGAGATCAGCCGACCGTCGTTTGTTGTGCGTCTCTGCAGCCATTACATTTCGGCGGTGGCGCTCGCCCCCCGTCCGCATTCATGGGAGTTTGCCGTGCCGAAACGTTTCTCCCCCACCCGCCGCGGCTTTCTCAAGGCCTCGGCCGCCACGGCGGGCGTCGCCGTCGCGACGCCCTACATCATCACCTCCAAGGCCCTCGGTGATGCCGTCACTCCGCCGGCGAGCGACCGGATCGTGATGGGCGGAATCGGCCTGGGCAACATGGGCTCGGGCGACCAGCGGGCGTTTCTCGGCATGCCCGAGGTTCAGTATGTCGCTGTCTGCGACGTGCGGGAGAAATACCGCAACGCCGCCAAAGTCCGGACCGACGAAACGTACGGCACGCAGGACTGCGCTGCGATCATCGACTTTCGCGACCTGCTCGGCCGGGACGACATCGACGCCGTCCACATCGCCACGCCCGACCATTGGCATTCGATCATGATGATCGCCGCCTGCCGCTCGGGAAAGGACGTCTACCTGCAGAAGCCCGAGACGCTCACGCTCCGTGAGGGTCCGCTGATGATCGCCGCGGCGCGACGCTACGGCCGCGTCGTGTCCGGTGGCAGCCAGCGGGTGCTCGACGACTATCGCTCGATCGTCGATCCCTGCTGGGCGGGCGAGCTCGGCCGGATCACGACGGTCGACCTGAACGTCGGCCCGTCGGCGATGGCCTGCCACCTGCCCGGCATGCCCACGCCGGACGGCATCGACTGGGATCTCTGGCTCGGCCCCGCGCCATGGCAGCCCTACAACCCCGGCCGCTGCGACGGCAACTACGGCACCAGCGGCAACAGTTGGCGGTCGTACGTCGATTATTCCGGCGGCAGCCTGACGGACTGGGGCGCCCACAACTTCGGGGGCACGATCTTCGCCGCGGGACTGCTCGATCTGCAGCCGCAGCGGATCATCTACCAGCCCGCCTCGGCTGACGGCAGGCGAGCGGTCTCCGTGGCGCTCGTGTATCCCAACGGCGTCGAGATTCACTGCAACCGCCATCCGGAGGAGCAGCCGCGAAACATCCCCTCTGTGGTGACGCACGAGCGGGGGATCACGATCCGGGGCGACGGGCAGCCCGTCGCCCCGCGGCCCGTGCCCGCCTACAAGGGCGCCGGCGGCATCTATGGTGACTTCATCGCCTGCGTCAAGACCCGCGAGCGGCCCTTCCGCGACATCGAGATCGGCGTCAACACGATGACGGGCCCGCACATGGTGGCGCTCGCGGGACGGCTTCAGCGTTCACTTGCCTGGGACCGCGACGCCCAGCGATTCGTCGATGACGACGAGGCCAACCGACTCCTTGACCGCGCCCGTCGTGAGCCGTGGACGCTCTGACCACCGCATCCCGACCCAGCCGCTCGCCCCGACTCGCCCCGACTCGCCCCGAAAAGACCACCACAGCCTGAATCGCAGGAATCAGACCATGGCCTTCGATCCCTCCACGCTCACCGTCCCCTTCACCGCACTGGCGACCTATGACTGGGGCGGTGACGAGGCGGCGTTCGCCATGATCGATGCGGCGGTCGTCGCCGCCCACGACGACCCCGCCCTCCGGAAGGACCTCGAGGGGCGGCTCGTCGTCCTGCTCGGCCCCGCCACGTCGAGGGCCGCCAAGGAGTATGTCTGCCGCACGCTCTCGGTGATCGGCACGGCGGCGGCGGTGCCGGCCCTCGCCCCCCTGCTCCGCGACGCCGAGCATTCGCACATGGCTCGGTTCGCGCTCGAGCGGATCGCCGGACCGGAGGCGGTTGACGCGATCCGCGGAGCGCTCCCCGACGTCGCGGGCAATCTCGAGATCGGCATGATCTCATCGCTCGCCAGCCGTCGCGATGCCGCGAGCGTGCCGCTGATGGCGGTGCGGCTCATGGGCGACCCGGCGGTCGCGGTGGCCGCTGCCCGCGGTCTCGGCAGGATCGCCACGCCGGAGGCGGCCGCCGCCCTCGCCGCCGCGGAGGCGACCGGCGCCGTCGCCGACGCGGTGATCGACGCCCGACTCGCCTGTGCGGACGTGTTTCTGGCGGCAGGCGACCGGACGGCCGCCCGGGCGATCTTCGAATCGATCGATGCATCGGTGGGGAATCCGCCGCGGACCCATCGTGAGCGGGCCGTACGGATCGCCGCGAGGAGCGGGCTCTACGCCGCGCTCGATGACACCGTCCGCCGTTCGGTGCTCGCACTTGCCATCGTCCTGGCCGCGACGGCAGGGCCGCTTCGCGCCGAGTCGTCGCCCGCGGGGAAGTCGTTGGGCGACACCGTTCTCGCCGCCATCGCCGCCGGTGATCCCGACATGCGGGCCGTCGCCCTCGACCGGGTCCGCCACGGGGTCTCCGGGGAATGGTTCACGCGAGCAGTGTCGGAAAAGATGCCCTCGTTCGAGCCGGCCGTGCAGACCGTGACGCTGCTCGCCCTGGCGGACCGGGGGGATGCCGCGGCGGTCCCCGCCGCGGTGAATCTGCTCGCATCGGCCACCGATCCGGCGGTCCGCTCAGCCGCGCTGCTTCTGCTCGGCAGGCTGGGCGGTCCGGCGGCGGTGCCCACGCTTGAAAAATCCCTGTCGGCGGCCGATCCCGAGCGGGCGGCGGCGCGACGGGCGCTCGTCGTGATCGGCGGCCCCGATTCCGCCGCCGCGATCGTGGCAGCCGCCGGCCGGGCCGCCGCTCCCGGACCTCGGGCCGTGCTGATCGACGTGATCGCCGAGCGGAGAGATCGCAACGCCATGCCGCTGCTCCTCACTGCGGCCATCGACGACGACTCCGGCGTGCGGCAGGCGGCCCTGCGGGCGCTCGGACGGCTGGGCGGCCCCGATCAGATACCGGGCATGGTTCAGGCGCTGCTGCGGTCATCGGGCGACGATCGGAAGGGGGCGGAACTGGCGTTGTTCAGCACCTGCACGGCAAACAAGGATTCCGCACGATCCGCGGAGATCCTGTTCGAGAAGTATTCGTCGGCCGGCGATGCCGATCGGGAGATCCTGCTGCCGGCGCTGGCCCGCGTGGGCGGGCCGAAGGTCATGGAACTCGTGGAGGGCATGCTCGCCGATCCCGCCACGCGGTCGCAGGGGCTTGCGGCGCTTGCCCGGTGGCCGGATGCCACGGTGGCCGATCGGCTGTTCGAACTCTTCAATGCATCGACCGACGAGGGGGAGCGGAACATGCTGCTCGCCGCGCTGATCCGGATCGCACCGCTGCCCGACAACAGGCTCAACGACGCTCAGAAGCTCGAACTGCTCAAAAAGACGATGAGCCTCTGCGAGCGGCCGGCGGACAAGGCAAAGGCGCTGGAGCGGGCCAACGCGATCCGCACGATCGACACCTTCCGCTTCGTGGTGCCCTATCTCGACGATCCTGCGCTCGCCGAGCCGGCATGCCTGAGCGTGGTCGAGCTCGCCCACCACCAGAAGCTCCGCGATGCCAACAGGGAGGAGTTCCTGAAGGCCCTCGACAAGGTGCTGGGCATCACGAAAAACGAGGAACTCGTCGAACGGGCCACCCGCTACAAGGCGGGCCAGACCTGGGAACGGAAGAAGAAAAGCTGAGTCGCCCGAACGGACGTTTCCGGAGCCGCCGTTCGCCGGCGATTCGTCGTCCTGCGGCTACTTGCGAAACTGGCCCCCGTCGAGACCGTGTCCCTTCATGAGACGGTAGAGCGTGCCCCGGGGGAGCCGTGCCTCCCGCGCCGCTGCCGAGACGTCGCCCTGATGCCGGCCGAGGAGTTCGGCGAGGTAGTGCGTCTCGAACTTCGCCACGTGCTCCGCCCGCTGCGCGAAGAAGCCGACGGCCCCGGCCTCGGCAGCCGCGGACCGACCGGCAGCGGCCACGATCTCGTCGGGCAGATCGTCCACGCCCGCCATGGGCGACCGGGTCATCGCGACCGCCCGTCGGACCACGTTTTGGAGCTCCCGCACGTTGCCGGGCCAGTGGTAGCTCTTGAGCACCTGGTAGACGTCGGTGGAGAGGCCGCCGACCGAACGGCCCGCCTCCTGAGCCGCCTTGTTGGCGAAATACTCGGCGAGCAGGCCGATGTCGTCACCCCGGGCCCGCAGCGGCGGCAGATCGACGCGCACCACGTTGATCCTGTAGAGCAGGTCGCGGCGGAACTCGCCCCGCTCCACCATCTGGTCGATGTCCCGCGACGTCGCGGCCACCACGCGGACATCCACGGGGTTTTCCTGCCGCGCGCCCACGCGCCGCACCCGCCGCTCCTGCAGCACGCGAAGCAGTTTTGCCTGGAGGGGCGGCGGCAGTTCGCCCACCTCGTCGAGAAAGAGCGTGCCGCCGTCGGCAAACTCCACGAGTCCCATGCGGCGGGCGTCGGCGCCGGTGAACGCCCCCCGTTCGTGGCCGAAGAGTTCGCTTTCGATGAGCGCGTCGGGAATCGCCCCGCAGTCCACCGGCACGAAAGGCCCCTCGACCCGCCGGCTGCGGGTGTGGATGGCCCGCGCGACGAGTTCCTTCCCCGTCCCCGTCTCCCCGGTCACGAGCACGTCGACCGAACTCGTCGCCACCCGATCGATGATCGAGTAGACCTGTCGCATCACCGGGCTCTCGCCGAGGAACTCGGCGAACGAATAGGGCCGCTCGACCGCCCGGCGGAGCACTTCCTCGGCGGCCCGGCGCCGCGAGTTCTTCAGCAGTCGGTCGAGCGCGTCCTCGAGGTCGGTCTCCACCCGCGTGATGTCGAGATAATCGCCGGCTCCGGCCTGCAGGCACGCCCGCGCCATGTCAACGCTCGGCTTGGGATCGATCACGACCATCGGCAACTGCGGGTCGGCCTTGCGGAGCGCCGCGTAGAGCACGTCGGCCGTGGGGCCCGATCCGGCCGTCACGACGCCGAGGTCCCATGAATCGCGGGCGAGCGTGGCGAGCGCCTTGTCGAGCGACGTCTCGATTCGCACGTCGAGCGGCTGGAGCCGCGCCACCAGCCGCGCATAGGGCAGGGCCGCGGCGGCGGAATCGACGATGATGATGCGGGGCTGCTGCACGAATACGAGCCTCGGGCGCCGTCGGCCGCCAACCGTGCGCCTCTCTCGGAAGTATGCAACTGGCGACGCCGCCGGGCAACCCGTCGCGCCGCTTCCGCGGCACCATGGCTCTGGTACATTCCGGTTTGGTCCGCACGGCCGATTCCCGACGACTCGGAGAGCCCACTCGCATGGCGATCGACACCTACGCCCCCTGTCCCGGCGGCACCGGCAAGAAGATCAAGTTTTGCTGCGCGGACCTCGTCGGCGACCTCGAACAGCTCGACAGACTCGTCGAGGGGGACCAGATCTCGGCCGCTCTCGACCAGGTCCGCCGGCTGGAGGAGAAGTCGCCCGGCCGCCCCTGCCTGATGGCGACCCGCACGAAACTCGAACTCGCCTCGAAGCGATACACCGAGGCGGCCGCGAGCAGCAGGGCGTTTCTCGACGCCTTCCCCGACAATCCCCTGGCGCTCGGCCAGGCGGCGGTGACTGACGCGATCGCGGGCCGCATGCAGGAGGCGGCCGCCGCTTTCGACCGTGCCCGCGAGAAGGCCGGCGAGAAGGGACCCGGGGGCGAGGCCCGCGACGTGTCGGCGGAACTGGTGCAAATCGCGGCGACGCTCGTGCAGGCGGCGGCCCAACTGGGGCATGTGGGGTTTGCCCAGGGCATCGTCGAATGGCTCACCGACGCCGCGCTCGGCTCCGAGGACGAGCGCCGACTGCTCGCCTCGATCGTCGGCTCGTCGGGCGTGCCGCCGGCGCTCCGCACCCGGGTGCGGCTCGAGGAGGCGCCGGCTGACTCGCCCTGGCGACCCGACTTCGACACCGCCGTCAGAGCCGCCCGCGAGTGGCGGCTCTCCAAGGCACTGACCGCCTTCCGCAGTCTCAAGGGAGTGGCGGGGGAGTCGCGGGAACTGTTCACCAACATCGCCGTCGTCTGCGAGATGCTCGCGCTGCCGTTCGAGGCGTCGGAGGCCTGGGTGGCGGTGTCGCGGCTGAAGAACGTGCCGCACGACGACGCCGTGGAGGCGATGGGGAGGGCCATCGCGCTCGAGACGGAGGCCGATCCTGACCGCTCGCCGCTGATCCGCTTTGCGAGCTGCTCCGCCGCGCTTGCCGTGCCGGCCGGCGAGGAGGGCACGACCGCCATCGAACTCCTCGAGGACAAGCTTCGCCATTCGGGCAACTACGATCCCGCTCCCTTCGACCGGACGCAGTGGGTGAGCAGGGGGGCCGTGCCGCCACGGTCGGCATGGCGGGTCTACGACGACAAGAGCCCGGCCCGGCTCCTGGCGACGCTGCTCGTCTTCGGTCGGCAGACCGACCGCGAGCCCGAGGCGGTGCTCCAGGGCTTTGCCCCCGACATCGGGACGGCCCGCCCCGCCGTCGAAAAACTGCTGGGATGCGTGTTCGCGGCGGAGGCTGGGGGAGACGCCATGCCCGGCACCGGGCCGACCAACTGGCTGATGGGGAGCCAGTTCCGCATGCGTCCTCCCGCGGCACCGCCGACCCCGGCACCCGCCGGGAGCCCGTCGGTGTTCGACACGCTCCTCGAAGAGCAACGCAAGGCGATCTGGGATCGCTTCCTCGACGTCTGGCCCGACACGCCCCTCCCCGAGTTGCTCGGGAAGACGCCCCGCGAGGCGCTCGCCGATCCGCAGGCCGCCCGCCGGGTGGAGGCGCTCGTGACCGAGGGCGAGGCCACCTCCCGTCGGCCCGATGCCTGCGATGCCTGGGGCGCGATGCGGGGCCGGCTCGGCATGCCGCCGGCTGCGACGATCGAATCGGCCCAGCCGCTGCAGGACGGCGTGCCGCCGCTGCGCTGGCACCGGCTCGACATGGCGAAGATCGGCATCGACGAACTCCGCGGCGTGCTCGTGACCGCGCTCGACGCCGGGTTTGAACGGGCCGCGGAGCGGGCCGCCGAGGCGCTGGCGGCACGGGCCGACGCCACCCCGGCCGACCGCTGGGAGGCTCTTGGCGTGCTCGAAGACCGGGCCGCTGCGAGTCATCGCAAGCTCGAGATCCTCGCCGCCCTCCGCAGCATCGCCGCGGAGCTCAAGGCCAACGACGGCATGCTCGATGTCGCGGAACTCCGCGTGCGGATGCAGCGGGGCGACGAGGCCGACACCATGCGGCTCTTGGAACACCTCAGACGCGACCACGGCCGCGACCAGCAGGTGCTGCAGGCGTTCGCTGAAGTGATGGCCGAGGCGGGAGTCGATCTCTCCGCGCTCGCCGGTCGCGCCGGCGGCGCGACGCCGGCGGCCGCGGCACTCCCCGCGGCCGGGGGCGACACGGGCAAACTCTGGACGCCGGGCGGCGAGAAGCCCGGGCAGGCGGGCGAGAAGAAGGTCATCTGGACACCGAACTGAGCCCCGAGGCCGCAGGCCCGGGGCCGCATTCATGAGCTTCACGGCTTTCGACGAGGCGGCGATGCGGCGGGCCATTGAGCTCGCCGCCCGGGGCCGCGGCGCGGTGGAACCAAACCCGCAGGTCGGTGCGGTCGTCGCGACGGCCGACGACGGCGGCCGGATCGTCGGCGAGGGCTGGCACGGTCGGTTCGGCGGCCCGCACGCCGAGGTCGCCGCGCTCGAAGCGGCCGGTGAACGCAGCCGGGGTGCGACGCTCTACGTGACGCTGGAGCCCTGCTGCCACCACGGCAAGACCCCGCCGTGCACCGCCGCCATCCTCGCCGCCGGCATCGTCCGCGTCGTGGTCGCAGCCGGCGATCCGTTCCCCGCGGTGGCGGGCCGCGGCCTCGAAGCCCTGCGGCAGGCCGGCGTCAGGGTCGAGACCGGCCTGCTCGAGCCGGAGGCGATCCGCCTCACGGCGGCGTTCCGCAAGCTCGTGACCGGGGGAAAACCCTGGGTGATCGCCAAGTGGGCGATGAGCCTCGACGGCAGGTTTGCCGCCGCCGCCGGGCAGGATCGCTGGATCTCCTCGCCACCATCACGGGCCCTCGTGCACGACCTGCGGAGCCGGATCGACGCGATCGCCATCGGCATCACAACGGCGCTGGCCGACGATCCGTTGCTCACGGCCCGACCGCCACCAGGCTCGTCGCCGGGGCCTCGGCAGTCGTTGCGGATCGTGTTCGACAGCAATGCCCGCCTGCCGACGACGAGCCAGCTGGTCCGTACGGCCGGCGAGTCGCCGGTGCTCGTGGCCGTCGGCCCCGCCGCCCCCGCCGAACGGATGACGGCCCTGGAGGCGGCAGGCTGTGAGGTGTGGCGCGGTGCGGACGGGGACCGCGACCTGCGGATCACGGCGCTGCTCCGCGAACTGGCCGCGCGGCGACTGACCAACCTGCTCGTGGAGGGAGGTCCCACGCTGCTCGCCTCGCTGTTTGCCGCCGGCGAAATCGACGAGGTCTGGGCCTTCGTCGCGGCCCGCATCATCGGCGGGCCGGCCGGCAACGACCTGCCGTCGCTGCCCGACGTCCCGAACCTGCTGATCGAGGACGTCTCGCACCCGGGAGACGACATCTTGATCCGCGGGCTCGTCACCTCGCCGACAGACCCACGATCTCCGTCGTGGTGCACTCCCCGCGGCGGATGATTCTCAGTTGCACGGGAATCGCCCGCTGCATCTCGTCCACGTGCGAGATCAGGCCGACCACGCGGCCCTCGTCCCGCAGCGCTCGCAGCGTGGCCATCGCAAACTCGAGCGTCTCGGCGTCGAGCGAGCCGAAGCCCTCGTCGATGAACACCGTCTCGAGCCGCCGCCCCCCCTGATGCCGCTCCGCCGTGCGGGCCAGCGCCAGCGCCAGGGCGAGCGACGCCAGGAATGTCTCGCCCCCGGAGAGCGTGCCGACGGGCCGCCGCGTGCCGTTCCAGGTGTCGAGCACGTCGATGTCGAGCCCTGCGAGCGACTTCCGGTCGGCCGTCGATCCGGCCCGCAGCAGTTCATACCGCCCCTGCGTCATCTGCCGCAGCAGCACGGTCGCCTCGGCGACCACCTGCTCGAGCACCGCGCCGAGCACCCAGCGGTGGAGTGAGACCTTCTCCTCGGCGTGCGCCTGGCCCGACACCATCTGATGCAGGTGCAGCCTCACACGATGCGCCTGCTCCGCGGTCGCCCATTCAGCGGCGACGCGGGCATGCCCGGCCTGGAGCGTTCCACAATCCTCGGCCCGCCGTCGCGCCGCCTCATCCGTCTCCCGGGCCGACCGCTGCGCCTCGGCCAGCGCTTCGTGCGCCGCCGCGAGTCCGGCGAGGTCGGGGGGGGTGCGGTCGCCGAGCGCGATGGTCGCCGTCGACAGTGCCTCGCCGGAGAGGGCCGCCTCCTTGTCGATCGCGTCGATCGTGGCGGCTAGAGAGGCGATCGTGGCGGCATCGCGGGCGGCGGCGGTCACGGCGGCGGCCGAGCCAAACCCCGACGAAACCAGCTGTGCCTCGAAGGCCCCTTGCGCCTCGGTGGCCTGGGCGGCGAGCAGGCCCGCGGCCGACCGTTCCGCCGTGAGTCTGTTGCCCGCGCTGCCGGCCGCAACGATCGCGTCGTCGAGAGCCGTCTGCGCGTCGGCGAGGGCCGCGGCGAGTTTTCCGCGGAGTGTCTCGAGGGCGGCCTGCTCCGTCTCGAGCGCCGCGACGTCGGGCGGTGCGGGAGTCGCCGCCAGGACGGCCCGGGCCGATGCCGCCACCGTGCTCGATGCCGTCAGCGTGGCGGTCGCCCGCGTGGCGGCGGCGATCGCCTCGTCACGCCTGGCCTGCATCTCCAGCTGGTGCTTCACGAGCTTCTTGAGAGCCGTTTCATCCGGCACGTCGCCGGAGGTCTTTGCCGGGGAGGGGTGGGTCGTGCTGCCGCACACCGCACACGGCAGTCCCTCCTCGAGCGTCGCGGCGAGCCGCGAGGCGGTGCCGATCTCGTACCGCCTCCGGGCCTCCTCGAGTTCGGCCTCGGCGGCGGTCAAGGTGTCGCGGGCGAGGGTCTCCTTGCGGGAAGCAGCCGCGGCAGCCTCCTCGGCACGGGTCACCGCCGCCTCGGCCGCGACCGCCTCGGCCTCTGCCTGCGTGTGCCGCTTCCGCACCGACTCCGCAGCCTTGAGTTGCTCGCCGATCACGCCCAGCCGCGTGTCGATCTCCGCCGTCTTCGCCTGCCCGGCCGTCGCCTCGTCCCGCGACTTGGTCCGGGCGACGACCGCATCCGTCGCGGCCTTGGCCTGCTGCTCGAGCACGGCCACCTGCGCCGTGGCCTCCTGCTGACGGCGTTCGACCTCCCGCCACACGGCGAGCAGACGGGCCGGCTCGGCGGCCCGGCGTGCGGTGGCGAGCCGATCACGATCCGGGACGACGTGCTCGAGTTGCTCCTCGGCCCGCGTCTTCCGCTGCCGGGCGTCGATCACGGCCGCGTGGAGCTTCCCCACCTCCTTTGCCTCGCCCAGGGCACGATTCGATGCGTCATACCGCGCGGCCACCTCGACGAACGCCCGGTGGCTCTCCGCGGCGGCGGCCAGCGCCTCTTCCTGCCGCACCGCGAGGCCCGTGGCCACCGCGGCGTCGTCGAGGCCGATGGTCCACTCCTCACGGGCCAGGAGGAGTTCCCGTTCGCGTCTGACCAGGTCGTAGCGGGCCTGCGCGGCGGTGCGGTCGCGGGCCACGATCGCCTCGAACCGCTCGAACACCTCCGTGCCGAAGATCCGCTTGAGCAGGTCTTCACGGGCGTCGACCGAGGAGGCGAGCACGTCGCGGAATCGGCCCTGCGGAATGACGATCACGCGGCGAAACTGGTCGGCCGTGAATCCCGTGATCGTGTGGATCGCTTCAGCCACCTCCCGATTCTTCGTCGCCTTCGGCCTCCAGGCGGCCGGCGAGCCATTCTCGCCAGCGGTCCATTCGAAGAGCGTCGAGCTGGCCGATGCCTTGGTGGTGCCTCCGCCCTTGAGCGCCGCCCGCTCGTAGGCCGGATTGCGGACGATCTTGTAGTCGCGACCCGAGACGGTGAACTCCAGCTCGACCTCGGTCTTGTCGGCGGGCGTGGCCCGGGTGCAGCGGAGTTCCTCGCCGCTGCGGCCGTCGGTGGCGGCGGCCTGCGTCTGCCCTTCGCCGGTCGTCTGGCCGAAGAGGGCGTAGCAGATGGCATCCAGGAGCGTGGTCTTGCCGGCCCCGGTGGGGCCCGCGAGGAGAAACAGGCCCGCCGATCCCAGCCGCTCGAAGTCGATCGTCTCGGTCTTGAGAAACGGCCCGAACCCGCTCAGCGTGAGCTTGCGAAACCTCATGTCGCCTCCTGCGAGTTGATGGCCTGCTCCATGCACTCGCGGGCCAGGCGACCGATGTCGTCGCCGACGGCTTCGGGGTAGCGGTCTGCGAGGAACTTCGTCACGAACTCGTGCTCGCCCTGCTGGCGGAACTGCGGCGCCGCCGGCGTGGCGGACGCCGGGGCCGGGGACGGCTCCATGGAAAACGCCAGCAGGTGGGGATAGGCCCTGCGAAGCTGGTCGTGCGCCGACGGCACCATGATCGGGTCGGTGATCAGGATCCGCACGAGATCGAGATCGCGGCGGTCGTCGGCGGCCACCCCGCCGCAGATCGCCGCAAAGCTGCCCCGCAGCGTCCGCATGCCGTACTTCTGCGGCAGCGGGATCTCCCGCACGGCCACGCCGCCGGCCGCGTCGATCTCGACGACGCTCACGGTCTTGTCGTGATCCTCCTCGGCGAAGGAGTAGCGGGCCAGCGATCCGCTGTAGCGCACCCGGTCGGAACCGACCTGGTGCGGCCGGTGAAGATGCCCGAGCGCCGTGTAGGCGAACGGCCCGAAGACGGCTGGATCGACGGTGGAGACCCCCCCCACGGAGATGTCCCGTTCGGAGTCTTTGGTCTCGCGGCCGCCCTGCGCGAAGAGATGGCCGACGAGCACGTGTCGCGACGTCCCCGCGAGGTCGGCGGTCGCGATCCGGGCCCGCGTCGCATCGTCGTGCGACCGCAGGTCGTTCCGCATCAGGTCGGAGCGCACCTCCTCGGGGGTCGCGTAGGGCATGAGGTGGAAGGCGACGGTGCCGTGGTCGTCGGCGAGGTCGATCCGCTCGATCCCGTCCCGCGAGGTGCCGGCGATGTGCACGCCCGCTTTTCGCAGGAGCCGGCGTCCAAAGTCGATCCGGCCCCCGCTGTCGTGGTTGCCGGCGATCGCGAGCACCGGAGCGATCGCGGCGAGTCGCAGGAGGATGTCGTCGAAGGTGCGGACGGCGTCCTCGGGGGGCACGGCCCGGTCGTAGATGTCGCCGGCGATGACGATGGCATCGGGCTTCTCCTCGGCGGCGATGCCTGCGAGGGCGTCGAGGGCGTGCCGCTGGGCGTCGAGCAGGTCGAAGCCGGCGAGAATGCGGCCGAGGTGCCAGTCGGCGGTATGGAGAAAACGCATGCCGGGGAGTCTACGGCCAGGCGGGCTCGGCGCCGCACCGGAAACGGACCGCAGGAGGTTTTTTCGCGGTCCGCGAACGGCCCGCCCCGAATCGGCGTCGGGAATGCTCCCGCTTCGCTACGATACCCCCCGCCATGCCCCTCACCATTCGCGCCGTGTCGTGCCTGCAGGGGGTTCTCCTCCCGGCGGTCGCGTTTCTCTCGAGGCCGGCCGACCTGTTCGCGCGGCCGCGAATCGTGGTGCCCAACCCCGGCGCGAAGGCATGGCTCGCCGCCGAGCTCGCCAGGACGCTCGGCGCCCGCGGCGGCGGCGACGGCATCGTCGCGGCCGTCGAGCTTTCGTTTCCGGGCACGATCGCGGCGCTCTTGCAGCCCGCCCGGGGCGGCACGGCCGATCCGTGGTCGTTCGACCGCCTCACGTTCGCCGTGCTCGACGTGATCACGGGCCCGGCGGCCGCGAGCCTCGGCATCCCGTTCGACGTGCCGCGGGAGCCGCTGATGGCGGCCCATCGGATCGCAGGGCTTTTTGACAACTATCACGTCCGCCGCCCGGGCATGATCCTCGAATGGGAACGGGACCACCCGAACCGCGTCCTCAGCCCCACCGCCAACGACGAACGGCAGGACGGCGAGCCGGTGCCCGACAAGCTCCGCGACGGCGACCGCTGGCAGTTCGAGCTCTGGCGGGCCGTGCGGCAACGCATCGGCAGCCCATCGCCACCGGCGCGGCTGAGCCTCGACCACCAGCCGGGCCGCGATCCGCTGCTCGTGGCCGGCGTGCAGTCGCTGTCGCTCCATCAGCTTCAGTGCCTCGAACGCCTCGGCGAGACCCGCGATGTCGAGGTGCTGCTCGTGCATCCCTCGCCGGGCCTGCAGGCATTCTGGACGCCGTCGTTACCGGGACTCTCCCGCGGGGTGCCGCCGCGACGGCATCTGGATCCCGACCTGCCCGATGGCGTCGATCAGCTGTTGCCGGTCTGGCTCGCCGGCAGCCGCGAACTCCAGGAACTCCTCGCCTCGCAGGGCATCGCCGTCGCCGCGGTCTCCCCTGCTCCCGCGGCCACGCCGGCCGACACCCTGCTCGCCCGGATGCAGGCCACCGTGGCCGCAGGGGGCGAGGCAGTGTCGCAGGATCACGACCCCGCAGCCGACCGCTCCGTGGCGATTCATCGCTGCCACAGCCTTTCACGGCAGGCCGAGGTGCTGCACGACGCCCTGTTGCATGCCTTTCAGGAGATCGACGGACTCCAGCCGCACGACGTCGTGATCGTCAGCCCGTGCATTCAGAAGGCCGCGGCGCATCTCGAGGCCGTGTTTCAGCGGCGGGTGAAAGGCCGCGGCGCGGCAGGCGAAGAAGTGCCCATCACGCTGCCGCTCGTCGTGGCCGATCGCGGCATTCGCGAGGTCAGCGAAGCCGTGGACCTGCTGGTGATTCTGCTCGCGATGCCCGGCGGCCGCTGCTCGATCGACGACGTCCTCGGCCTGGCGGCCCATCCGCTCGTGCAGGCCCACTTCGCCGTCGACGAGGCCACCGTGGCGGCGTGGGCGGACCTCGCGGAGCGAACGAACATCCGCTGGGGCCTCGACGCCCGTCACCGCAGCCGCCGCGGCCTCACGCTCACGGCCGACACCGAAGTCCATACGTGGAAGCTCGGCCTCGAGCGAATGCTGCTCGGGGCGACGCTCCCCGATGCCGACCCGCGGCCCGAGCTGGGCGGGATCGTGCCCCTGACCGGCCTCGACCCGGAAGACATTTCGGCGATTGCGAAGCTCGTGCGGATTCTCGGTGTCGTCCGCGGCCTCGAGGCGACCACGGCGGAAGCCCGGCCGGCGGCGGAGTGGTGCGATGCGATCGAGGCGGCACTCGTCGGCCTCTGCGGCGAGGATTGTCGGGATCTCGCCGAACCCTTCGTCCTGCTCCGTCGGCTCCGCGACGCCGCCAGCGCCTCGCACCTCGTGCCGTTCGACGACGTGCGGCAGCTGCTGGCCGGCTGGTTCGACGAGAAGGCGGGCCGGCAGCCGCTCCGCACCGGGGCGATCACGGCCACTTCGATGGTGCCGCTGCGGGGCGTGCCCTTCAAGGTGGTGTGCGTGATCGGCTACGACGACGCCGCCGTGGGCGTGTCCGAGGCGGATGGGGACGATCTCGTCACCCGGCAGCAACTCGCCGGCGACGTCGATCCGCGGATCGACGAGCGGCGGGCGCTGCTCGACTGCCTGCTGGCGGCGGAGCGCCGCCTCGTGATCACCTGCAACGGCCAGAGCATCAAGAACAACGAGCGGCTGCCGCTGGTCACGCCGCTGGCGGAGCTCGTCGACTTCGCGGTCCGGCACGGCGTGCGGCGGGAGAAGCTCTCCGGACCGAGTGGCATCGAGTTTTCCCACCCGCGGCATCACCTCGGCCGCGGCAACTTTCTCGACGGCAAGGTGCAGCCGGGGGTGATCTGGAGCCACGATCAGGCCGCAGCGGAAGTGGCGCCGCTCGTCGGCCGGCCATCACGAGCGGAAACCGACGCGAGCGCTGCAAGGGCCGCGTCCGTGACCGAGGTCCAGCCCCTCCCCGTGATCGAGCTCCCGATGCTCGTGCGGATGGTCAAGGATCCGCTCCGGCTCCATGTCGAGGAGACGCTCGGCATCGACACCTGGCGGGACGACGACTCGGCGACGCCGGCCACGTTTCCGCTGAAACTCGAGGCCCGGGAGGTACGCGCCTTGATCCTCGAGCTGCTCGGGCTGCTCGTGGCGGATCCTGCCGCCGAGGGTCCGTGGATCGAGGCCATGCAGCACAGCGGGCGGCTGCCCTTCGGCCTGCATGGCGCGCGGCAGCTGGAAGAGATCGTCGGAGTGGCCCGGGGCATGCGGGACGAAGCGGCCTCGAAGGGCGTGCCTTTGGCCGGCACTGACGCTCGGGAGCTGCGGATCGACGTGGCCGGCGGCCGCGTCGTGGGGCATGTCGCCGGCGTGCACGAGGCGTCGGGGCAGCTGGTGATCGTCACGGCGGGCACTGCCGAACAGAAGTCGTCCGGACATCCGCTTCACGTGGCCGCGGTGCAGCTCGTGGCCGCGCGGGCGGCGGGCCTGCCGATCGACAAGGTTTCGGTGGTGGCGCGAAATGGCGACTGGAAGCCGGGGGCGTTTTCGAAGGCTGGCAAGCCGATCAACCCCTGCCAGATCCGCACGGTCGTGCTCGCCCCCGACGTCGATCCCGCGGCCCGTCTCGCCGATCTCTGCAGCCTCGTCCGCGACGCCGTGGCCGGGCCGTGCGGCCTGTTCGATCTGCAGTTCGCGAAGCCCGACAGGCGGGCGGAAGGCTTCGACTCGTTCGTCACCAAAAAGAACTGGGCGACCGGAGAATTCCCCTATCCCCGAACGACCGAGGCGCTCGTCTACGGCCTCGCGCCCGTATTCGAGCAGGTCTTCGCGGCGGGCTCACGGGAACTGGCCTTTCTCGACCGCTTCATAGGGCTGCTCACCCTCACCAGCAGCGGCATGAAGTATTCACTCACATGACAGAACAATTCCGACTCGACGCCTATCCGCTCCCCAACGGCACGCTCATCGAGGCGAGCGCCGGCACGGGGAAGACCTATTCCGTGGCGGCGCACGTCACGCTCGCGATCGCCACCGACGAGAGCCTGCGGATCGGCAACGTGCTCGTGACGACCTACACGCGAAACGCGGCGGCCGAACTCCGCGACCGGATCCGCGGGCGGATGGTGCTCTCGGCCCGTCTCCTCCGCGGCAAGGAGGTGCCCGGCCACGTGCCTGACGAGCTCGACACGTCGCTGCGGGCCGACGAGGCGGGCTGGACGGTGAAGGCCCGTCGGCTGGAGCGGGCGATCGCGGAGTTCGACACCGCCACGATCGGCACGATCCACTCGATCTGTTCGCGGGTGCTGCGGATGGCGGGTTTCGAGGCCGCCGACACCGGTGATGAAGACCTCCGCGACCGGGTCGTCGTCGAGGTGGTCAACGACGCGGTCGTCACCGAGGCGACCCACGGCCGCCACTGGGACGAGAAGCGGCTGCAGCAGCTCGTCGTCAAGCATCTCGGCGATCCCTTCATCAGCAACTGGTTCGACCGCGCCGGTCGCACCGCCGACGAGGCGGCTGCCCTCGACCTCGCCGCCACGATCATCGACGGCTGCGTGGCGCGGGTGCACGAACGGATGCGGGGGAGCCCGAGTTTTGACGACCTCCTGCGGCGGGCCTGGGAAGAGGTCAGCCGCGACGATCCGCAGGGGCGGGGGTTCCGCGACGAACTCCGCCGGAAGTTTCGGCTGGCGATCGTGGATGAGGCGCAGGACACCAGCCGCCTGCAGTGGGAGTTTCTCCACGAGATCTTCCCGCCGAACGGCGACCGGCCGCTGATCGCCGTCGGCGATCCGAAGCAGGCGATCTCCGGCTTCCGGGGCGCCGACGTCACGGCCTACCTGCGGTTCTCGCAGCGGGGCGTGGCGGCCGATGGTGCGGGGCCGCCCCGCCGCACGCTCACGGTCAACCGCCGCTCCGACGCCCCGTTGCTCGAAGGTCTCAACAGGACGATGGCGGGCGCGACGTTCGGAACCGACATCTCGTATCAGCGGGTGACGGCGGCCGACGACCGCGCGGTCGCCCAGATCGTTCCCCTGCGACCGGTCGAGTTCGTCGATGTCGGCGAGGGGTCGCCCGCCGAGGCGGCCGTCCGCAAGGTGCATGAGCTCCTGACGCTCGCGAAGTTCGACCCGACCGCCAGGCGGCCCATCCGTCCCGGGGAGATCTGCGTGCTCGTGCGGATCAACGCGCTCGGCGGAAACATCGGCAAGCGGCTCAACGGGCTCGGCATCCCCGCCGTGACCACCGGCACCGCCAGCGTGATGGCCGGCCAGATGGCGGAGGACATCCGCATCCTGCTCGAGGCCATGGAGCGGCCGAGCCATGCGGGCCGGGCCCGCCGCGCCGCGGCCACGGCATTCTTCGGCGCATCGCTCACCGAGGTCGCGAGCCTCGGTGAGGCCCGGGAACAGGCTGTGCAGGAGCGGCTGGCCACGCTGCATGCCGCCCTGCAGCAGAGGGGAATCGCGGCGATGGCGGCCGCGATGATGGCCGACCAGGACATGGCCAAGCGGCTTGCGGAGGGCATGGGGGGCGAGCGGCGGATCGTCGACGTCGCCCACATCGTCGAACTGCTCCACGACGCCAGCGACGGCAAGGGCTGCCATGCCCGGGTGATGCTCGAGCGGCTCGGGGAGCTGGCCACCATGGACGAGAAGGGGGAGCTCGTGAGCAGGCGGGTCGAGAGCGATGCCGACGCGGTCAAGATCATGTCGGTGCATGCCGCCAAGGGACTCGAGTTCCCGTGCGTCGTGGTGGTCGATGACTGGAAGGCCAAGGAAGCGTCACGGCAGAAGGGGCCGGCGGTGTTTTACGACGGTGACGACCGCCGACTCGACATCGGGCTGGCGATCCCCGAGATCGGCACTTCGGACCTCGCGAAGACACGGGTGACGGAGGCGGACAACGACGAGTTCCGCCGGCTGATCTACGTGGCCGTCACCCGTCCGCGGCACCACCTCTGCGTGTTGCGCTCCGCCGGATGGCAGGAATCGCTGCTCGCGGAGGCGCTGCCCGGGGCGGCCGCGTCGGCGGCCGCGATCGCCGCGGAGGATGCGTCGCGGCTGGCCGTGCGGATGGCGCACGACCTCCCGCCCGCGGAGGCCTGGAAACCGCGGGAGGCCACCGGGACAGAGCCCCCGCTCGGCGTCGCCCCGATGCCCGCGGAGGTCGAGCGGACCTATCGCCGCACGTCGTTCAGCGGCATCACCGCCGAGGCCGCCCGCCTGAGCGGGCAACCCTACGCGGCCGTGGACCGCGGCCACGACGAGGGGCGGGGCGAAACGGCGGCGAGCTCGGAAACCATCACCGCCGCTCCCGCCGCGAGGGCCGCCGAGGCCGCTTCGCCGCTCGACTCGTTCACGATTCCCGACCTGCCGGCGGGCACGGCGTTCGGCAGTGCGGTGCACGAGATCTTCGAACGGATCGAGGTGGTGCCCGGCGGTGATGCGACGACGCTCACCGCCCTGGTCAGCGCCGCAGTCGGCGAGGTGGCCACGTCGCGGTTCCTGCGACCACACCAGGACGCCCTCGGCGACATGCTCTCCGCCGCGATCCGGACGCCGTTCGGCGGCCCTCCCGGCAGCCTGTTTCGCGAGCTGACATTTGGCGACTTCACGACCGCCGATCGGCTCGCCGAAATGGATTTCGAGATGGGCCTCGCCGACCTTCGCCGGGGCGCGGTTGCCAGCGACGTGGGCCGGGTGCTGAAGGCGTTTCTGCCGGCCGGCGATCCGCTCGCCGCCTACGCCGACGACCTCGCCGGGCGGGCCTTCGACGTGCCCTTGGCGGGGCTCATCAACGGCTCGATCGACGCCGTGCTGCGGCTGCCCGGCCGGCCTGCCGACGATCCGCGGCTCGTCATCGCCGACTACAAGACCAACAGACTTCACGATCGGGAGGCCGCGCTGCCGCTGGCGGCCTATGCACCGCCCAAACTCGTCGAGGCCATGGCCCACCATCATTATCCGCTGCAGGCGCTCATCTACGGCACGGCCGTCTGGCGGATGCTCCGCTGGCGGCTCGGCCATCTCAAGCCGGAAGGCTGGGATCCGGAGGAGTGCCTCGCCGGCGTGGTCTACGGCTTCATCCGCGGAATGAAGGGGCCCTCGACGCCGACCGACGCCGCAGGCCGTCGCTACGGCGTGTTCACGTGGCAGCCGCCAGCCGGCATCTGGAAGCGGCTGAGCGAACTGTTTGCGGGCGACCTGACGGGGGTGCGATCATGAGGATTCCTGCGGAACTCGCCCCCTACGTCGCCGCCCAGGTGATCTCGGCCGACGATGTCGCGGCCACCGCGCTGCTCGTTGACATGGCCGGCCGCCAGCAGCCGGGCCTCGCTCCCGAGCCGCTGGCCTGGGTTGCGATGGGCCTGGCTCTCCGCACGCCGCGGGATGGTCACACCTGCGTGGTTCTCTCCGGGATCGACGCCTGGGCGGGGGGCATCGAGCCCGCTGCCGGCGGCAGTCTTTGCTGGCCGGCCGCGGCGGCCAGCTGGAAAAATGCGCTTCGATCGGCCGGCCCGCTCGTGGGCACGCCGGGGGACCGTTCGCCCTTCATTCTCGACGGCGACCGCCTCTATGTGGCCCGATCGCTGCACGAGGAACAGGAGATCGCGCGGCGGCTCTCCGGCACGACCGCGGGCCGGGTCGAAATCCTGCTCGGCGGCCCGGGCACCGGCAAGACGACGACGGTGGCCAAGCGACTGATCGAACTGTTTCAGGCCGACCCGCACACCCGGATCGCCCTCGCGGCCCCGACGGGCAAGGCGGCGGCGCGGATGGCCGAGGCCCTGCGAAATCGACTCCACGATCCCAACGCCCCGGAGGAGGTTCGCGCCGCCGGCGCCGCCGCGCGGGCTGCGGTCGAGGCGGCCCGCCCCGTGACGGTCCATAAACTCCTGGGCAACCGCCCGCAGGGCACGACCCGCTACCGGTTCAATGCCGGCAATCCGCTGGCCTACGATCTCGTCGTGGTGGACGAGGCGTCGATGCTCTCCAGTTCACTGATGTTCCACCTGCTCGCCGCGCTCTCCGCCGACACCCGGCTGCTGCTCGTCGGCGACCCCGATCAGTTGGCGAGCGTCGATGCGGGTTCGGTGCTGGCCGATCTCGCGAAGGCGGCCGAGCCGTCCGGATCACCGCTCGCAGCCCGCACGACGAGGCTCACCGTTCGGCATCGGTTTGGGGGGCGGATCGCGGGCTTGGCCGACGCGATCCTCGCCGCTGACGCGGCCGCCGCGCTGGCCATCCTCGACGGCACCCAGCCAGCGGCGGCCGAGGCCGTGGCCGGCCCCGCAGACGACCCGGCGGCCGTTTGCCGGGTCGAGCCCCACACGGCGGAGTTCAACGCCCTCGTCGATGCCGCCGTCGCGCATGCCCGGCGGCTCCAGGAACTGGCCGAGTCGGGCGACGTCGCGGACGCCCTCGAAGTCCAGAAATCGCTGCAGGTGCTCTGCGGCCATCGCGAGGGGCCGCTCGGCGTGGCGGGCTGGAATGCGGTCGTGGAGCGGCGTCTCGGCGTGGCGGGGGGCTCGCCCTGGTATGCCGGCCGGCCGGTGCTCGTGACCCGCAACAATCCCGCGCTCGATCTCTTCAATGGCGACATCGGCCTGATCGTGCCGGGGGCCAACCGGGGCCAGATGGATGCGGTGTTTCCCACGGGCCGCGAACCGCGGCGGGTGCCCGTCTCACGGCTGGAAGACGTGGCGACCGTTCATGCCCTGACGATCCACAAGAGCCAGGGGTCCGAATACCGTCACGTGGTCGTGGTCCTGCCGGAGCGGCAAAGCCGGATCGTGACCCGCGAACTGCTCTACACCGGCGTCACGCGGGCGATCGAGAAGGTGACGGTCGTCGGCTCCCGCGAAGCGATCGCGGACGCGATCAGGCGGCCGATCCGGCGGGCCACCGGCCTTGCCGGCCGGCTCTGAGGCCGCCGTCGCCCGGGGCCGGCGGATCAACCCGCGCATCAAAGAACTACCGCCGCTCAGGGATCCCGCGGCTCACTTTGCCGGCATGTCGCGAATGACGTTTTGCCAATGCGTGACGAGCGCATCGTCCCGGAACGACGTTTCGGCGACCGCCGCGCGGAGTGACTTGAGCGCCTCGAGCACCACCCGGGCGTGCTCCAGAGCCTCCTTCGCCTGCTCATTCTCGTCGGCGGCGGTGAGCTCGACGTCGGGATCGACCGAGCCGTCCCGCTCCTGAACGCAGCCGTAGCGGGTCAGATACACGACCCACGGCTGGAGCACGTCGACCAGCCCCGCGAAATCGACCGCCGCGGCCCCCGCCAGCGGCTCGTCGAACTTCGTCAGCTGGGCCCCCGTCTCCAGCCGGCTCTCCACGAGCATGCGATCCGCCTGCTTGGCCACCAGCGAAAACACCGCCGCCTTCTCCCCCACGCCGATCGTGGGCCGGATCTGCTCGTCGAGCTGACTGTCCCCCAGCGGCCACGACCAGACCGTCCCCCCTTCGATCTTCGCTTTCTCGGGCTCGGGGATGCGGTAGCCCGCGGGCACTTCACCGGGATTCATGCCGGCCATCGCCTTGGTGAGTTCGTCTCCCAGCTCGAACAGGTCGCTGAGCCCCTCACGGAAGAGCTTCGGATCGTCGAGCGACAACACGATCGCGGGCTCCGGCAGCGGCAGCGGTTCCGAGGACGCCGGCAGTTCCGCCTGCGGCCGCTTGGTCCGCGCCTTGGAGTCGAGCACGAGACCGATCTGGCCGTCGGACATCGCCTTCAGGATCTTGTCGCGGAGGATCGTCGCGAACTTGCCCGCCAGCGGGGCGATGTGCTCGGCGAACTCGTCGAAACCCTCGGCATCCTCGTCGCTGAGCTGCGGCCGACCGTGCTTCTCGAAGAGCGCCCAAGCGGACTGGGCGACATCGACGGCCACGTCGAGCGCGGCGGGATCTGACTTGATCCGCGACACGAGCACACCCAAGGGGGCGCCGCCGGCGTGTTCCAGGAGATCGAGCCGCTTCGAGCCCTCCAAGGGCTGGTTGCCCGTCCAGTTCCAGACATACCCCTCGTAGCCCTGTTCGCCGATGAACGAGAACGCCGTCCACGGGCCGGGAACCGGAAGCCGCTTCTCGTATTCGTCGGCCGCGCGGGTGATGAGTTTGCGGACATCCGCCTTCGCCTCCGCCGACATGCTGCCGTCGTTGACTTCGTCGGTGAGCGAGGCGATCGCCTCGATGTCGGCGCGGGAGGTCGCGAGCGCCTCGTTCAGCGACCCGCTGATGTAGGAGATCCCGGTGATCGGCTTGTCGAGGTGGTCGAGGAGCGGCTTGAAGGCGGGAAGCGTGAGCAGCCCCTTTCTGCCGCTTCCGGGAAGGGCGAGTTTCTCGAGATGATCGACGGAGTCGCCGATGGAGAGAATCATCCAATCGCCGATGAGTCCGATCGCCACCACGACATCGAGCCTCTGCAGCCGCTCCAGAACCCTGCCGACCAGCTCCTCGTCGCCGGTCGCGTCGATCATGCCGCGCTCGATTTCATCCCAAGGCATGCGGTCGCCGGCGAGCGTGAACGTGAGCATCTCGGCCCCGGCCACCTGCCGCTGCTCGAATGATTCCGCGAGATCGGGATCCGATTCGAGCAGCAACCTGGCGAGCACGGCGAGCCGCTTGAGCTGGTCGGCGCCGAGGTCGCGGTCCTTGATCCTGAAGCCCCACACGACATCGGGAACCACGACGAGATCGGGGTTGTCGGCCAGCGCCTGGAGCATGAGGGCCGCCTGGCGGCCGTCGAAATCACCATCGAACTCCATGTCGAGGCCCCCCTCTTCGAGCATCCCCCCGCCGAAGCCCTCTGCGCCGTCGTTCTCTCCGGCGTTCTCCTCCGAGAATCCTCCGCGGTCTTCTTCGTCCATCGCGTCGTCACCGGCGGCGGCGATCGCCACGACGCCCTGGAGTTCGACACCGGCCCGCATGGCACTCACGTCCGTCTTCCGCAGGGCGTCGGTGAGTCTGCGGACGAGCCTGCAGAACGAGATGCACGAGGGCTCGCCGTAGACGAAGGTGTCGGTGGACACCATGTCGGCGAGCAGTCCCACGGCCCGCTCATTCTCGGGAAGCTGCATGAACGTCTCGAAGGTCGAGAACGGACTGCCGGGGGTCGTCCGCTGCTCGTCGATGGACGCGATCGCCCGCTTCACGACCGGCAGCGCCTTGAGCGCGGCAAAGGCGTTGCTGTTCGCGATCCGCTCGTACTGTTCGCGAAGTCTTGGCGAGGAGGAGAGGAAGGCCGCGTCGCTCGGCACGATCGCCACGCCCAGATCGGCCTGCTTTGCCGCAGGGGCATCCCCCTCGGTGGCCGGGGCCAGCGAACCGACGAAGACGCCGAGAGCGCCCGCCACGACATGCCAGCGGCCCGACAGGGGGCGGCGCGGAATCAACCAGAGCAACAGCGTCAGCATCGGCGGTATCCTCCGTTACAAAACGAGCGAGCAACGCCACGAAACCCCGAAACGCGGCCCGGGCCTAGAATACGCGATCACCCGGATCGGGGGAACACTCGATTCCGCCGTGGCCAGGGCCTGTTCCACTTTCACGACGGCGAGGAGGCACCCCCGGTGTTCATCGGATCCACAAGCATCGTCGATACCTTCGCCGAGGCGTTCCGGCTGCGATACTGTCGGCTGCTTGTCACGGCCCATGACACGCACTGGCTCGACGCCGCCCTGCGGGCAACCTGTGGCTACGGCACGAGCGTGATCGGCTGTGACGCCGAAGTCGGGGTGGAGCGGCTCCTCGCAGCCCACCAAACTCCGGACGGCCGGCCCGGCGGACTCGTGCTCCTCTTCGCTTTCTCCGGGGAGAGCCTGGCAAAAGCGGTGGCCAACCGCGTGGCCCAATGCCTTCTCACCTGCCCGACCACGGCGGTGTTCGATGGCATGCCGGTCGCGGAGGAACGCATTCCCCTCGGCGGACACGTGCGGTTTTTCGGAGACGGCCACGAGAAGTCGAAGGTCGTCGACGGCCGGCGGTTCTGGCGGGTGCCGGTGATGGACGGCGAGTTTCTCGTCGAGGAAACGGCAGGCATGGCCAAGGGTATCGGCGGCGGCAACTTCATCGTGCAGGGCCGCTCCCTCGATGCAGCGCTGCGGGCCGCCCGTCTGGCCGTGGAGGCGGTGGCGACGATTCCCGGCACGATCACGCCGTTTCCGGGGGGCGTTGTTCGATCGGGGAGCAAGGTCGGTTCCCGTTACGAGACGCTCAGGGCGAGCACCAACGAGGCCTTTTGCCCCGGGCTCGCCGGCCGTGAGCCGACGAGCCTGCATCCCGCGGCAAGCTGCTGTCTCGAAATCGTGATCGACGGCAGCCACGAGGAGGCCGTGGTCCAGGCGATGGCCGCGGGCATTCAGGCGGCCGCCGGGCCCGATGTGCCCGCCATCTCCGCCGGCAACTACGGCGGCAAACTCGGGAAGTTTCACTTCCATCTTCACCAGGTTCTCTCCTCATCCTGAACCGCCTCGGCCGCGCCTCTTCTCGTCCGGGCGTCAACTGACCTTCTCCTTCGTTGCGGGCTTTGCTACTCCCCGGCGTTCCCTCCCGGATTTTGTCCGGGTTCGGGATCCCACGAGGTCCAGCGAGGGTCGTCGCCATGTCCGTTCCGTCAGCCGAACCACGCGTGTCTCGTCAGGAACTCGTGGTCCCGCCCCGGGGCTCAACGCTCCCGGCGGTGATCGGCGGAGTGATCTGCGCCGCCGCCGGATTCGGTCTCGTCTGGGCACTGGGCATCGGCCGTACGCCCCGCCCCGATGACATCGGCCCCGACTCGCCCGCGGTCGCCACTTCCGCCATGGCCCCGCCAGCAGACCCGCTGGGCGATGTCCACGCCGGCACGCCGGCCACGGCCGAGCCCGATCTGCTGACACCCGCCGACAACGCCCTCCCCGCGACTCCGCCCACGCGAAACGATCGCTGGCAGCCGCGGGCGGCGGCTCGCGATCGCGATGCCGACGACCTGCCCGTCGATGACCGCTATCCCACCCGGCCTGCATCGCTCGACCTGCCTGATCACGTCATCCCCGCAGCCGGTGAATCGGCGGCCCCGACCGGCAGGTTCTCGCGGTATTCGTCGGCCGATCTTCCGCAGGCCGATGACGCCGCGCCGGTCGCGAATGGTACGGATGGCATCGGGGCCGAGGACGGCGCCGCTGGAGCGGCATCCGAGCCCGCGGACGCCGCTCACGATCCGGCGGTCGATTCGATCTCCCCCGAACCCAAGACCGATCTGGCACCACCCACCGGTTTTGCGGCCCCTGCCACGGCTCCCGCGAACGAGCCCCTCCCTGAAGATCCGGGCGACTTCGCCGCATCGGAGACGCCCGCCGCGGCGGCCTTCGGTGCCGCACCCCCGGCCTTCGCAACCCCGCCCCTGGCAACCCCGCCCTTGGCAACCCCGGCCCCTCCCGCGCCGCTTCCGCCACTGCCGTCCCCGCCAGCGGCGCCCACCGCATTCGGAGCAGCCGGCAACGCCGCACAGGTCACCCCGGCCGCGAATCCGCCGGCCCCCGTGGGCTCACCCTTCGCCGGGGCGCCGCCGCTGGTCGCCGACATGGCCGACGCCGATCCCGAAGTGGGTCCTGCGCCCTCGCCACGGCCGCCCGACCAAAGCCCCGCGGTCGGCCAGGGGCGTCCCGGACCGATGCAACTCGAAGGGGTGCAGACGCCGCAGGTCTCGGTCGAGAAGCGCGGGCCGCGCGAGATCTCGGTCGGCAAACCGGCCCGCTACGAGATCCTCGTCCGCAACATCGGCAGCGCCACGGCCCACGAGGTCATGCTTCGCGATGCCGTGCCCCAGGGCACGTCGCTGGTCACGACCACGCCGCCGGCGAGCCCGATCAATCAGGCCTCGGGCGACGCCGAGGGTGCGCTTGTCTGGCTGCTCGGCACCATGCCGCCCGGCGGGCAGGCGACCGTGACCATGGAGGTCATGCCGCGGGTCGAGGGAGAGATCGGCAGCATCGCCAGCGTGAGTTTTCGGGCCGACGCCTCCGTGCGGTCGCGGGCGACCAAGCCCGATCTCCGGATCGAGTGCGGCCAGCCCGCGCCCGTCCTCATCGGCCGCGATCTGCAGATCACGATCACGGTCACCAATCCGGGCACCGGCACCGCCACCGGCGTGGTGCTCGAGGGCTTCCTGCCGGAGAACGTCTCCCATCGCTCGGGCCGCGAGTTGGAGTTTGACGTCGGCCAGCTGCGGCCCGGCGAGTCGCGGACCCTCGATCTCGTGCTGGGCACCCGCGGGCCCGGCGTGCATGCCGCGCGATTCGCCGCGCGGGCCGACGGCGGCGTCGAGGCCGTGCACCAGGTGCCGATCGAGGTGACGGCCCCGACGCTCGAACTGGCCGTCGACATGCCGCTGCGGCGGTTCCTGCAACGGCCGGCCACCTGCACGATCTCGATGGTCAACGCCGGCACCGCGCCGGCCCGGGCAGTCGAACTGGCGGCCCAGTTGCCCCCGGGGATGAAGTTCGTGAAGGCCAACAACGCCGGCTGGCACGATGACCGCACCCATCGCGTGCTCTGGAACCTCGAGGAGCTCCCGGCCGGCGAGACCGGCTCGGTGCAGATGGTGGTCATGCCGGTCGAACTCGGTCCGCAGAAGATCGTCTCCGCCGCCCGGAGCGCCGACGGCCTTGCCGATCAGGTGGCCCACACCTGCGATGTCGAGGGACTCGCCGCGTTGTCGTTCGAGGTGGTCGACAGCGAGGATCCGATCGAGGTCGACGGCGTGACGGAATACGTCGTCCGCGTCGGCAACCAGGGCACGAAACCCGCGACCGGTGTGCGACTCGTGGCCACCCTGCTCGGTGACCTCGAACCGCTCGACGCACAGGGCCCGGGTGGCCATCGCTTCGAGAATCTCACCGTGACCTTCGAGCCCCTCGCCAAACTCGCCCCGGCCGAAGAGGCGGTGTTTCGCATCCGGGTGAAGGGCCGCCGCGCGGGCGACCAGCGGGTGCAGGTGCAGCTCACGAGCGCCGACCAGCCCGCGCCGATCACGAAGGAAGAAATCACCCGGGTCTATGCTGACCGCTGACGAAACCCGCTGACCGCTGACGAGACCCGCTGACCGCTGACGAGACCCGCTGGCGTCGCCGGCCATCCACGACGGCGTCCTCCCGAAGGAACCCGCCCCCCCCGCGGCCGCTCTCGGGGCACCGCAGCCCCCGCTGCGGGAGTGTCAGGTCAGCCGCGGAGCACGGCGTTGACGCGGCGGCCACACTCCGCCACCACGGCATCGACGACACGCCCCGCCTCCTCGCCGGAAAGCGTGCCCGCCCCGCTCCGCAGCGCGAGCGTGACGACGAGGCTCTTTCTGCCCGCTCCCAGCCGCTCGGCGTCCTGCCAGACCTGGACGAGCCGGCAGTCCTCGAGCACCTCGCCCGCCGCCGACCGGATCGCGTCGACGACGTCTCCCCACGGCACGCTCTCGGCGACCACGAGATTGACGTCCCGCTGCATGGCGGGGAAATCGATCGGTTTCACGAGCCGCCGTTCGAGCGACGCCGTGAACTCCAGCCTGTCGAGTCGCAGCTCCGCGGCGGCGACCGCGGCGCCGAGCCCGAAGCGGCCGGTGGCGGCCTTCGACACCTCGCCCACCACGCCGATCCTGACGGCCGGTTCGCCGCGACGTTCGAGCAGGATTTCCGCCGCGCGGCCTCGCGCGAAGGGATCGAGCAGCAACGGTCGATAGACGAGCCTCGTGCCGCCGTCGCGATCGATGCCCAGCCCCGCACACACTCCGTCGGCGAGGCCCTTGGCACGGGCGAAGTCGCCTCCCACCACGAACGACACGAGCAGCGGCTCCTCGACGGGGCTGGCTGCGTTCTCCACGGCGGTCGGCCGGGCCAGATAGGCCCGCGCGATCTCGAAGAGATCAGCGTCGTCCACGCCCACGGCGACGTTGCCGCCACGGGCCTCGAGCAGACTCGGGAGCAGGCTGCGGCGGAGCCGGTCGGCGCCGCGGACGAGCGGCGGCGCGATCACGATCGGCGGCGTGTCGCCCCAGGGGCTCGCCGTCGCGGCGAAGTCCTCGGTGACCACGCTGCGGGTCATCGCCTCGCAGAGACCGGCTCCGACGAGCACCTCGCCAGCCCGCCGCACGGTCACTTCCCGCGACGACAGCTCGACTGGACGAGCGGCGATCACGGCATCTTCGGACACCCGTTCATAGCCCTCGATCCGGGCGATCTCCTCGACGAGGTCGATGTCCCGCCAGCAGTCGCGGCGCCACGTGGGCGCCCGCCACCGCCGAAGCTGCGATCCGGCGGCCGGCTCCCCGACGAAGCCGAGACCGGTGAGGACTGCCTCTTGCCGAAGGGCGGCCACGTCCACGCCGAGCACCTCGCCGACACGTCCAGCCGGCAGGGTGATCGAAGCGGGCGCGCTGGCCAGTTCGCCGGCGACCACGCCGCCGCGTTCGAGCACGCCCCCGGCCAGTTCGAGCACGAGCGCCGCCGCCCGGCGGCTGGCCCAGTCGACCATGGCGGGGTCGGGACCGCGCTCGAAGCGGTAGGACGAGGGGCTCGCGAGCACCAGGCCGCGGGCGGCCGCCCGCACCGGCAGCGGGGCGAACTGAGCCGACTCGATGAGCACGTCGGTGGTGCCGGGACCGATCTCGGTGTCCGCGCCCCCCATCACGCCGGCGAGCGCCACCGGCCGCTCGGCGTCGGCGATCACGCACATCCGCTCGGTGAGCGTGTAGACCTTGTGATTGATCGCGGTGAAGGGCTCGCCCTCGACCGCTCGCCGCACGATGATGCGTCCGCCACGGATCCGTGACAGGTCGAAGGCGTGCAGCGGCTGCCCGCACTCGAGCATCACGTAGTTGGTGACATCGACCACGTTGTTGACGCTCGCCATTCCGACCGTCGCGAGCCGATCGACGAGCCATTGCGGGCTCGGCCCCACCCGCACGCCGCGCAGCACCCGCGCCGTGTAGCACGGACAGATTTCCGGAGAGCGAATCTCGACCGCGATGCTCTTCGATGCGTCGCCAGCTCCTTCCAGCGGCCGCGGATCGGGCACATGGAGCGGCCGGCCGTAGAGCACCGCCGCCTCACGGGCCACGCCGATGTGACCGAGGCAATCGGGCCGGTTGCTGGTCACCTCGATCTCGACGGCCGTGTCGTCGCCGATCCGTGTCGTGGATTCGTGGTTGAGTCCCGACATCAGCAGCCGGGCGTCGAGCTCGTCGACCGTCCCCGGCACCTGCACGTAATCCGCCAGCCAGTTCGTCGAGATGATCATGGGCGGCTCAGAACTGCCTCAGGAACCGGACGTCGTTGCGATAAAAATCCCGAATGTCGTCCACCCCGTGCCGCCGGGCGGCGATCCGCTCCACGCCGAGGCCGAAGGCGAATCCCGAGACGGCATCGGGGTCGTAGCCGACGGCCTCGAGCACGGCGGGGTCGACCATGCCGGCCCCGCCCATCTCGACCCAGCGGCCGCCCCATTCCCCGTCCACCTCGCCGCTCGGCTCGGTGACCGGGAAGAACGACGGCCGACACCGCACGCGGACGTCGCCACCGAGAAAACTCGAGGCGAACAGCCGCAGCACGCTCTTGAGATGGGCCATCGTGGTGCCCGGCTCCACGAGCAGGCCCTCCACCTGGTGAAACATCGGATAGTGCGTGGCATCGGCCGTGTCGGGGCGGTAGACGCGGCCGAGCGACACGATCCGCAGCGGCGGCTCGCGGTTTTCCATCACCCGGATCTGCACCGTGCTCGTCTGGGAGCGGAGCAGCAGCGGATCGGCCCCCCGGGCCACGGCGAGGTAGAAGTTGTCGAGCGGATCGCGGGCCGGGTGCTCGGCGCTGATGGCCAGGGCCTCGAAGTTGTGCCACTGATCCTCGACCTCGGGACCATCGACGCTCTCGAAGCCGAGCCGGCCCATGATCTCCTGGACGCGGCGGATGGTCCGCGTGAGCGGATGGAAGTGGCCGAGCGGCACCGTCGCCCCGGGGAGCGTGACGTCGATCGGGGCCGCCTCCGCCTCGCCGGCCGCTCCGGCGAGCCTCGCCTGCGCCGCCTCGAGGCAGGCGGTGATGGCGTTTTTGGCGTCGTTGAAGTGCTTGCCACCGGCAGGCTTGTCGGCCGCTTCGAGACCGCCGAGCGATTTTTGAATCGCCTTCAAGCGTCCACTGCGGGCGCCGAGAAACTCGACCCGGGCCGCCTCGAGGGCCGCCGCATCGACCACCGCGATCAGAGCGGCCTCGGCATCGGCGCGGAGACGCTCGAGATCGGCACGGAACGAATCGAGCGGAACGGCTGTCACGGCGTCACGCGACCGCGGCCGGCTCCGGCAACGCGAGGGCCTTGCGGACCTCGGCGGCGATCGCGTCAAAGCCGGTCGGATCGAGCACGGCCATCTCGGAGAGCGTGCGGCGATCGAGTTCGCAGCCGATCTTGGCAAGGCCGGCGATCAGCTGGCTGTAGCGGAAGCCACGCTCACGGCAGGCGGCGTTGATTCGCACGATCCACAGCCGCCGGAAGTCACGCTTCTTCCGCCGCCGATCGCGGCGGGCGTAGACGCCGGCGCGGATGATCGACTCCTTCGCGGTCCGGAGCAGACGGCGGCGTCCGCCGACGGAGCCCTTCACCCGCTTGAAGAGACGCTTCTTGGCACGCAGACGGGGAACAACGCTTTTGGTACGCATGACTTACAAAACCTTGGACGGCTGGGGGCCCGTGGGCCCGGTTCGGAGGAACCTCAAAATCTGGCTTGAATCACCGGAATTGCAAGGGGCGCCTTGGATTCCGGGGCATTTTTGCAGGGGACGGGGATCCGTGGCGAGCAGCCTTCGGGGGAACCGCTCGTCGCCGGCAGACAGGCCGTCAGTAACTGTACTTGCCGAGCGCGTCGTGGATCCGATGCACGTCCGACTTCGCGAGCACGCCGGTCCCACGGAGTTTCTGCTTCCGCTTTGCCGTCAGACGCACCTGAAGGTGGCTCGTGCCTGCTCGGCGGTGCTTCACCTTGCCGGTGGCGGTGATTCGGAAACGCTTCTTCACGCCCTTGTGGGTCTTCTGCTTCGGCATGGCGACACTCCTTGACTCGGCGACGGGATCGGGATGCGGTTTGGGGGACTGTTATTTGGGGGAGAGCGTGCAGACGAGCCGACGACCCATCTGCTGCGGCGGGGCCTCGACCTTGCTGACCGGATCGAGTTGTTGAACGATCGACTTCATCACCCGTTGACCCTCGTCGATGTGGGCCAGTTCGCGCCCCCTGAAGACGACGGAGACGACGACCTTGTCCTTGTGGAGCAGGAAGGTCTTCGCCTGATTGACCTTGAACTCGATGTCGTGATCGCCCGTCTTGGGTCGGAGCCTGATTTCCTTGATCTTGGCGTGATGGACGTGTGTTTTGTGGTGCTTCTTCTTCTGCTGGTACTTGAACTTCCCGAAGTCCATGATCCGGCAGACGGGCGGCTTCTCGTTGGGAGCCACCTCCACGAGATCGAGACCGGCTTCCCGGGCGAGATTGAGGGCCTCTTCGGTGGGAATGATCCCGAGCTGTCCGCCTTCTCCGGAAATCACGCGAATGGGCGTGATTCGGATCTGCTCGTTGATGCGATGCTGCTTCTCGATGGCTCGCGCCTCCAGCCGCGGAACAAGATGGCCGCCGGCCGGGACGAAGTCAGACTTCCTGCACCGCGGGCCGGCGGTTCTCCTCTCAAAATGTCAGTGCGGACGCCACCCTGGAACTCGTCGCAGGGCTCTTTCCGCAGTCGAAAAGTGTCGCCGTGACGCAGGGCAGCGTCAAGGCGTCCGGGAATCCTGCGGCAACCGGGCCTCACGGTCGGGAGGAGCCTGGCTCGGATCGGGCGTTTTCCCTGCCGAAATCCCCTCGACCGCGGGCAGCGTGATCCCGTCCACGAGTTCGCGGTCGGCCGTCCCGAACCGCTTCTCCAGCGATTGCTCGAGCATGCATGTGACCGCCAGCCGATGTCCGGCGTTGTCGGTGAGCACATGGTGGATCCAGCGAAACGGCAGGTCGCCGGCCCGGCCCGCCGTGACCACCCGCACGAGCCGCACTCCGTCGCTCCGACTCGCCTCCGATGAATGTTCGACACGGCCAAACTGGCCGGCCAGCGACCGCTCGATGTCCCGTTCCACCTCGGCGATGGAGGGGGGCGACTGCGGAGACGAACGCGGCAACGCCATGATCGAACACTGCGCGACGAGGGCCCCGCGATCGACGAATCGCATCACCAGTCCGTCGCCGCCGTCTTCGATCATCCGCCAGCGTTCGTCGTGCACGAGGTCGTAGCGTCCCGCCGTGTCCCGCTGCCAGACCATCCCCGGACTGCCGCTGCCGCGACGGCGCTGCGGAGCGTCGCCCTTGGCGTCCTCGACGGGCGGCCACTGCGTCTCTCCAGCCTCGGTCGTGCGGGCGATCGAGAGCCTGGCCTCGACGTCGAAGCCCGGCGCCACGTGGCTGGCCTCGCGTCGTTCCCCGAGTGTCACCGTCAGCGAGGCGACGCGGTTCTCGAACGCCACCGTGCCGGTCGCCGATGGCTCGTCGATGGGCAGCGTGTAGGAGCCCTCGACCGTGACGTGTGCGGGCACGCCGTCGGCGGCGCCATCGACGATGCCTGAAAAACTCACGTTGGCGCGGCCATCGACGATCTCCTGAAACGTCGCCTTGATGCCCCCCGATTCGACGGTGTCGATGCCGAGAAGCCCCGCGATGACATCTCCGGAGACGTCCCAGGTGGCCCCCGGGGCGACGGGCTCCACGGACCGCAGCGCGTCGATGAGCAGGGGATCGAAGGGGGTCTCGAGGAGATCCATCTCTTCCCGCGAGAGACACCCATCGGCGAGATAGGGCGACGGCGTGGTGCCCCGCAGCACGGCCTTCACGGTCCGGGCATCGTCGGCCAGCGTCGTTCGACGTGGCTCGCCATCGATGCGGAGCTCGGCCGATGCGTCGCTGTAGCGACGTTCCACGGCCGCCCGCTCATCGCCTGCAACCGGCGTTTCCACGAAGTCGAATCGGGCGTCGAGCACGATCGGCCGCCGCAGCGGGGGCGCGTCGCGTCCCGCGGGGGCAAAAATCTCCCCCTGCACGTCGAGCTTGAGCCTGATCCTGACGGGGGGCTCCTGAACCGCCACCGGGTCGGCGGGGGCTTCGTGGTCCACCTGATCGCCGACATCTGCGGGAGCGATCGCCATGCAGACGATCCACGCCAGAAACACCGCCACCGGCCGCACCATTGATGTCCCTCCGCTGTCGGGCCCCCCCCTGCCTGAATGGTTTTCGGCGTGGACGGGGGCAGTTCCCCGACTCATTTCGGTGCCGACGAGGCTTCGCCCCTACCCTGCCCATTCCTCCGGAGCACCGAAGAAGGAGCCGATCTACCAACTGTCCGGCGGCACAGAGCCTCTATTTTTCTCGGCTTTTCTGATCGGCAGGTTTGCAAACGAGAATGGCCGGCGGCCTGCCGAAAGCCGCAAGTCCTTGACAGGATTGGCTTTGCGATCACCCGCGGGAGTGCCGTCTGCACCGAGCAATTGATTTTTTCTCAAGAAAACCAGTTGTCCGCGAACCTCCGGCCGGGCCCCGCCGTATAACTCCCACGTCCGCGAGAGACATGACCGGGGCTAAGGATGGCCCCAAACGCGTGGGACGGTAGAGGCTCGATCACGAGTTGGATCCCAAGGGCCGCAGGCGGGTGATGCTGGTTCACCCGCGCTCGCAACCCCTGGAAACTGCTGGCAAGGCGGCCGGCCGGAGGAAGATCATGCGTTCCAATACTGCGGCTGATTTCATTCATTTGTTCGGCGGCGACGGCGGTCCCGCCGAAGAGGCGCACGAAAAGGCACAGCGGGGTCTTTCGCTGCCTCCTGCCGGAATCGTGGACGCCGTTGTTCCAGCCGGCGAAGAGGTGCTCTCGATCGAGGACCTCGCCCGCCAGTTCAACGTCTCGACCAAGACGATCTCCCGGTGGCGGGATCACGGCCTGGTCGCCCAGCGCTATTCCATCGACGGCCGCCGTCGCGTTGGCTTCCTCGCCAGCGCCGTCGAACGCTTCATTCACGACAATCCGCTGCGCATCGAGCGGGGCAGTCGTTTCAGCCAGCTCTCCGACGAGGAGCATGAAAAGATCATCTCCTGGGCCCGGCGGCTGGCCGTGGCGGGCGCCTGCCCGGCCGACGTTCATCGCCGGATCGCCGCACGGCTCGGTCGCAGCATCGAGACGATTCGCTACACCGTGAAGCGATTCGACCAGGAACACCCCGACACGGCGGTCTTTCCGGCCGCTGACGGCCACCTGCGGCCCGAGAGCCGGACCCGGATCTACCAGCACCACCTCGCGGGCGAGGCGGTGGAATCGATCGCCCGGCGTTATCACCGCTCCAAGGCGAGCATCTACCGCGTGATCCTCGCCCAGCGGGCGGAGCACGTGATGCAACTGCCCCTCGATCTGATTCCCAACGCGCTCTTTTCCCGGAAGAGCGCGGAGAAGGTGGTCGACCAGCCCTACCCGGGCACCCCGACCAAGAAGGTGCGTCGTCCCAGCGGCCTGCCCGCCTACCTGGCGAGTCTCTACGAGGTGCCGCTGCTCACCCGCGAGCAGGAGGTCTGGCTGTTCCGGAAGTTCAACTACCTGAAGCACAAGGCTGCGACGCTACGCAAACAGCTCGACGTCGAGCATCCCAGCGCCCGCCTGATGGATCAGATCGAGCGGATCTACGACGAGATCGTCTCGCTCAAGAATCGCATCGTCCGCGCCAACCTCCGACTGGTCGTCTCGATCGCCAAGCGGCGGGTTTCCGCGGGAGACAGCTTCTTCGACCTCGTGAGCGACGGCAACATGTCGCTGATTCGTGCCGTGGAAAAGTTCGACTATGCCCGCGGCAACAAGTTCAGCACCTACGCCTCGTGGGCGATCATGAAGAACTACGCCCGCACGATCCCCGACGAACACAAGCGTCGCGACCGCTTCCGCGCGGCCGACATGGAACTGCTGCAGACGGCCGCCGATCGCCGTGAGGACGAATACCAGCAGCGCATGGCGGCCACCGACCGGCTCGCGCAGGTCGGTAAGTTTCTCGACCGGCTCGACTCGCGGGAGCAAACGATCATCGTCCGCCGCTACGGGCTCGACCACGTGCACGAGCCCCAGACCCTGAAGGAGGTCGGCTCGGCTCTCGGTGTCACCAAGGAGCGCGTCCGGCAGATCGAGGCCAAGGCGCTGGAAAAGCTCCGCGAGGCCGCCGCGGCCGAGGCGATGCTGCCGGAACTGGGGTAAGCCCGGCGGCCACGCTTCGTGGCGGAGGGCGGGCGGGGAGTGTATTCTCGACGGAATGGAAATTCCCCTCTGTCGGCCCGCCATTGCGGGATTGTCGCTTCTCGCCGCGCTCGTCTCCCTGCCGCTGGCGGCCGCACCGGGGCCGTTCGACGGCTGGGTGGGCCTGCGGGTGATTCCGCTCGACGGTCGCGCCGAACGGCTGATCGTCGCCGACCTCGGCAACGACGGTCGCGACGATGTGATCATCGTGAATCCCCGACAGGCGCGAATCGATCTCTATCGCTGGCTCACGGCGGCCGATCGCACCCGCGCCGACAACTCCGATCCCGAGCGGCCCAACGAACTCCCCCTGGCGCCGGATTGGGCGCACGGCGAGGTGTCGATCGACGAAATGCCCGTCGATGCCGCGCCTCACGATCTCGACGGCGACGGGCGACCCGAGTTGCTGGTGCTCACCAATCCCTCCAACCGGATCTCCATCTATGCCCAGGCCCCCGACAAGGCCGTCGATGCGAAGGACGCTTGGAAGAAGACCGGCGAATGGAACCTCCTCGCGGGCACGCCGACGGGTCGCAACGGCTGCCTGCTCGTTCGCGATCTGCCCGATGGCCGCCATGAACTGCTCGTGAGTTGCGAGCAGGGCATCCAGCAGCTGCCGCTCGTCCGCGGCAGTCGGGCTGTCTGGCTCGCCCCGCGGGAGAGCCGGGGCCGACTCGACTGGCACCTTGCAGACCTCGATGGCGATGGCGACGACGATCTCGTGGAATGGTCGAACGTGGCCCGCCAGGTCGTCCGATGGCACCCCTGCGGAGCCGATGGCAATCTGCTGCCGGCGCAGACCATCCACGATCAGCCGGTCGAGGGCATGCAGACGGCGGCGGCCGTCTCGGGCTCTGCCGACGTCTACCTCCTGGGAGGCTCCGACAAGGGCGTCCTTCGCCGGTATCAACTGGCCCGGGCGGAGGCCACCGACGTCGGCCGCCAGGACGCCCTGCCGATGGCGTCCGCCGCCCGGCACGGCTGGTGCGGGATGCTCGTGGGCGACGAGACTGGCCGCAGCCCGGCGATCGTCGCGGTCGATGCGGCACAGCCGCGGCTGCGGGTGCACCGCCTGGGCGACTCGGGCTGGCTCCAGGAGGAAACCTTCCCTTCGATCAGTGGCGTGAAGTCGTTGGCGGCGCCGGCCGAGCCGGGGACGCTCCTCCTGTGGGCGAAGGATGCCGCCGATCTGCATCGCTGCCGCTGGAAAAACGGCCGGCTCACCTACCCGGAGCCCTGGCAGCAGGATGGCAAGGACCGCAAGATTCTCGCGCTCGACACGGTGGGATCGACCGTCTGGTGGGCTCAGAGGGTCGGAGCCGATCTCGATCTCTTCGTCTGGCCGGCGGACAAGGCCGAGCCGGTCAAAACCCGCTACGAGGGCCTGGGGCCGAAGGTGGAGCAGGTCGTCTGGCTGGGCGGGGACACGATCCTGGTGCAGGACGCCTACGCCACCGCAGGCCGGCTCGTCACGCTCGCGGATGGGAAGCCGACGATCGCCACGCCCGCCCTGCTCGCGAAGATGGATCCCTCCGAATACATGGTCCTCGACCTGAACGGAACGCTCCGCAAGGCGCGGCTCACCGATGGCGTGCTGCAGTGGCTCGGCGACGACCTGCACCCGGTCGATCAAGTGATGCTCACCGAGGGGCAGAAGATCGGTTCGTACCTGCCCGTCAAGGCCGCCGGCCCGGCGGAAGCATGGGCGCTGGAGCAGGGGGGCGGCTTCCTGCACCGCCTGAGGGCGGACGACGCCGGAGTGATGCGGGTCGTCGAGAGCGTCAAGCCGCCCGCGGGCAGCTCCCTGCGGTGGGATCCGGTGCTCGGCGTGATGGTCGTCGATCAGGAGCGGGTCGTGAGGCTTTCCCGCGGCGAGCCTTGGCAGCTGAAACTCGTCGAGAGCATCGATGGTCGGATCGGTCGCCGCAGCGGCGTGAGCGAATCGACGATCCATCGCATCCTTGTCACCGATCTCGATGGCGATGGGAATGACGACGCCGCCCTCTGCGATGACCGCAAGCACCAGCTCACGGCGATGCTCCGTCGCGGTGACGCGCTCGAACGCTCGGTCACCTGGAGGGTGTTCGAGGACCGCAAGTATCCGTATGACGGCGGTGAGTCGAAGGACCTCGTGGCCGAGCCGCGGCGGATCGCCGGCTTCGACGCCGATGGCGACGGCACATCCGACCTCGCGATGGTGAGCCAGGATCGTCTCGTGATCTACCTCGGCAAGGAAGAGGCCAAACAATGAAGTCCGTTCCGTTCACCATCTGCCTCCTCGCCTCTGCGGTCGGCCTGTCGGCGATGGCGGCCGAGCTCGTCACCGTGACGCTCGTGGGCGGGGGCCGCGTCACGGCCACGCTCCTGCGTCGCAACGACGATGGCGTCGTGCTCGACCTCGGCTTCGAGCCGCTCCAGATTCCCGCCGACCGCGTGCTCGACGTCCGGGCGGAGTCGGAGGCGACCGTCGCCGGCACGGAGAACGAGCGGGATATCTACCGCACCGGCCGGCTCGAGGCCCGGGAGGTTCCCGAGCTCGTCAAGCGGTTCGGCGAGGCTGTGGTCCTGGTGCGGAACCCCGGTGGCCTGGGCACGGGCTTTCTCATCAGCCGCGACGGCCATCTCGTCACCAACTACCATGTCGTCGAAAACAACACGCGGCTCCAGGCGACGATGTTTCGGCGGACGGAGAAGGGCTTCGAGAAGCAGGAGTTTCGCAAGGTGCGGATCGTCGCCCTGCAGCCGCTTCGCGACCTCGCCATCCTCCAGCTCGACCCCGAGGAAACCAAGGGGAATCTCCCGGAGCCCGTCGTGATCAACGACCGTGACGACCTGCGGGTCGGCGATCTCGTGTTTGCGATCGGCAACCCTGCGGGCCTCGAGCGAAGCGTCACGCAGGGCATCGTCAGCAGCACCACGCGGACGATCGACCAGATGCGGCTCATCCAGACCGACGCCGCCATCAACCCGGGCAACAGCGGCGGCCCGATCTTCAACGCCCGGGGCGAGGTCGTGGCGGTGGCCTGTGCCGGCGCCGCCGTCTTCGAGGGGCTGGCATTTGGAATCCCGGCCAACGAGCTGATCGATTTCCTGATCCACCGCGACACGTATCCCTACGACGAGTCGCAGCCACAAAACGGCGTCACCTACCTGCCGCCTCCACACCAGAAGGGGGTGCCGGCAGTGGGCGTTCAGGCTCCCCGCACCGGCCCGTAGCAGGCCGTCCCGCTTCCTTGCTCCGCCTCCGCCTTCTTGACCGGGGTTCCCCTTCCTGCTGAAAGGATTCTCCATGCGGCAGCTGTTCCGTGTCTCGCGCACCGCGGTCGTCGTGATCGCCGTCATCTCCTCGCTGCCCGGGATCGCGGCCGATTTGCGGCCCAGCTGGGAGTGTCTGCCCGATGACACGGCGGTGATGATGCGGCTTCCCGATCCGCGGGCGTTTCTCGAGGCGATGCGCACCCGGACGAAGTTCGGTGCCGTGGCCTTGAGTGACCGGCGGCTCGAGGGTGTCTGGACGGCCATCCTCGACGCCCTCCGCACCGGTGGCGTTGGCGAGGAGAGCGAGACGCTCGAGGACCGCCTCGGCAAATACGGACTCACGCCGGCCGATCTCCAGACCGTTTTTGCGGGCGACATGGGGGCGGGCTTCGTCGTCCGCGGCCGGGACGGCGGTCTGTCGCCACTGGTGATGATGCTGGTCTGGTTGGAACCGGGAGAGGAGACGGCGGTGCGGCTCGTCGAGGCGGCGAAGAAGCGGACCGAAGAGCGGACCGCCGCCAACGAGCCCGACGCGCCGAAGAGGATCGACCTCGAGCTGGCCGGCCACGAGGTCTTCTCGTTGATCGAGCCGATTCTGGCGATCAACACCGCCGACCTCCCACTCGACGGCATCGACGAGAAAGATCCGCGGAAGCGGCTGGAGGCGATCCGTGAGAAGGCCCGCAACGCTCCCGTGATAAAAGCGGGTCAGACCCATTCCTTCATGGCCCGGATGGGGGGCCGACTGCTCGTCGGCCAGACCATCCCGACAGCCCTCGGCATCCTGAAGGACGGCGGTGACATGGACATCGACGCCAGCAGCGGCACCGAGGATGCGCGGGGCGTCTTTGAACGCTTTCTGACCGTTCACGGCGAGGACGGGGATGCCGCGCTGGCCGGCATGATGCAGATGCCCGGCATGGCCGCCGTGCTCCCGGGTGGCGACGTGCTCGTCGACGTCGTCATCGACCCCCGGGTGTTGTTGCGGGCGGCGGGCGACGAACGGCTGCGGAAACAGCTGGTGAGCATCGGGGCGGAGAACATCGGCCCGCTCGCGTGGCGGCAGTCGCTCGTGGGCGACCGGTACCACAGCGGCATGTTTCTCTCGATGCCCGGCCCGCACACGAGCCTGATGCGTGTGCTCGACCAGGAATGCGATCCGGCGGAGGTGCCGTCATTCGTCACCCGCGAGGCGATCGACCTCACGCAGATTTCGCTCGACCTCGGGGCGGCCTACGAGACGTTCAAGGAGTGTGCGATCGGGCAGGGGGGGCCGGAAACGGCCAACATGTTCAACGCCGTCGAGATGCAGTCCCAGGGCTGGCTCGGGGTCGATCTGCCGACACTGCTGACCTCGCTGGGCACCAGGCACTGGATGGTGACCTATCCTCCCGAGTTCGGCGAGGCCCCGACCGACGGCCGCAAGGCCGGTGGAGAGAACGGTGCCGCATCGACGAGGCAGTTCATCGAACGGGCGGCGATCGTCTGGCGGATCGCCGACGAGGCTCCGTTCGAAAAGATCCTGCAACGGCTTGCCGGCATGGCCGGCGGCGACGGTGAACTCCGGGAGGAGCAGGGCTTTCGCGGCGTGCGGCTCCCCGACGGTCCGGCCGCCTACGTCGGCCAGGGGCATCTCGTGGTCGCGATCGGGAATGATTCACTCGAGAAGACGATCACCGCGATCCGTAATCCGCCGGCGGGCGAATCCTCCCTCGGCGAGAGTTCCGTGGTGCGACGGGCCGGCGAACTGCTGCCCCTGAAGCCGGCGCGGATGTTCGGCGTGAGCGACAGCACGCGGTCGGGCGGTACACTCGGGATGCTCCGCGAGATGGCTGAGGCCATGGTGCCGGAAGACGTGTCGGTGCCCTATCGCAAGCTGCTCGGGGACATCCAGAAACTGCTGCCTTCGGACGAGGAGGCGGAAGGGATGTTCGGGGTCGGCGTCACGCTCATGCGGACCGACGACACGGGCGTGACGCTCGAATCGGTCTGGGAGATGCCCGCTCCGTAAACGACGCAACGGCCTCGCTCGAATCCGGGCACGATCTGCGGCATCCCGCAGCGTGTTCAGCGTGCCGGAAGGGGCGCGTTGAGCGAAGCGGGGACAACGCCCTGATTCGGGACTTGCGGCCCGGGGAGAGCAGCCTTCGCCGGGAGCGGGCGGCTGCCCGCGCGGGGCTTCGCAAGATCGGCCGCTTCCGCCTTCGAGAGCGTCGTCCCGGGCATGCCGCCGCCACCCGGGCCACCCTTTCCGCGCGTGGCAGTGGGCGATTGGCTGGTCCCAGCGATGAAGTTGTCGATCGACGCCGACTCACGGAGGTGGGCGAAGTGCCGCGCCATCTCGATCCGCTGCTTCTTCTCGAAGATGTCGTCGTAAAGTTCGCTCCTGGCCTCTTCGAACGAGACCTTCGCGGGATCGGTGAATCCCTCGCAGTAGATCACCATGAACCGGTCGGCGATCTGCACGACGCCCGATAGCTCACCGGGCTTGAGCGCGAAGACCTCGCGTTCGAGCGTCGGCTGGCCGCCCCAACGCTGGATCGGCGGCACCTCGCCGCGGAGGGCCCGCGTCGTCGGATCGGCGGAATAGGTCTCGGCCAGATTGCCGATGGCGTCTGGTGAGGCATTCTTCCGGGCCAGCTGCCAGACCTCCTGGGCCCGGCGCTGGTTGTCGAGAACGATGATGCGGCACCTGGCTCGGGGGCCGAACGTCGCCGCAAAAGCCTTGTCGAGGTCATCCTGCGAGACCGGCACGCCCCCCACGAGCTTCTTGAGGGCCACGCTCGGCCAGACGACGTCTTCCATGTAATGCCGCAACGGAATCTTCTCCTCGCGGGTCACTCGTTCGAGCCAGGCCGCCGTGTCGGCGGCTCCATCGGGCTTCGTGAAGCCCATCTGGCCGGCGGCTCGGGCGATCTCGGCATCGAGATCGGCCCGCGACACCGTCTGCTCCTGCTTCTTGAGCGCCTGCTCGATGAGGGTCCGCGTGACAAGCACCTCCACCACCTCGACGCCATGACGATCGAGACACACCTGCCGGACCTGATCGATGGGAATGGGCTGGCCGTTGACGATCGCGGCGACGCCCGGGTGGGCCGCCGCCCGCGCAGGATCGTTGAGCACGTTCTCGACCTTCGTCACTTCCTGCAACTTGCGAAACACGTCGCTCGAAGACTGCCGGCTCTTGCGCTCCCGCAACTCCTCGGCGAGATGCGTGCGCACCTCCTCGAACTTCGCTCCGGCCGGGGGCAGGTGCCCCTCGCACTTGATGACGATGAACTGGTCGGCCACCTGCACCACCTCGGAGATTCGTCCCGGCTCGAGGGCGAAGGCCGCCCGGTCGAACTGCGGATCGCCGGAGTGCAGCCGGATCGGCTGCACCCAGCCATTCGCGCTGGCGCTGCCGACATCGACCGAGTGCTGCCGGGCCAGTCCCCCAAACTCGTCGGGGGCCGCGAGCGCCTGCTGTCGCAGCGACTCCGCCTCCTGCCGCGTGCGGGAGACGATGATCCGGGCCTTCACCGCCGGGCCGAACCGGCTTTCAAAGGCCTCCTGCAGCTCTTCCGCGGTGGGCTCACCGGCGCCCCGCGCCAACTGTCGCAGCGCGATCATGGGCCAGACGATGTCTTCGGCATATTGCTGCGGCATGATGCCCCGCTCCTGCTGGATCATCTCCAGCCACTTGTCGCGGGGCACGCTGAACCGCCGGGCCATGGCGTCGATTTCCGCGCTCACGTTCTGCGGCGTGACCTCCACTCCCTGCTGCCGGCAGGCCTGTTCGATGATCCGACGATTCACGAGCGTTTCGAGCACCGCCGCGCCATGGCGACCGAGACACTCCTCGCCGAGCCGGTCGCTCGTGATCTCCGTTCCGTTGACGATCGCGACAGGCTTCTCGCCGGGCCGCTGCCCTGCCGCGGCGGCGGGCTGGGGCGGGGTCGCGTCGGCCTCGAGGCTGCCGGTCAGCAGTCGCCAGCCGAGGCCGACCGCCACGATCGCCACAGCGGCCCCGATCTCACGCGCGTAACCCCAGCCTGTTGAATTCATCCGCATGCCTGCCCTCCTTGGCTGTCGGGCGCGAACCACGCCGGTGGCTCCGGCGGCTTCCAGCCGCCCGCGCGACAACACGTGAGATAGGCGATTCGGCGATTTCAATCAAGGTGAGCGGATCGCCGCCACGCCCGCACCGATTGGACGGCGGCAAAACCGTCGCTTACGCTGCCCCGAAACCATCTGCCTCCAGAGCCCCCACATGTCGCAATCCTCCCCGTCCTCCCCCCTCCCGGATCCCAACCACCCGGAGTGCCTCGTGATTCTCGAGCTGCGGCCGCCGCTGACCCTCGAGGACGTGAAGCAGGCCTATCTCGCCAAGGCGTTGAAGGCCCATCCCGACAGGGGGGGCGATCCGCAGGAGTTCATCCGCCTGCAGAAAGCCTTCGACGAGGCGAATGACTTCGTGAAGTTCAAGGCCAGCAAACTCGAGTGGCTGGCGTCGAAGATCGAGGCCTACGCCCAACAGCAGGAGGTGGCGACCGAGACGATCGAGCGCGGGGGCAGCATCGAGATGGAGGAGGCCGACTGGCTCCGGAAATCCTTCGGCGAGGATTTTGGCCACGTCGCCGACAAGCTCGTCTCCGTCCGCCTCGGCAACGGCCGAGCCGACGACGTGTTCGCCATTCTGCTGGGGTTCCGCGCGGAATCGCTCAAGGATCTCGCCGTCCTCGATCTCTCGCGGGGCACGGTCACCGACGAGGGGCTCCTGCAGCTGAAGGAACTGAAGAATCTCCGGCGGCTCGACCTCCGCGGACCGAAGGTCGGCAAGCTCGCCGCCGAGATTCCCGCCTGGTTCGAACACCTCGAGTTTCTCGGCCTGCCCCAGGGCGCGCTGGGGGTGTTCGCCCGGATGACGATGTCCCGCCGGGTGACGCTCGCGGTCGGCGGCGGCCCCGAGGGGGAGTGACGGCGGCCCCCCCGGTTCGTCCCGGGCGTCCGTCTGCTGACGGCATCGTCCTCGTCCAGTCCTTCCCGGCCGGCCTGTCCATGGGGGGCCGGGCCGCGTCCGATCCCGCGGACCGGCGACGGGTGGCCACGCCTCCCGCTTTGATGGCGGGGCGACGTCAGCCTCACTCCGGGAAGAGCCGGGTCGAGAGGTAGCGTTCGCCGAGGTCGGGGAGCACCACGACGACGAGTTTGCCGGTGTTCTCGGCTCGCCGGGCAACCTGAAGGGCGCCCCAGGCCGCGGCGCCGCAGCTGATGCCGCACATCAGCCCTTCGCGCTTCGCCATGAGCCGGGCGGTCTCCATCGCGTCTTCGTCGTCCACCTTCACCACCTCGTCGATCACGTCGAGGTTGAGAATGTCCGGAATGAAGCCGG
>SXHR01000130.1:0-36236 GCA_005773625.1 Planctomycetaceae bacterium | reverse complement strand
CGATCGCGGCGCGACCGGCCGCGTCGGCGGGGGCGAGGCCCCGCGGGTCGGCGGAGAGCAGCCGCTCGATCGCCGTGCGCCGACCACCCAACGGCTGCGCCGCCAGCCAGCGGTGCCGCATCGTCGCCTCGGCCGCCTCGATCGCCCGTTCCTCGCCGCGCCGACCCGCGACCGCGACCCAGGTTTCAAAGGCGTTGTCGCGGGGGGCGGACATCGTCGCCAGCGATCCGATCGCGTCGGCGGCGAAGTCCCTGGGCGACGGGTCGGCGAGCAGCTTTTCAAAGAGCGTGTCGGCCTGCCGCTCGGAGATGACGGTCGAGCCGCCGAGGAAGAGTTCGACGAGCCGGGCCGTCTGGAAGAGCCGCGGGGTGCGGGTGCGGGCGATCGAGAGTCCACGATCGAGGTGGCCGTCGCCGGCCGCCACGTCGCCCCCGGCATAGTCGAGCAGCGCCGCGGCGTAGGCGGCCTGCACGCCCAGCGTGCCCTGGCCGGCGTCGCCCCGCAGGAGCCGGCCGTCGATATCCTTGAGGGCGGCCGCGGCCCCGCGGGCATTGCCCGAAGTCGCGAGGCATTCCGCCTCGACGGCCAAGAGCCGCGCCCGAAGCACCGGCAGATTGCCGCGGGCCCAGTCGCAGCCGTTGCGGATCGAGGCGGGCACGCCGCGCACGCCGGCCATGCGATGGGCGGTGAACGCCCATTGAAAGGCTTCTTCGAGCGCACGCGCGTCGCCGAAATCGGCGGCGGTGTAGGTGGCCTCCTCGAAGAGTTTTGCGGCCCGCTGCGGTTGGTCGGCGTCGAGCGCGATCCGGCCGAGGATGATCAGCCCCCACGAGGTGAGCGGGTGATCAAACTGGTTGCCCACCAGCAGGCCGCGGGTCAGCAGCGGGCCGGCGAGGTCCTGTTTGCCCTGGGCCCAGTAGGCCGCACCGAGGGCCACGTCGATCCAGGCCTGCGACCAGTGGTTCGGCGGGGCGGGCCGCCGCATGAGGAGCTTGGTGGCGGCGTCGAGGGGGGGGCTTTCCCGCGCCATCTCGCCCAGCAGCGAACCGTGGCGGTAGATCGCGATGACGAGTGGCCGCATGAGCTCGCCAGGTCGGATGATCCGATCGTAGGCGGCGGTGAGCACACCTCCCCGCTGCAGCACGTCCTGCGCGTCGGCACCCCGCTGCCGCAAGGGCATCGTCGGGGGGATGGCGGCGGGTCTGGCGTTCCGCTCGCTCCGGCCCCAGGTGGCCACCCGCGGTGTCGCCAGTGGTCGCAGTGGCTGCGGCGGAAACTGCACCGAGAGAAGCCAGTCGGGATACGCGGCGAACACGAGCATCGACTCCTCGTAACGCGAGACGGCGTCGCCGAGGCTGCCCGACTCGTAGAAGCACTCGCCGAGGATCGCCGCCGATGCGATCGCATCGATCCACCGCTGCCCGCCGACCTTCACGCCGCCCTGGTAGTCGTTGCCGGCGAGGTCGAGCGCGGCGGCGTAGTCGCCCACCGCGAGCGCCTGCAGGGCGAGGTCATGGCTGGGGGAGGGCACTGTCTCCGCGCTGCCGGGAACTCCCATGTCGGGCGGCAGCACCACCTGCCCCGGGGCGAGAGCGGCCGGAAGGATCGCGACGAGAGCGGCCCAAAAGGCGTGTCTCATGCACCCGTTGTACACCCCGCCGGGCTTTTTTCCGCCCGGTGAATACCCGTGGTGGTCTGGGAAGTTGCGGTAAAGGGGCCGGCAGTCTGGGCGGGCTCCGGGTGTGGTCGTGACGGTCGTTCAAAGTTTGCGGGTCGTGACGGCCGATAAGAAGTGGCATCGGAAGAGGGCAGCCCCACTCCAGACCCGGACGGACCAACGCCATGCAAACGTCGCTCGCCACGCTGCCCGCCGCCGCTCCGCGGATCCTGTTGGCACTCGCCGCCCTTTCCGGCCTGGCGGTCACCGGCTGCCAGGTGGACGTCGGCGGCCAGACGCTGCCGAGCGCCTACTACCTCCAAGACGACATCCAATACTTCCCGGCCGGACCCGAGTTCAAACTCTCGAAGGAAGCGGCGGCCCAAAAGGCCTACAAGAAGGAAATCGGTGCCGACGGCTGCGGCGGCAACTGCGGCGGCCCCTGCTGCAACCACTGAGCCGCTCGGAGCCGTTCGCTCCTCTTCCCCGCCCGACCGCCCGGTTTCCGACGGCTCGAAAAGGGCTGTTTTTCGCGGAAAACCCAGCCGACCGACGGGATGGTTGCAGGCTTTGCAGGAGCCGGTAAACTGCGGCCCGTGGGTTTGAAGCCCTTTAGAGATGTGAAAATGTCACTTCTCGTGGGTTTTGAGCCCTTTTCATTGTGCTGGCCAACAGGATGGCCGGCGGGTGACTTCCCGCGGAGGCGGGCGCTTGAGCAGTGCGGAACACCATGGCCGCTGCGGCCGACCTGCTGATTGGCGAGTTTGTGCGGACGCTCGACGAGCGTTTTCGCCTCGCGCTTCCGTCGGAACTTCTCGACCCGCTTCTCGCGTCCGGTCCGAAACTCGTCCTGGCCAAGGAACGGGCCGGTTGCCTGTCGCTCTGGTCGGCGGCCCTTTGGAAGCCCCGCATGGATGCGGCGGTGGACGTGGTCCGCAGCAAGATGGAAGCGGGGCTCTTGACCCAACGGGTGGGACAACTGCAGGAACTCGGCCGGCTGCTTTCGACGCGGCAGCAGACAGTGTCGCTGGCGGGCCGGTCACGACTGGTGGTGCCCGAAGGGTTTCGCGAGTTCCTCGGCGTGGAACCGGGTGGCGGCCTGCTGGTGGTCGGGGCCGCCGTCTGCGTGGAACTGTGGCAGCCAGCCGCATGGAACAGCTTCGTGACCAGCGAGATGCCCGGCTTCCGTCGCCGCATCGACGAACTGACCGCCTGACGAATCACACGACGATTTTTCGGCCATGCCCGGGTGGGAGGAAACGGTTTTTCCCTGTCGGTTCCATCCGCTCAGGAAATTCGATTACCAAGGAACGGCCCACAACAGCACGGATGCTGCCGCGGGACCTCCTCCGGGCATGGCCTTTTTGATTCGCGTCACCTCGGGCTGTCTTGGGAAAAATCCGTTCCGGGCCCGGCAGCCGCAGAGCCGACCGGCGGCAGTTCCCCGCGGGAAACGCCGGGGGTTTCCCCGGTCGGTGATCTCCGCATCCTGCTCAGGCAGACATGGTCCACGGCCGGCTAGGCCAGCGGATTCGTCCGTTCGATGAGCGGCCACTCGATGCGTCTGCCGGACAGGGCCGAGGCGTAGATGGCGGCGGTCATTTCCACCGTCGTGCGGCCCGCATACATGCCGGTCTCGGGCTCGCGATCCTCGGCGATCGCGTCGAGGAGATCGAGGGCGGCACGGCGGCCCCACGAGGCCCTTGCGGCGGCGCGATCGACATCGGCCGGGGGCGGCGGTGAGGCGAGCCCTTCGGGGCCGATCGGCTGCCAGGGCACGTCCTTATCCACCCTCCAGAGCGGCGCCCCGCGGTAGTAGGCCTGGGGAACATGGTCGGGTCGGATGTGGACGGCACCGGTGGTGCCGACGATCGTGAGCCCGAAGTTGGGCTGCTTCAGCCCCGCGTCGCGGATGCTGGCAAAGTGCGCCACCGGCCCGTCCGCCATGCCGAACATCGCCGCGATCGAATCACCGGCCAGCAGGCCGATGCCCTCCGGGCCGTCCACGGCATCGGCCTTGGTGATCGCCCGGCCCCCGGTCGTGACCGCCGCTTCGCACCATTTCGGCTCGCCCGCGAAATCGGCCATCATGTCGAGCACATGACAGCCAAGCACCCAGAGATCCTCGCCACCCCCCCGCTGGTCCTCCTTGCCGCGGCCGCGAACCTCGAGCACCTTGCCGATCCGGCCGGACTCGACGAGGTCTTTGGCCGCGGCGTAGGCGGGTGCATGGCGGTTGACGAACCCGAGGGCGAGTTTCGTGTTGGACTTCGTGCAGGCGGCGATCACGGCATCGGCCTCGCTGACCGTGCGGACGAAGGGCTTCTCCATGAAGATTCCCCTCGCGCCGGCCTCGGCGGCGGCGATCGCCATCTCGGCATGGCAGTCCACATGCCGCATGCAGAGGACGACGATCTCGGGCTTCACCTCGGAGAGCATTTTCCGCCAATCGCGATAGGCGGTGCCCGGCTTGGCCGCGTCGAGCCCGAGCCGCGTCACGGCCGCGCCGAGCCCCTCCTCCGACTCGTCGGCCACGGCGACGAGCTCGGCCGCCCCGATGTCGGTCCAGAGCTCGTCGATCGCATGTCCCCAGTCGCCGCGGCCCGTCCGGCCGATCACCGACACCCGCAGAGGATCCATCGTGGGCTCCGATCGTGGTTCGTGTCTTTCTCCGGATGCGATGCCGCAGGCCCGGGCAGTCGCATCCTACTCGCCGGTCCCTGACGAAAAAAAGCAGGATCACCGTGAACGCCGGTGTCGTCGGTATGATCCTCGGTAGGTCGTCCCGATCATCAAGCCGCGGCGGTTCTCCGGCATCCCATGGCCCACGATCACCCACACCAACCCGGAGAGCCCTGCGGCCACGGGCATGGCCATGCGCACCGCCTCACGCCGGAGAATCTCGACCGGGCGATGGGCATCGGCATCGGGCTCAACCTGGCGTTCGTGGGGGCCGAAGCGGCCGCCGGGCTGTGGGCCGGGTCGCTGGCGCTGCTGGCCGACGCCGGACACAACGCCGGCGACGTGCTCGGCCTGCTGCTCGCCTGGGGGGCCAGCTGGCTGGCGCGGCGGCCGCCGTCGCGACGCTACACCTGGGGGCTGCGGCGATCGACCATCTATGCCGCCCTCGCCAATGCCATTCTGCTCCTCGTCGCCTGCGGCGTGATCGTCTGGGAGGCCATTCATCGGCTGTCGTCGCCGGAGCGGATCGCCGGACCGACCGTGATCGCGGTGGCGACCATCGGCGTGGTGGTCAACACGCTCACCGCCCTGCTCTTCGCCCGCGGCCACGCCGACGCCAACGTCCGCGGCGCCTACCTGCACATGGCTGCCGACGCTGCGGTGTCGGTGGGGGTGGCGGTCTCGGGCCTGGCGATCGTCCTCACCGGGGCGACCTGGATCGACCCGCTGGTGAGCATGGCGATCGCGGCGGCGATCGTCGCGGGCACCTGGGGACTGTTTCGTGAGAGCCTCGACCTCGCGCTCGACGCGGTGCCACGAGGCGTGGAGCCCGAGGCGATCACGGCGGCGCTGGCCGCGGTCACCGGAGTGAGCGAGGTGCACGACCTCCACGTGTGGGGAGCGAGCACCTCCGAAATCTCGCTCACCGCCCACCTCGTCGCGCCCGCCGGCGCGGATCGTGACACGATGCTCGAAGCCGCGCACCGGATGCTCCGCGACCGCTTTCGAATCGCCCACGCGACGATCCAGATCGAGAGCGATGCGGCGGGCACCACATGCCCGCAACGGCCGACCGAGGCCCTCTGACCAGCGCGGCGCCCCGCGGACGGCTGGCAGCGGAAGTTGCCCGTCGCGTGGGTCGGGGGCGGCCACGCCCCGTCGCCGGACGTTCGCTACGGGCATCCCGGCCCTCCGCTCACTCGGGTGCAGACGGCGCTTCGCAATCCTTGCTTCGCTTGTCTGCAGACGCCGGCTCGCGGGGCATGGGCACCCCCGAGTCATCCCGAATGCGAGCTAGGGATTGTCGCGTTCAAAGGCCTCGTTCATCCGCTCGGCGACGAGCGTCGGCGTGTCGGTCTTCAGGCCGTAGAGAAACCACCGTACCCGCTGCTCGCTGGAGCCGTGGGTAAACGCCTCGGGCACGACATAGCCCTGCGCCTGCTTCTGAATCCGGTCGTCTCCGATCGCCGCCGCCGCGGTGACCGCCTCGCGGATGTCTTCCTCGTCCAGCACGCCCGCGTACTGGGCCATGGAGCGGGCCCAGACGCCGGCGAGGTAGTCGGCCTGCAGCTCCATGCGGACCGAGAGCTTGTTGTAGTCGGCCTGGGAGAGCCGCCGCTGCATCGACTGCACACGGTTGCTGATGCCGAGCTGATTCTGGATGTGGTGCCCGATCTCGTGCGCGATCACGTAGGCCTGGGCGAAGTCGCCCGGCGCTCCGAAGCGACGCTTGAGCTCCTCGTAGAAGGTGGGATCGATGTAGACCGTCTTGTCGAGCGGGCAGTAGAAGGGCCCCGCTCCGGCGTCGGCAACGCCGCACCCGCTCTGCACGCGTCCGGTGAACATCACGAGTCGCGTCGGCACGAACCGCTTGCCGAAGGCCTTGGGAAAGAGGGCCGTCCAGACATCCTCGTTGTCGGCGAGCACCGTCTTGAGAAATTTGCTCACCTCGTCGTTGACGGGCTTGCCGGGGACGGACTGGGGAGCGGGCGGGCCCGCCAGATCCGGTGCGATCCGCATGAGCTGCATCGGGTCCACCCCGAGAAACATCATCACGACCATGATCACGAGCGTGAGCAGACCGCCCCCGACCACCGCCTGCTGACCCATGCTCCGTCGATCCTCGACGTGCTCGCTTTGCCGCCTGCCTTCCCAACGCATGTCCTTGTCGTCTCCTCTGGTGTGCCTGGTTGGTGTGCCTGGTGTGCGCCTGGTGTGCGCCGCCGTTCACCGGGGGCACCGCGAGTGTAGAGAACCTGCCCGGCGGTTGCATCAGTCGGGCGGGGGTGGCAGCGGCGCGAGCGTTTTTTGAGGGGGGCGGGCCAGGGTTGCGGCGTCAATCCTCGGGCAGCGGGCGGCCCTTGGTTTCGGGGAGGAAGGCGAGGGCGACGAGGCCGAGGAGGAAGATCACGCTCATCGAGGAACAGGCGTTGCGGAAGGCGCTGAGCTTGGCCTCGGGCGTCGTGGCGCCGGCCTTGAGCGCGGCCTGGAGCGCGCCCAGCGTGAACGGGCCGGTGGCCGCGAGGAAGCGGCCGACGTTGTAGCAGAAGCTGGTGCCGGTGCTCCGCAGGCTCGTGGGGAAGAGCTCCGGCAGATAGATCGCGAAGCCGGCAAAGAGGGCGAGCTGGCAACCGCCCATGATCGCGCTCATCCAGATGTCGCCCCGACCGTTGAACAACTGGAAGTAGGCGACCGTCGCGACCAGCGCGGCCACGTAGCCGATGGCGAAGGCGGCCTTGCGGCCCATGCGCTGGGCCATCCGGGTGAACAGCAGCATCCCGAAGAAAGCGCCGATGTTCTGCACGATCGAGTTGACACCGATCCAGAACTGCTGCCGGCCCGCGATCTCCGCCTCCGGCACCCCCTCCTCGACGAGCGAGATTCGGATCACGTCGCCGACGAGCTCGGGACTGAAGAAGCCGATGCCCCAGAGCCCGATCACGCCCGAAACGCACAGGAGCATGCCCAGGAGCGCCGAACTCCGCCAGCGGGCGTCGCCGAGCAGGGCGGAGTAGGAGCCGAACTTCACGCCGGCCGCCCGGCCCGCCTCGCGGGCCTCGACCCACTTCGCCGGCTCCTTCAGCCGCATCTGGATGAAGACGCAGAGGAAGGCGGGGATCGCTCCCACGAGGAACATGAAGGTCCAGCCCTTGCCGGCCGGAATCGCGCCGCGGGCTTCGAGGCTTCCGATGAACATGCTCACGAGTCCCGCCGTGACGTTGCCCACCGCCGAGAGCGCCTGCAGCATGCCGAGCGCCCCGGTCCGCGAACGGTCGGGGAGTGTGTCGGCGACGAGAGCCACCGCCAGTCCGAAGACGCCCCCCACCCCCAGCCCCGTCAGGAAACGGTAGGTCGCGAAGTCGATCCAGCCCGTCGAGAAGGCCGAGAGCCCGGTGCAGGCCGAATAGATCAAGACCGTGAGCGTGAGCATCTTGGCCCGCCCGTAGCGGTCGCCCAGCGAGCCGAAGATGAGCCCTCCCATGGCCCAGCCGGCCACGAAGATGCTGGTGGCGTAGCCGCCGTAGAGCTTCGCATCCCAGCCGGCCGGCAGCAGGGTCTCCATCGCCTTGCCCCGGGCGAGGATGAAGAGCTGCTGGTCGAGGCAGTCGAAGAGCCACGCCAACGACGCGACCATGAACACGAACCAGTGGTAGGGCGTGAGATCGCGATACCAGGGGCCCGCGTCGGACGGGCGGGGCGGGATGCGGATCGCGGTGGCGGGCGGCGGGACTGCCATTCGGTCTGGTCCTTTCAGTGAGGCCGCCACTCGCGCGATGGCCGGAAACGGGCCGGCGATCGCAGGGCTCAGCCCAGGCCCTCCTCGACCCGCCGCATGTAGTCGATGCTCTCGCGAGCGAGTCGTTCCGGCCCGGGAGCATAGTCGAACACCTCGACGCTGACCCACCCCGCATAACGAATCTCATCCAGGGCGCGGAAGATCGGTCCGAAGTCGATCGCACCAAACCCCGGGCCCTGGAGGTTGGCGTCGTTGGCGTGGAAATGTTCGAGGTGCCGGGCGCTCGACACGATGACGTCCGGGATCGGCTCGGCCTCCGAGGCCATCGCCTTCACGTCGAGGTGCAGACGGATGTGGGGCGACCCGATGCGGTCGATGAGCCGGCAGGTCTCGGCGGCCGTCGTGAGCACGTCCGTCTCGGCGGGCGAGAGCGGCTCCAGGGCGATCACGGTGTCGGTCGTCTCGAGCACGGGCACCAGCTTCGCGAACACCTCGTGGATGAAATCGACCGCCTGCTCCGGCGACACGCCCGGGAGGAGGCTCCGTTGCTTCGGTGATCCGAACACGAGCACGCGGCCACCGAGGTCGTTGCAGAACCGGGCCAGCTCGGCGAGATACTCGATCGTGCGGCCGCGGACGGCGGCGTCGGGATGCGCGACGTGGAAGCCCTCGGTCTTGGCGAGGAGCCAGTGGAGCCCCACGCAGTCGAGCCCCGAACGGGCGATCGTCCGCCGCATCTCCCCCCGGGTCGCGGAAGAAAGCTCGGTGGCGAGCGGCGCGAGCGTGAAGGGGGCGATCTCGATGCCACCATACCCGCACGCGGCGGCGAAGTCGCAGGCCTTCGCGAGGGGCCAGTCGCCGAAGGTCTCGTTGCAGATGGCGTAGCGCAGGGGAGTGTTCATCGGTGGCCGTGCGGAGGTGATTTCGGATCAGCGACCCTCGTGGGCCGCCCGGTGCGGGCGGAGCGGTAGCAGGCCTCGACGATCGCGACGGCCTTGCGGCCCTCGAGGCCGTCGAGCATGGGCCGGCGGTGGGACCGCACCGCATCGAGGAAGGACTCGAAGTTGCGGGTGTGGCAGACATGGCTGATCGCCATCGGGTCGGAGGCGCCGCCGCTGGTGCCGCTCACGCCGCCGAACCGCCCGCGCGTGGCCGGGTCGTCGGGGGCTTCGGAGCGAAACTGCCAGCAGGTGAGCTGCTCCTCGACCACTTCGGCGGTGCCGTCGCGGCCCCCCACGAGGAGCCGGCGCCACTGCCCGGGGTAGAGACTGGTCGCGGCGAGCAGTTGGCCCAGGCAGCCGTTCTTGAACCGCAGGATCGCCACGCAGGTGTCTTCGACCTCGAGCCGTTCCGCGTCGTGGGACCGAACCGCCGTCAGCGCGATCACGCTCTCCACCGGGTTCTCACCCGGCGCGAGCCCGGGCATCGTCGCGGCGACGATCCACTGCAGGGCGTCCACGCCATGGATCGACTGATTCATCAGGGCGCCGCCGCCGTCGAGGGCCTTGGTGCCCTGCCAGCGGCCGGGGCCGTAGTAGGCGTCGTCGCGCCACCAGGGCACGTGACTGGCGGCGACGGCGAGCGTGCCGAACCGGCCGGCGGCCGCGGCCTCGTGCACGGCCCGCACGACGGGGTTGAAACGTTGCGGGAAGATGGCGCCCAACTGCACGCCTGCCTCGTCGGCGGCGGCGATCATGCGGTCGATGCGTTTGCCCGAGATCTCGAGAGGCTTCTCGCAGATCACGTGCACCCCGCGGCGGATGGCCGTCAGCACCGCCGGAAGATGCGCTCCCGACGGCGTCGCCACCGTGACGAAGTCGGGCTTCTCACTCCGCAGCATCCGCGCGGTGTCGGCATGCCACTGGCAGCCAAACTCCGCGGCGAAGGCCCGCCCCTTCTCCTCGGTGCGGCAACTGGCGGCCACCAGTTCCACGCCCGGGATATCGGCCAGAGCCCGCGCGTGCATTCCCGCGATCGCTCCGATACCGATGATCGCGGCCCGCATGCGGTGTCTCCTCGGGGCCGTCGCCCGCCCCGTGTCCGCACAGTGTCGCGACCGACGCGTGGCGGCACAAGCGGCATCGACGCCCCGCCGCGCGGCCGGGGCCGGCCACCGGGCCCGGCCTTCAGGGAAGGATCGGCGGCCGCGGATCGTAGAACCGATCGAAGAGCCGGTCACACGCCCGGTGCAGGTGCGGCCACGGGCCGTTGTCGTGCGTGCCGGTGCGGGGTGCGCAGGGCCCGCGGTAGATCGGACCGCACGTCGGGCCGCCACGAATGCCCACCAGATCGAAAGGCTGCGGCGGACGACTCGGATGGCACGGCGGCGGCGGCACGCACGTGGGCAGCGCGCGGGGCTCGCCGCACCAATGGAGCGGTTCGAGCGGGGCGAGCCAGTCGGCGGCGGTGTCGCTTCGCGGTGGCAGCAGTTTCTCCAGCGTGGCGGCTGCGTCCGGACCCGTCGTCGCAGGATCGACCTGCCGAACGCCCTCGAGCGGGTCGGCGGGAAGACCCTCGGCGTTCGGTTCGTCGGAAGTGTCGACTGCCACGCGGAGCAGTGCGACGGCCGATGTGCCCGACACGACCGGGGCATCGTCGCCCAAACCGACGCCGGCCGATGCAAGGAGCGTTGCGGCGAGCAGTGCCGCGGACCCGCTGGCGAAACGGCGGACTGTGACGGGGCTTCTCATCGGCATCATCTCCCGCGGCTGCTATCGGTCGAATCCGTCAGCCTGCTGGAACGGCGGCCCCGTTGCCGGCGGGGTCGCATCACACGGCGTGGCCCTGGCGAACCGGGTAAACTGCCCTGACTTCGCGACCTGCTCACGAACCGTATCCCGGGCCGCCTTTCATGCACCTTCCCGATCCGGCACGGCTGATCGCCGCACTCACCGCCGGCGGCCACCGACTCGTCATCGTGGCGACGGGGGGCGGGTCGCCGGCGATTCCGCACCTGCTCACCACCCCGGGGGCCAGCGGCGTGGTGCTGGAGGCCGTGGTGCCTTACGCCCGCGCCGCGATCGACCGCCTGCTCGGTGGCCCCCAGGACACCTACTGCTCGACGCTCACCGCCCGACGGCTCGCCGCCGCGGCCTGGCAACGGGCCTGCCTGCTCGAGCAATCAGCCGCGGCCGCGGACCGTGCGGCCGTCGCCGCCCGTGCCGTGGGTGTGGCGGTGACGGCGAGCCTCCGCACCAGCCGGTCGAAGCGGGGCGACCATCGCGTGTGCGTCGCCGTGCAGACGCAGTCCTCGACGCATACGGCCGAACTGGTGCTGGAGAAGGACGTCCGCACGCGGGCCGAGGAGGAGCTGCTCGCGGCCGCGATGCTCTTCGACGTGCTCGTCGATGCCTGCGGTCTCGCCGCAGCCTGTGGTCGCGGGCTCCCGGGCGACCTGCGGTCGGACGAGCGGATGGTGCGCGACCACATGGTGGCGCCGCCGGCGTGGCGTGAGCTGCTGGCCGGCACGCGGGCGGTCGCGCCGCTCCACCTCCCGTCCGGCGCCGAGCCGGGAGTCGACCCCATGCCCGCCGCCGGCGGCCTCGTCTTTCCTGGGTCGTTCAACCCGCTCCACGAGGGTCACCTGCTCATGGCCCGGATCGCCGAGGAGATCGCGGAACGGCCGCTCGCCTACGAGATCTCGGTGGCCAACGTCGAAAAACCGCTGCTCGACTTCATCGAAGTCCGCGATCGGGCAAAGCAGTTCACCGACCGGCGGGTGTGGCTCACGTGGGCGGCCACGTTCGTCGAGAAGCTCGCCATCTTTCCGGAGAGCACGTTCGTGATGGGAGCCGACACGTACGTGCGGCTCGCCGATCCGAGGTATTACGGCGGCTCGACCGCGGCTGCGGAGGCGGCGGTCGAGAGCATCGCCTCGCGGGCCCGCGGGCTGATCGTGTTCGGCCGCGAGCGGCAGGGCGTCTTCGAGGACGCCGCCCAACTCCCCGCGCCCCGGGCCCTGCGCGACGTCAGTTATTTCGTGTCGCGGCGGGAGTTTCGTCTCGATATCTCGAGCACGCAGCTTCGCCGCGAGGCCCTCGGGCGAAGCGAACAGACCGAAGCCCGTTGATCACGAACGCCGGGTCGGCGTGCCGGACTGCCACCGTCAGCTCCGCACCCGGAGGGCCAGGCCGCTGGCGAGCCTCTCGAGGGTCGCGCTGCGGTCCTCGATGCCGATGTGGGCACGGATCAGGCTCAGGCCCGAGGTGTCGGCAAGCGCCCTGGCGAGCACCTCGTCGAACTCCCCTTCGGTGCGGACCTCGTATCCCGTGCCTCCGCCGAGCACCTGCGGGAGCAGCTGATACTGCCAGGGGTTGATGTCGTTGAACGAGCCCTCGTGCAGAAGCCGCTCGGTGCCATAGCCCTTGTTGTCGAGCACGATCACCGTCAGGGCCATGCCCCTGCGGACGATCGTGGAGAGTTCCATGCCGGTCATCTGAAAGGCGCCGTCGCCCACCAGCACGATCACCGAGAGATCGGGCCGCGCGGTCTTCGCACCGACGGCCGCGGGGACCGCGAATCCCATCGACGTGTAGTAGGCCGGCGCGATGAACTCGGCCTGGCCGCGGATCACGAGCTCGCTCGCGGCGAACAGCGCGTCGCCGACGTCGGCGATCACGAGCGTCTCGTCGTCGAGCGACTGGTCGAGCCGGCGGATGAGCCGCGCGATCGTGAGCCGTGCGTCGGGCTCGAGGGTGAAGGAGCCCGCGGCGGCCGTCGGGCTCGGCGGCAGGGCCCGCGGTCTCCCGGCGGGTCCGGCCGCGGCGAGACCGCGAATGAAGTCTTCGAGCAGCACGTCATGGAAGTGATGGTGGCTGATCCGCAAATCGTCGCTGGTGGCGAAGATGGTCCGCGCGGGATCGAGCTTCGCGGTGAAGATGCCCAGGTCGATGTCGGTGAGAAGCGTGCCGAGCAGGATCAGGCAGTCGCTCTCCTCGACGAACTCCGTCACCTCCCGGCGGCCCATCGCCCCCTCGTAGAGGCCGATGAAGAGCGGATGCACCTCGCTGACCACGCTCTTGGCGAGCATCGTCGCCGCGATCGGGATGCCGCTGGCCTCGGCGAGGGCCACGGTGGCGGCCTGCAGGCCGTGGCGGTGCAACTCGATCCCGGCGATGATCACGGGCCGCTGCGCCGCGTTGATCCGCGAGACCGCCTCCCTGACGGCTTCGGAGAGCGCCTCGGGATCGCTCTCCCGCGGCGGGGGCACGAAAGGGCGGATCTGATCCGGCACGACCGCGACCATGTCCCGGGGCAGCTCGATGTAGACCGGCGCCTTCAGTCGCTGGGCGGTGTCGAGCAGGAAGTCGATGTCGCGGAAGGCGGTTGCGGGATCGACGATCTCGCGGCTCGCGGCGCAGATCTTCTCGAAGACCTCCAGCTGCGTCCGCCACTCGCGGACGCGGTGGTGAAGCAGCGGGTTGTCGGCCCGCTCGCCGAGACCCGGTGCGCCCGAGATGAGCACCACGGGACTCTTCTCGGCCGCGGCGCCGGCGATCGAGTTGGCCAGCGACAGGCCCCCCACGCCGTAGGTGACGCACACCGCCCCCATGCCGTTGACGCGGGCGTAGGCATCGGCGGCGAATCCGGCGGAGTCTTCGCGGGTGCAGTTCACGAGGTCGAGCGGGCTCTTCTCCAGCATGCTGTAGAAGGAGAGCACGTAATCGCCCGGGAGTCCGAACACGTGGCGGATGCCGTAGTCGGAGAGCCGGCGAATCAGATACTCACCGATCGAGAGGCTCGTGACGCTCTTGGACCACTGCACCGCGGGCCGGCCGTTCAGCGGAACGGCCAGACCGTTGTCGAGGCTCGAGCCGAGGATGATCGACACGGCATCCTCCCTGGGGTGGAGGGCGATTATTTTGCGAGCCGACGCCTGAAGGTCGTGAGCATCACGAGCCAGAAGCCCAGAAACGCGGCCACGCAGCCGAGCACGACGAGCATCCGCCGCGGGTCGTTGTTGAGCCGCCATGCGCCGATGGCGTGGAAGCATCCCCAGGCGATGATCCCGATCATGATCCAGCGGATGATCCGCTCGGCGCCGGGGGGGGAAACATGAGTGCTCATGAGTTCATTCTAGACCTCCGGGGGGAAATGACCGGCGAAAAGTCCGAGTCGTCCCGCGCCGGCCGTGGACAAAGTCATCCAAGACCTGCGAGCACTCGATCGACCGATGGAAACGCCGCGGGTTGCACGGTGGCTGCGCTTGGCATTCCGCTCAGGCAGGCTTGTTTCCCAGCCTGCGAGCGGTCACGTCCGAAAAAAAAGGGCCCCCGGAACGGTCCAGGGTCCAGGGGGGCGGAGAACCTGGACCGTTTCCGGGAGCGATTGGACGGACGACGCTTGGAGGGACACTGTCCCGACTTCGACGGCGAGCTTCCGTGCTGCCGGCGAAGTCGGGCGGGGTCTGACCGCGTGAGCCACCCCGTGGCCTTCAGGCGCGGGGACAGTAAGGATCGCTTTTTTCGAGGTCAAGGCCGTTCGTCGGGCCGATTCGGACTCCGTTTTCCAACGGATGTGTCCGCAGCCTGCCCAGCCTGCCGGGATTTTGCCGCGTTGTGGCAGGCCGGTGGACCGCCGCGGAATGGGAGGGAACGGGTATGATCGCCCCCCGAACACAGGTCTTCTTTCCGACCGAGCGATCCAGGAGTTTTTTCTGATGGCAGCCGCCGTTCCCCTCGTCACCCCCGCACTCCCGGTCCCGTCCGCCGGCACACCCCCGACCCCCGAGGCGTGGGCGGCCGCCTTCGCGGCGGCGGCCCCCTACGCGGCGTTTCTGGAGCGGCACGCCACCGCCGAGCAGCGTGAGCGTTGGAATGCCTTTCACGGGAAGGTGACCCTCACCTCCGCCCAGCGGGAGCTTTTGGCGAGCTTCGTGAGGAGGATGCCCGTGCTCGTGCTCGCCGGAGCCTGGTGCGGCGACTGCGTGAACCAGTGCCCCATCTTCGCCCACTTCGCGGCTGCCGCGGCCACGATCGACCTGCGGTTTCTCGACCGCGACGCCCTGCCCGACATCGCGGCTCATCTGAAGGTCTGCGGCGGACAGCGGGTGCCAGTCGCCGCCTTCTTCAGCGAGGACTTCACCCCCATCCTCTTCTACGGCGACCGCACGCTCTCGGCGTATCGCGCGTCGGCCGCGGCCCAGTTGGGCGCGACGTGCGCCTCGGGCGCGGTGCCGCCCCCGTCGGAAGCGATCGCAGCCGTCGTCTCCGACTGGCTCGATCAGTTCGAGCGGGTCCATCACATTCTGCGACTCTCCGCCCGCCTCCGCACCACGCACGGCGACTGACCATGACCAGCCGCGAACGTTGGACGGTCTATCCCCTGCTGTTTCTCGCGATCGGGCTCGCGCTTCGCGCGGTGGCCGTGCCCCCCGACACGCTCTCCGCGGGTGTCCTCGAGGCCGGCCGGATCATCTGCGGGGAGATCGTGGTCACGGGGACCGACGGGACGAAGATCGTGCACGTCGGTCGGGTCAAGGGAGGCGGCGGCGGCCGCATCGAGGTCAACGACAGCGTCGGCATCGAGGCGATCGCGATCGGCATCGACCCCGAGGCCCGCAATGGGACGGTGGAGTTTTTCGACGAGAAGGGGCGGAAGATCGGGCGGCTGGGCCCTGGCGGCCCCGGTGCCCGAACGCCCGGCGGATCTCCGCCGGTCAAAAACTGAAATACACCCGGCAGGACTCGAACCTGCAACCCTCGGTTCCGAAGACCGATGCTCTATCCATTGAGCTACGGGTGCCTGAGGTCAATCGTACCGATTTTGCGGATCGGTCAACCGGTCGGCGGCAAGCCCGGCCGCCGGCCGCGCCCCCCGGGCCCCGGCGTCGTGTATCTTTGCTGATGAGACACGACGGGGCGGCCGGCTCTGGGAAGCGCCCCGTGGCTGCGGGCCCATCCGCGGACGGTTTTGCATGGCACACATCACACTCCGCGTGCTCCACGGCGCCGACCGAGGCCGGGTGTTCAGCGATCTGTCCACCCCCGTGACCATCGGCCGGGAGGAGGGCAACTCGATCCAGCTCAACGACGAGCGGATCAGCCGCTATCACCTCAAGCTGCAGCAGGACAACGACAAGATCGTCGCCACCGACCTCGAGAGCACCAACGGCACCAAGGTGAACGGCGAGGACATCCAGGTGCGGATCGTCCGGCACGGCGACATGATCTCGCTGGGCCGATCGCTCCTGCTGGTCGGTTCGCACAGCGACATCGACCGTCGCATCGTGGCCATCGCGTCGAGGCACCCACCGGTCGCGGCCGGCCGCGCCCGGGAACACGAGGAGCGGATGCGGCGGATTGCCGAGCACCACTCCGACGTGATCGAGGACCTGTCGGCGGTGCGATCGCCGCTTCTGCCCTCCGGTCCGCCGCCGCTGCCCGATCGGCTCAGCCCGGCGCAATCGGCGGAACTCAGCGAACTGCTCGAGTACGTGCAGAACGTTCTCCGGGACGCGAGCGAGGGAGCCGTGATGCGGGCCAACGCCGACAAAGTGGAGCTCGAGTTTCCGAACTGGCAGGCGGTTCTCGAGCTTCAGGCACGGCTTGCCGAGCTGCTCCGGCAGATCGGCGACCCGCAGTCGGGCTGAGCAGCCGCCCGCTCCCGGCCGATCCTCCCGGCGACGATTTTCTTGATCGGCGACGATTGCCGTGATCGGCGACGTGGCGGATGCCATCGGAATCGAGCCGTCACGCCTGAGGCGTCAGCGGACCGCAGCGTCGTCGCGGGGTGCGGACGGTTTGACGAGCGGGGCGAGCTCGCTCGGCGCTTCCTGTGTGATGAGCTGCAAGTCGTCGCCCGCCAGCCGCACCCGGGCTTCATACACCTGCTCCGCGGTGCCCGCGTCGCCTGGGCCGTCGACCGGGCCGTCGCGTCTTGGAAGCGGCCGGCGAAACACGCGGACGACGACATCCCCGACGCCGAGTTCGTCGAAACCGCCACGCCCGACGCCCGCTGCGATCACGCTTCCATCCCCTGCCGCGTCCCCGAGCGCGATCGTGCGGGCCAGCCGTCGCCACCGCGCGGCCTGTTCGCCCCACCGGTTGCCCGGGAAGAGGAGCGGCTCGGCATCGGATGGATCGCGCCTCAGGAGCTCGAGTTCGTGATCGGCATCGTCGGGCAGTCCGTGGGTGAGCCGCTGGTCAAAGCCCAGATCGAGCCATGCGGCCGCGAACAGCGGGGAATAAAGCCGCGATTTGATCGTGCCCAGCAGGGCCGACGAACCGCTCACCGAGTTTGCCGCGACCGCGAGGACCAGCCCCACGAGAATGAAAGCGATGGCGACGGTGGCGGCCGCGCGGACCCCTTCCGACGGAATTCCGGGTGGAGGTCCGCCGCCGTCGGGAGATGTTGTTCCATCCATGAGAACCAGTGTGGCCTGCGCTCGCGACAGCCGCCAGTGCCACGGAATCCGGCGGTGCGTGAACCTTTCACCCCCGGCAGGCCGTCCGCGTTGACACGCCTGCGGAGCGGCGATACTTTTGAAGCAGTAGTTTGCCTCGGCTCGCAGCCCAGCTTCGATCGTCCCAAGACGGGCTTCGGCCCAACGCGGGGGATTAGCTCAATTGGGAGAGCGTCTGGCTGGCAGCCAGAAGGTCAGGGGTTCAAATCCCCTATCCTCCATTTTTCGATCGAAACAATGGCTGCGGCCGAGGCAATCCAGGGCGAGCGGGCCTGGCTCGACGGCCGGTTCATTCCGCGTGCCGACCTGGCGGTGCCCGTCGGCGACGGCGGGTTCGTCCTCGGGGCCACGGTCACCGAGCAACTTCGGACGTTTCGCGGCCGGCTGTTTCTGCCGGAAGACCACGCCCGCCGGCTGGGCGAATCGCTGGGGGTCGTCGGCATCCGGCTCCCGTGGTCCCTCGCCGATCTCTTCCAGGCAGCAGCACGGGTCGCGGACCACAACCACCGGCTCGCCGGCGGCCCGCCCGCGGATGACGACGGTGACCTCGGCCTGGTGATCTTCGTCACTCCCGGCGACATCGCCTCCCAGCACGGCGGCCAGGTCGGTTCTCCGCGGGTCGCGATCCACACGTTCCCGCTCGCCTTCGGGATGTGGGCCGACGCCTACGACCGCGGCATCGCGCTGCGGAGCGTCGCGGTGCACCAGGTGCCGGAGTCATGCTGGCCCCTGCGGGCGAAGGTCCGCAGTCGGCTGCACTACTTTCTCGCCGACCGCGAGGCTCATGCGATCGAGCCCGGCTCGCGGGCGGTGCTCGCCCATGCGGATGGCCGGATCAGCGAGACCTCGACGGCCAACATCGCGATCGTCGTCGATGGCAGGATCGAAACGCCCCCCGTCAGCGACGCGCTCGGCGGCGTGAGCCTCGCCTGTGCGCGGCGGCTGGCCGCACCGCTCGGCATCGCCTGGCAGGAACGGACCCTCGACGCGGCCGACCTCGCCGCCGCCGACGAGATCCTGCTCACCTCCACACCCAACTGCATCCTGCCCGCCATCCGCTTCGACGGCCGTCCGGTCGGCGCAGGGGGGCCGGGGCCGGTGTTTCGCAGGATCCTCGACGCCTGGAGTAGGCTCGTCTCGCTCGACATCGCCGCCCAGGCACGCCGCGCGGCAGACCGCGCGGCGGACGCAGCCTCGACGAAGACCCCCCCATGACGCACTCCATTTTCAGCGGCCAGGGCACCGCCTCCCTTCCCGCCCGCTACGACATCCGGCACACGACGGCCTATCGCTACTCGGATTCGGTTCCGGTCTGCCACAACGAGATTCACCTCGCGCCGCGAAACCTGCCGACCCAGCGACTGCTCTCGACATCGGTCGAGGTCGAACCACAGCCGACGCACCTGGCGACCCGCGTCGATTTCTTCGGCAACACCGTCGGCCTGTTCTCGGTCGACGAACCGCACGAGCGGCTCGTGGTCACGTCATCGAGCCGGGTCGAGGTCGATCCGCCCCGCGACTGGCGGGCGTTCGCTCCGCTTCCCTGGGAGTCGATCCGCGACCGGCTGCAGCACGACATCGGGCCCGCCGCCCTCGACGCCCGGCAGTACACCTACGATTCGCCGCTGGTCCGTCGGTCGCCGCAACTCGCGGCCTGGGCGGCGGACTCCTTCGCACCGTCACGCCCCTGGGCGGAGGCGGTCGTCGATCTCACGCGGCGGATTTACCGGGAGTTCACCTACGATCCGACCGCCACGACGACCAGCACTCCCGTGGAAGAGGTCTTCGGGCTCAAGCGGGGAGTCTGCCAGGACTTCGCCCACCTGCAGATCGCCTGCCTGCGATCGCTCGGACTCGCTGCCCGTTACGTGAGCGGCTACCTCTCGAACGAGCGGCGGGTGCAGGGCACGGCGGGGGAAGGGGCCAACGACGCCGGAATGGTGGGCGCCGACGCTTCGCATGCCTGGCTCTCCTGCTGGGGAGGCGAGGAGGGCTGGCTCGACGTCGATCCCACCAACGACTGCACCGTCGGCACGCTCCACGTGACCGTTGCCTGGGGCCGCGACTACGCCGACGTGAGCCCCATCAAGGGCGTCTGCGTCGGAGGCGGGAGCCACGCCATCCAGGTCGCCGTCCAGGTGTCCAGGATCGCCTGACGCTCGGCAGTTGACGCCGTCACGCGGCCAGAGGTACCCTCTTCCGCCTACGGGGGGAGCATTCCTGGACCGCGGTGTAGCCGCAGTTTTCCGTCCACGGGTGCGGCCTCTAGAGTTCTCGCGGAGAACTCGTGGTCTGATCGATCGTGAGCCGCGGGTTTTCCCGCCGCACAACCGCTGCACGCGTCCCGCGAAGGCGTGGCACGTGCGGCCCAACTCCGGAGGTTTTCATGAACGCCCTTCTGGCCGTGGTGGCCGATCCATCCGCCCTGTCGATGGATTACGCGGCCAACCCGCTGCTGCAGTCGATCACCCTCTATCTGTTCTTCGCCGGCACCGTGGCGATGGGGGCCGGGGCGCTCTATTTCTTCCTGTTGCGCAACGACGTCGATCCGGCCTACCGCAGTTCGATGGTGGTGGCGGGGCTGGTCTGTGCGATCGCCTGCTTCCATTACTACAAGATGACGGGCGTCTATCAGGCGGGAGGCCAGTTTCCCACGGCGCTGCGGTACATCGACTGGCTGTTCACCACGCCGCTCCTGCTCGTGAAGTTTCCGCTGCTGCTGCGGATGGGCGATCGCGGCGCCAAGTTTTTCTGGCAGCTCGTGATCCTCGACGTGGCGATGATCGTCACGGCCTTCATCGCCGAGACGTCTCCCGTCGATTCGCAGCGTTGGTGGACGTTCTTCATGATTTCGTGCGGCTTCGAGCTGCTGATCGTCGGCGTGCTCTACCTGCAACTCGGTCAGGCGATCAGCTCGGCCCCGGCGCCGCTGGCGAGGGCGCTCGAGACCATGCGGCTGTTCGTGCTCATCGGCTGGGCGATCTATCCCATCGGCTTCCTGATGGCCCGCTCGGGCTACGGCGAACTCCGTGAGATCGTCTACAACGTCGCCGACGTGATCAACAAGGTGGGCTTCGGCCTGGTCGCCTACCACGGCATCAAGGCCCTGAGCCACACGTCCGAATCGACGGCACGCCACGGCCGCTGACGTCCACGGCCCGCACCCAACCGGCTGTCCGCCGCGACCGCGGCGGACAGCCGGCGTGCGGCGGGAGATGAGTCGATGGCAACGATGGTGCGGGCAACGCCCTCCGCCGCGGACGGCTTCGGCACGCTCGTATTCCGCCGCCTGCCACTCGCCTGTCTCGTGGCGCCGGCAGTCGCCGCGGTGGTGGCCGGATCGCAATGGTCGGCCTGGCTGGCGCCGCTGCCGTGGCTCTGCTCGCTGGTGTTCGTGGGGCTGCCCCATGGCGCCGCCGACCTCGCGATGTCGCGACGGCTCTGCCCGGCAGGCACGCTGGGCCGCGTCTGGCTCGCCTATGCGGCCATCATGGCCGCCGTGATCACCGGCTATGCGATGGCACCGCTGGCCATGATCACGGCATTCGTGCTGCTCAGCGTCTGGCACTTCGGCCGGGCTCACGCCCGCTCGCAGCAGTCGTCCGTGGACGACAGTGGGCGAATGGCCGCCTGCGCCGCGGTGGCCCGCGGTGGAATCACGCTCGGTGTTCCCCTCGCCGCATGGCCCGCCGCGTCTGCCGGCGTCGCCTCCGATCTCCTCAGGCTGACGGGCCATGACCTTGCCGTCCACCCGCTCCCCGTGGCGGCGGTTCAGACGCTCGGCATCGCACTCGTGGCCCTCGCCCTGGCCTGTGCGGCCGTTGAAATGGCGATGCTCCGGGGCGACCGGCGGCGCGTCGGCCAGCTGCTCGTCGAACTGACCGTGACCGCCGCGGTGGGGTATGCCACCGATCCGCTCTTTTCAGTCGGCACGTCGTTTCTCGTCTGGCATTCGTGGCGGCAGATGGAGCCGCTGGCGGAGGCCCTCACGGGGACGCGGCCGGAAACATGGCCGGCCCTCGCCCGGGCGATCGTGCGGATCCACGTGGCGGCCCTGCCGCTGCTGTTTCCCACCTGGCTCGCGATCGGTCTGGCATGGTGGTTTTGTTCCGGCACGCATTCCCCCCGCGATCTGGCGATCCTCTCGATCGGGGCCTATCTTGTGGTGACGCCCGCGCACGAACTTCTCGGCGATCTCCTGGGCCAACCCCACCCGGTTCCTGCGGCCTCATGCCCTCGCCGATCCGCCTCCTGGTCAGCCTGACGGCCGCGGCGATCGCCGTGCCACTGGTGCCCTGGCTGCTCTGCGGAACGCGGCTCGACCACGCCATCGCCGCCTGGCTCGATCCGCCGCCGCCGGCCGCGATCCTCGCCGCCGCGGAAGTGGGAGTGCTCGCCGCCGACATCCTCCTGCCGGTGCCGTCGAGTCTCGTGGCCACGCTCGGCGGCGCGAGCCTCGGTCCGGTGGCGGGCACGCTCTGCGCGTGGGCCGGCATGACGCTCGGATCGCTGGCGGGATGGTGGCTCGGCCGGGCCGCCGGCGGGCGAAGCCTCGACACGCTCGAAGCCTCCGCGCGGGCTTCCCTCGACCGCCGTCAGCGAAGAATCGGTCCGCTGCTCGTCGTGGTCACGCGGCCCCTGCCGATCCTCGCCGAGGCCGCCGCGGTCATGGCGGGCGCCGCCGGCATGAGCTGTCGGACGTTCCTGGCGGCCGCCGGCATGGCCAACCTCGCCATCGCCTTCGCGTGGAGCCTGGCCGGCTCGGTCGGGAAAGCGGCCGATTCACTCCAATGGTTCGCCGTCGCGTCGCTGGCCATTCCGGCGGTGATCGCGACGGTGGTCGCGGTGCGCCGGCCGCGCGGGGAAGGGTTCCCGGCCTCCTGACCGGCTACACTGCCGCCACGCCCCGGCATCCCGCTCCGCTCAACCCACGCACGGTCATTCGATCATGGAATCCCCCGGCTCGATCCTCGACATCTTCCTCAAGCTCGACGAGGTGCTGCATGGCGTCTTGCAGACCTGGGGCCCGTGGACCTACGCCCTGTTGTTCGCGATCATCCTCTGCGAGACGGGCCTGGTGGTCACCCCCTTTCTCCCGGGCGATTCGCTCCTCTTCGCGGCCGGCGCCATGGCCGCGCTCTACCCCGACGACCTCAATGTCGTCGCCCTGCTCGTGCTGCTCTCGATCGCCGCGGTGCTGGGCGACACGGTCAACTATGCCATCGGCCGTTGGCTCGGCCCGCGGGCCTTCACCATCGACAAGTGGTTTCTGAAACACGAACACCTCGAACGCACGCAGCGGTTCTACGAGCGTCACGGCGGCAAGACGATCGTTCTGGCCCGGTTCGTGCCGATCGTCCGCACGGTCGCGCCGTTCGTGGCGGGGGTCGGCAGAATGAACTATCCGCAGTTCCTCTTCTACAACGTCGTGGGTGGCCTCGCATGGGTGCTGATCTGCACGCTGGCGGGCTACTTCTTCGGCAACTTTCCGGTCGTCAAGGAAAACTTCGAACTCGTCGTGGTGGGCATCGTGGTCGTCTCGGTGCTCCCGCTCGCCTGGGAGATGTGGGCGGCCAGGCGCCGCGGTCGTTGATGCGGTCGGCGGCTCAGTGGCCCCGGCGACGACCGTCGGGGGAGTTGTGACCAGACCCCGTCGTGTCGGGTTGCGGGCAGGTCGGCCGGATGTGCGGAGCCGGGCCGTTCAGGCCCGCACGAGTCGGGCTTCGGTCTCGTTGAAGATCCGCTCGAACTCGGCCCTGGTGCGGGCGGTGACGCCCTGGACGTCGTGGACGAGCGCGTCGGGACGGTCGTAGCCGAGGAGGTGGGCGAGTGTCCGCTGTTCGTCGGGTGAGGCGGGAAAATCGTGACGGGCCGCCGCGTCGAGCAGCCGGAGCCGGCCTTCGATCGACCGCAGGGTGCGATATGCCCTTCCGAGGAAGTCAAACCGCTCGTCGCCGAGCAGGCCCGCGTCGTGCAGGGCGACGAGGGCCGGGAGGGTGCCGGTGGTCCGCACGCGGGGTTCCCGGCCGCCGTGCACCAGCTGCAGCATCTGCGCGACGAACTCGATGTCGACGACTCCGCCCGGGCCACGCTTGAGATTCGAGGCCTTCGCCCCCTCCTCCATGCGATACCGCATCCGCCGCATCGCCTCCACCTCGTCCGCCTGCCATTGGTGGCCGTAGGTGGCCGTGTCGAGGATGCTCCGCAGCTCGTCGGCCGCCGCGGAGCCCGCCACGATCGGCCGCGCCTTGACGAGCGCCTGCCGCTCCCAGACGGCCGCGGGGCCCGCTGCGGCGAAATACCGGGCGAACTCGGCCAGCGAGATCGCGGCCGGACCGCTGCGGCCACTGGGCCGCAACCGTGAATCCATTTCGTAGAGCCGGCCCTGCGGACCGAAGGTGTTGAAGACCCGCATCGTCCGCTGGGCCAGTTCACCGAAGAAGTGCGTGTTGGTCGTGCCGTCACCCGACTTGCGGCCGCGTCGCAAAGGCGCCGTCGTGCCGTCATGGTCGTAGAGGAAGATCACGTCGATGTCGCTCGCGTAGTTCATCTCGCGACCGCCGAACTTCCCCATCGCGAGCACGACCAGGTCGGCCGGCTTGCCGTCGGCGTCGAGCGGCTCCCCCAGCCGCTCGACGAGCTTCGCGCGCTCGATCGCGACCACCTGCTTGACCAACGCCTCGGCGATGGCGGTGAGCGCAGCCGTGGTCTTGTCGGCGTCCTGCCGGCCGAGGATGTCCCGCACGCCCACCCGCAGCTGCTGCGATGCCTTGAAGGCGTGCAGGATCGGATCGGGATCGACCGCACCCCGGCAGAGTTCCGCGAGGCTCTGCTCGAGGGCTTCGGCCGTCGGCAGCCGTTCGATGAGCAGGCTGTCGAGCAGTTCGTCGATCATTCCCGGATTCGTGACGAGGAGGTTGGCGAGAAAGGGGCTCGACGAGCAGAGCCGCACCGTCAGTTCGAGCGACGGCGGGTTGAAGCTGAAGAGTTCCCAGAGCACCCCCTTGCCGCCGAGCGAATCGCTGACGGCCACGAGATTCACGAGCGTCGCGTCGGGATCGGGGGTGTGGCCGACCGCGGCGAGCAGCCGGGGCGCGATCGCGGCCAGGAAATGCCGGCAGCGGCGGGACGAGAGAAACCGCACCTTCTCCTCGCCGAGCGAGAGGATCGCCCGGTGGGCCGCCGGCACGTCACGGAAGTTGTGCCGAGCGAGCACCTCGCGGACGAAGTCGGCGGAGGGGGCGGGATCGAGCACCAGATCGACCTCGGGCTCCGGCACGGCGTCGTTCGGAAAGGCATCGTGCAGCAGGTGGTCGAGGATCTTCCGGTTGAGCACGGTCGCCGCGGCCAGGTCTCCGCGGAGCCGGTCGCGGGCCGCTTCGTCGCCGCCGTAGCCCATCCGCGCCGCCAGCCGTCCCAGCTCGTCGTCGGTCCTGGGCAGCGCGTGCGTCTGCCGGTCGTAGAGGATCTGAAGCCGATGCTCCACCGTCCGCAGGAGGGTGTAGTTGCGGTCGAGGATCTCCCGCTCCTGATCGGTGAGACCGCCCGACTCGGCGAGCCTGCGGATCGCCTCGAGCGTGTTGCCCGTCCGCACCCGCGGCGTGTCGCCGCCGCTGAGGAGCTGCAGAAACTGGATCGTGAATTCGATGTCGCGGATGCCGCCGTGGCCGCACTTCACGTCGGAGGCGTCGCAGCCCTCCCGGATCGCCCGCTGTTCGATCCGTCGCTTGAGCGCCTTGATGCCGCTGATGTCGGCCCGTGTCAGCCAGCGGCGATGGATCCAGGGCTCCAGTTCGGTGAGCAGTCGCGCGCCGAGGATCCCGTCCCCGCCGACGCACCGCGCCTTGATCCAGGCCTGACGCTCCCAGGTCCGCCCCGATTGATCGAAATACTGGAGCATCGCCTCGAGCGGCATCGACGCCCGCCCCGTGCTGCCGTGGGGCCGGAGCCGCAGATCGACGCGGTAGGTCGCGCCCAGATCGGTCGGCGCGCCGATCAGCCGCACCGTCTCCTGCACCACGCGGTCGAAGAACTCCTGATTGGTGCAGGGCTTGAGGCCCTCAACGCGGCCGTCGGCCGAATGCACGAAGACAAGGTCGATGTCGCTGGAGGAGTTGAGCTCGCCGCCGCCGAGCTTGCCCCGCGCGATCGCCGCGATCGTCGCCGGGCTGCCGTCGGGGCCGCGGGGCACGCCCCGTTGTCGCGTCACCCGGGCCAGCGCCATCCTCACCGCCGCGTCCACGATGCAGTCGGCCACGTGCGAGATCTGGGCGACCACCGTCTCCAGCCGCTGCTTCTCGACGATGTCGCCGTAGGCGATGCGGAGCGTCTGCCGCCGCTTGAACCGCCGCAGGGCCCGCATCACGCCCTCGGGCTCGTCGAGCGTGCCCAGCTCCGCGGCGAGAGCGGCGGCGAGCGTCTCGCGGCTCTCGGGCCGGCCCCGCCCGACGCGGACCGCCTCCCAGGCCTCGGGATCGGCGATCACCATCTCGGCCAGGTAGGGGCTGGCCTCGAAGATGCCGAGCAGGATCTCGAGCGCCCGCGGATCGCGTTCGAAAAGCGCGGCTGCGGCGAGCGGATTCCGCACGGCGGCCAGGAACCGCTCGACCGTCACGAGCACGCGGTCCGGATCGGCAATCCGCGGAAGCAGCACGGTCAGCCTGCCGACGAGCCCCTCGAGCAGGTCTTCCGGCACGCCGGCCGCGGCGAGCCCGACGAGGGCCCGGTGGGCGATCGCCGGGTCGGCGAGGCCTGCCGCCCGGCCCCAGTCGGCGGCCCGGCCCGGATCGGCGAGCAGGCGGGCGACGTGGGCCGAGCCTCCCGACGCACGGGCCGACTCGGACCGCGGCCTGTTGCGTGGGGAGGATGGCACCTTACACCCGTGGGGCTTCCGCAGGGGCAGCGTGAGGCGGGACCTTCGCGGGCGGCGCCGGCAACGCGATGTCGTGGAGTTCGATCGCTTCGGCGGACTCGCCCGAGAGCCGCAGCGAATCGAGCGGCCGGGCATCGGCGAGCCCGTCGGCCACCACGCCGGAAAGCGACCACGCCGCGGCCGCGAGGACGTCGATGTCGACGAGCCGCCCGACGAGCCGCGTCGGGGCGTCGAACACGATGATCCGATCGCACATCGTGCGGCCCGTGAGCTGGGCGATGCCGTCGGGGCCCGGATCGACCGCCCGCCGCTCGTCGCGCGTCGAGAGCCCCTCGACGAGCACCTCCTGCCGGGTGCCGATGAAGCGGCGATTCCCCGCGAGGCTCACCTCCTCCTGGGCGTCGAGGAGCAGCCGGTTGCGTTCCTTCTTGACGTCCTCGGGCACGTCGTCGGGCAGCCGTTCATGGGCCTTGGTGCCCGGCCGCGGGCTGTATTTGAAGATGAAGCTGTTCTTGAAATCGGCCGACTTCACCAGGTCGAGCGACGTCTGAAACTCCGCGTCGGTCTCACCGCAGAAACCGACGATGAAGTCGCTCGTCACGGCGGCCTCGGGGAGCGCCGTGCGAATCCGACCGAGCATCTCCATGTATTCTCCGATCGTGTAGCCGCGCTTCATGCGGCCGAGCACGGCATCGGAGCCATGCTGCGCGGGCACGTGGAGATAGTGGCAGACCTTGGGGAGGTCGCGGACGGCGGCGATCAGGTCGTCGGTCATGTCACGCGGATAGTTGGTGACAAACTTGATGCGGTCGAGGCCGGCGACCGCGTCGAGCAGGGCGAGCAGGTCGGCAAGCCTGGTGGTGCGGCCACCATCGGACCACTTGTAGCTGTTGACCGTCTGGCCGATGAGCGTGATCTCGCGGCAGCCCTCGGCCACGAGCTTGCGAGCCTCGGCCACGATCGTGTCGGGGGCCCGTGCCTGCTCGGGGCCGCGCACATGCGGCACCACGCAGAACGCGCAGAACTTGTCGCAGCCGGTCTGCGTGCGGATGAAGGCCTGAAACGGTGTCGGCCGCATCGCGGGGTCGCGATCGGGATCGTAGCTCTCGAAGCTCCGTGCGATCGCGTCGCGGCTGGCCCCCTTGCGGTCGAGGCTCACCTCCAGCCGCGGGCCGCCGCCGGCCAGCACGCCCTCGACGAGGGCGGGCACCTGGTGCAACTGCCCCGGCCCCACGACGAGATCGACCCAGGGCGCCCGCTTGCGGATCAGTTCCTGATCCTTCTGGGCCATGCAGCCGAGCACGCCCACGACGAGTTCGGGCCGCTTCTCCTTCTCGAAACGGATGCGGCCGAGCGCGGAGTAGATCTTGTCTTCGGCGTGCTGGCGGACGCTGTAGGTGTTGTAGAAGACGGCGTCGGCCTCACCGCTCGCCCGCGCCATCTCCCACCCCTGGCGGCGCAGCGCGGCCACCACGAGCTCACTGTCGAGCACGTTCATCTGGCAGCCGACGGTTTCGATCCAGAGCCGCTTCGTCATGCGGTCGAGTGTAGGGGACGCGATCCCCCCCGGGAATATGGGATGCGGCGAGCAGGCTCCAGGACAAGTCTGCCACCATCGACCGCGGAAACCCTTGGCGTTTCCACCGGTCGATCCAGTGGACGAAGGTCATGGATGACTTTGGCCACGGACAGCCAGCAGGATGCGAGGACCATCGACCGGAGGTTCAGTTTTTGGATGCAATCCTTTCCGGCGCTGGGATTGCCGGAGGTGCTCATGACGCCTGGTGAGGGTCGGGGCTGCCCATGCCCCGTCGCCGGACGCTCGCTCCGCCCTTCCTGGGCTCCGTTCGCCCGATGCTGGCTGCGCTCCGGCATCCATGCCTGCGCTGGCCGGCAACGCCGGCTCGCGGGGCATGGGCAGCCCCTCCCGGCACTTTGTTTTTGAATCGCGTGACAAAGGGGCGACCCGCAGGGTCGAACGCCGCTGCAATCGCGGGCACGAGCAGAGCGACGGACGGCTGAACGCGGCCGGCCGCCTCGTCATCCCAGCCGCGATCCCGGCAACAGGTGGTTGCCGCGGAGAAAGTCGGCGGCCGACATGCTTCGCCGCCCCTCGGGCACGAGCCTCGTGATCGCGAGCGCCGAGCCTGCGCCGCACGCCACGACCAACTCATCGCCGGAAGCGGCGAGCACCGTGCCGGGGGCCGCCGCGGGGAATCCCGCCGCCGGCACGACCACGGCATCCTCCAGCACCAGCCGCTGCGGCTGACCGTCCCCGCGGGCGAAGAACGTGGTCAGCCGCGGCCATGGCTCGAGCGCTCGCCGCAGCCGCTCGATCCGCACGGCCGGCAGCGACCAATCGACGATGCCGTCGGCCTTCACGAGCCGCGGTGCCCGGGTCGCCTCGGCCGTTTCCTGCGGCACACCGATGCCAGCCGCCGTGCCCGTCGCGGCCACCGCTGCCTCGAGTCGCTCGACGGCCTCGACCACGGCCTCGGCGCCGAGTGACGCGAGCCGCGGCTCGAGTTCGGCGGAGGTCTCCCGGGGGCCCACGGGCGTGGCCCGTGCCACGATCACGTTGCCCGCGTCGAGTGCCGGCGTCATGTGGATCACGCTCACGCCCGCCAGCGGATCACCCTCGCGAATCGTCCACTGCACCGGCGCCGCTCCGCGATGCCGCGGCAGGAGCGAGCCATGCAGGTTGATTCCGCCGAAGGAGGGCACCGCGAGCAGATCGCGGGAGAGGATCTGGCCGTAGTCGCAGACGACGAACAGGTCGGGACGCAGGGCCGCGAGCGCTGCGACCCCCGTCGGTTCGTTGACCCGCTCGGGGGCGAGGATGCCGATTCCCGCGGCGGAAGCGGCATCGCGCATCGGATTCCGCGGCGGTCGCCGCCCCGGCGGCGCGTGATCGGGTCGCGTCACGACTGCCACGATTTCATGGGGCGATCCGCGCAGCGCCTCGAACATCGGCACCGCGAACGGCCCCGTGCCCATCACGACGATGCGAAGCGGTTTCAGGGGCATGCCGTCTCCCGCGTCCTTGTTCGGCTCGCCGAGCCGTCCGTGGGCAAAGTCACCCATGACCAACTCGGGCGCGTGTCCACTCGATCGACCGGTTCAATCGCCGGGGGTGTCCACGGTCGATGATCTTCGCATCCTCCTCGGACGGACCTGTTCCACAGCCTGCTAGCAACGGGCGGCTTCGAGCCGGTCGAGGGACGCATGCAGCGCGTCGTCGCCGGGAATCTCGCCGCGCGACTGTTGGCCGACGAACACCTCGCGAAAGCTCTCGAGGGCCCGTCGCACCTCGAGTTCGGCGGCCTCGGGAAGCCTGTCGGTGAACAGCCGGCCCTCGAGGTGGTCGAACTCGTGCTGCACCACGCGGGAGAGCAGCCCGTCGAGATCCAGATGGACCGGCTCGCCTTCGAGCGACCAGGCATCGACCACGATCTTCTGCGGCCGCCGCACGTCCATCCGCACGCCGGGCAGGCTGAGGCAGCCCTCCTCCTGCACGGCGGTGCCCCGCGGCCGGCTCAGCACGGGGTTGATGAAGACATGCTCCTCACCTTCTCCCCGGCGGCCGGCACAGTTCACCACGAACAGCCTGTAGGGCAGCGCCACCTGGTTGGCCGCCAGACCGATCCCCTGCGACTCGTACATGATCTCGAACATCCGGGCCACGGCCTCCCGAAGCCCCGCATCGAGCCGCATGACCGGGCGGGCCCGCCGCAGAAGCGCCGGGTGGGGAAACTCGACGAGCGCGAGCGGGCCGATCACGTTCAAATCTGCGGCGGAGTTCGAGGCGGGGTCCATGGAATCGGGGGCAACCGTGTGCGGGGACGAGGAGGAAAAAAAGTGACGACGCTCCTGCAGCATCATACCGCCGGCCCGGCACGGTACGATGTCGGAATGAATGCCCCGGCCGCATCCCGAGATCCGTCAGTGACTGCATCCGGCGATCCATCGGCGGTCCCCCCGGCGGCGCCGAAGGTGCCCGCTTCTGTGACGGAGGTGCCCTCTTCTGCGCCGAAGGTGCCCTGGCTCGCGCCGGCGGTCCTTCTGGCCACGGCCGGGGGTCTGGGCCGCGTTCCCTTCGCCCCGGGCACGTTCGGCGCCCTGCTCGGCCTGCCGCTCGCCGCGGTCGCCGTCGCGATCGCGGAGCGGTTTGACGACGGCCTCGCGGGCCGCTTCGTCGAGGCGGCGATCATCGTTGCCGTGTGCCTGATCGGGATCCCGATCTGCTCGCGGGCCGCACGGCTCATGGGGAAAAAAGATCCGGGGGCGATCATCCTCGACGAGGTGGCGAGCATGCCGCTGGCGCTGCTCATCGTGCCGCCGGAGGCCCGCACGCCGGTCGTGCTCGCGGTCGCATTCGTCCTCCTGCGGATCTTCGACATCGGCAAGCCGTTTCCCTGCCGACAACTCGAGAAACTCCCGGCGGGGCTGGGCATCATGGCCGACGACTGGGCCGCAGCGGCGTGGACGACTGCGTGCCTGGCCGTGGCCCGCTGGCAGCACTGGCTCTGAGCGATCGGTCCGCCGAGTGGAAGCCCGCCGCATGCGCATCCTCCTCATCGACCACGGCTGCTGCGACCACCCGCAGACCCGCGTGCACCGGCTGCGTGAGGGCCTCGAGGCGGCCGGGTGCACGGTCGCCGTCTGCGGCCCCTCGACGGTGCACGGTTTTCACGAACAGCCCCGCGGCATGCACGGCATCCATCTTCACGACGTGGCGGCGGCGTCCCGCGACTTTCTCTCCGCCGTGCGTGACGGGAGATCGGAGGTGTTTCTCGAAGCCGTCGCCCGCGTGCCCTCGCGGCTCCTGGGCCTCGCCCGCGAAACCGCCCGGCAGCGGATCGCCGAGGCGGCCGACGACGTGTTTCCGGAGGCGATCTTCGTGCTTCACGCCGGCATTCTCACCGATCTGGCGGTGGAGACCGGCGCGCCGGTGGTGGTGCACGTCTCGCCTGCGGACCTGGCCGCCGCCGCGGCCAGACCGTCGCTCAAGCGGCTCGTCTCCGCGGCGATCGGCTCGAGTGACCGCCTGATCGGAGCCGACGGAAACACCACGGCCACGCTCGTCGACTGGCTCGGCGGCGACGACGACGCACGATCCCGGTGCGATACCTGGCCACTCGACGACGGAGCCGCGAACCGCATCGCCGTCGCCTGCCACCGCGCCCTCGCCCGGCGTCGCGGCGAGCCTGCCTAGCTTCGGCTTTTGCAGTTTTTGAGGCATGAGAAGTCGCCCGTTGCGTAGGTCGGGGGAAGCGGCGCTCAAGAGCCGGTGGTACGAAGAGAAGTGCTTTGTGGCCCCGGAGCCAGGGCTCACCGAGTCCGCTTCATGACTGAATCCGGTCACGGGAGGGGGTGCCCATGCCCCGGGAGCCGGCGTTGGCGGCAAGCGAAGACAGGATGCCGGGAGTGCGGCCGGCATCGAGTGAGCGGATGCCACGATGGCATCCGCGAACGTCCGGCGACGGGGCGTGGGCACCCCCGACCTGCGAGACGGGTGACTTCCACGACACTCCGAAAAACTGCAAAAGCCGAACCAACTGTCCGCGGACAAAGTCATCCATGACCTTTGTCCACTGGGTCGGCCGGTGGAGACGCCGAGGGTTTCCACGGACGACCTTCTTCGCCTCCGGCTCAGGCAGCGCATCCTGCTCAGGCAGGCTCGTTCCACCCCGTGTCAACGCTCCCGCCCACGCCGGCTCGGGGGCAAAAGCGGCATGGATTCAGCGCGGAGGACGGTGCTAGCCTCCCACCCCCGATGCCCCCGTCCGTCCCGCAGGAGATCATCGTCCATGAACAAGCGTCGCCTTGCTCGTCTGCTCATGCCGTCGCTGCTGCTCGCCGCTGTCGCCCGTGTGGCCCCCGCCGGCGACATCGCCCCGGCCACCCCCTCCGCTCCCGCGTCCCTGCAGGCGAGCGGCAGTCCGGCCGATGCGATCGTCGGCGACTGGCGGCCGGCCGACATGAACGTGGACGTGAGGATCTTCGCCTCCAACGGCCAGTATCTGGGCGGCATCGTCAAGGCGGACAACCCCGAGATGGTCAACAAGGAGATGCTCCGCGGGATCACGTTCGATCCGAACACGGGCACATGGAAGGGCGAGGTGTTCGCGATCAAGCGGGGTGCTTTCGTTCCCATGACGATCCGCATGACGCCCGCCGGCTTCGAGATGGTGGCCGGCTCCGGCATCATGTCGAAGACCATCAACTGGGTGCGGGTGCAATAACGTCAGATCTCCTCGCTCGGCGGAAACTGCCGCCGTTCGAGGATCACGACCGCGGCCGTGAGGAGGATCGCCACGACCGCGGTCACCGCCAGCACGTGCACCCACGCCGGCTGAGGATCGATGAACAGCTGCACCTCCGTCGGCAGTTTCTGTTTCCAGTGCATCCAGTCCACGAGCAGGCTCCGCAGCCGCAGGCTCACGGTCGCCTGATTCACCACCGCCGGGATCACGCCTGCGAGGACCTCGACCACCAGTGCCAGGCCGACGCTCGCGACGAGCGCCCGCTTCGGCATCACCACCGCGGGCAGGGCGAAGAGCGCCGCACGGCCGGTGCACGAGAGCAGCACGAGCGCGGCGAGGATCCGCCCCACGGCAAACGGGTCGGTCACGTTGGCGACCGGCAGGGCGAGGAGCGTGGCGAGGATCGCGACGGCCGACGTCCAGATCACGGCCGCGACCCAGGTGCCCAGCAGCAGAGCCCGGCGACCGCCGGGCCGCACGGCCACGTGTGGCCATGTGCCCCGCTCCAATTCGTCGGCCACCACCGGACACATCGTCACCAACAGCCCGAGAACGCAGACCGCCTCCGGAATGAGGGCGTAGAGCATCGCGACCGAAAGATCGGGATCGAGCCGGCCGCGGGCCGCGCGACCCGCCGCAAACATGACGGCGGCGGGAAACACGACGCCCACCGCCGCCAGCGCGAGTCGTGGCCGGGTGAGCAGCCGACGCAGTTGAAAGAGGGCGACGGTCCACGCGGCCGCGAGGGGTGCGGAGCGGGCAGGCTCACGGCTGCCGGAGGCGGATTCGCTCATGCCTTGACCCCGCGGTGCAGGCGGACGAGCCGCCCGAAGATGCCCTCGAGCGAGCGGTCGGCGGCCACGACCTCCGTCACCGACAGCCCGGCGTGGACCGCCGGCATCACGGCCTGCTCCACGAGCAGGCCGGGGTGACGGGTGGCCACGATCACCTCCCCCCCGTCGAACCGCACGCTCTCGACGCCCTCGACGCCGCAGGCCAGTTCGGCGAAGCGGCGCGGCAGGTCGCAGCGGACCCGCACCTCCGCCGGCATCGAGGCGACGAGGTCGCGAATCTCGGCAGCCGTCCCGCTGGCCACGAGGCGACCGCCGAGAATCACGGCGAGTCCCGCGTCGAGCGACTCGACCTCGTGCAACAGGTGGCTCGCGACGATCAGGCTCCGGGTCTTCGCCCAGGAGCGGACGAGTTCCACGAGATCGTGCCGGGCCACCGGATCGAGGCCGTCGAACGGCTCGTCGAGCACGAGCAGGTCGGGATCGTGGGCGATGGCCCCGGCGAGTTTCGCACGCTGCCGCATCCCCTTCGAGAGCGCGGCGAGCGGTCGCCGCGACGCGGCGGCGAGTCCTACCTGCTCGAGCGAGCGGTCGGCACGGGCCGCGGCCTCGGCGGCGGTGAAGCCGGAGAGCCGCACGAGATACCGCACCCACTCCCGCGGGGTCGTCGTGCCCAGGCCGAGATCCGCGGCGGGGCAGAATCCGATCCGCCGCAGCACCCGCGGATTGCCGAAGGGGGGCTCGCCGAAAACGAGCACGCGTCCCATCGTCGGCCGCAGTTGGCCCGTCACGAGGCCCAGGAACGTGGTCGTCCCCGCGCCGTTGGGGCCGAGCAGGCCGTGCGCACCCGCGCCGAGATCGACGCTGATGTCGTTGACGCCGATCACCGAGCCGTAGAGCTTCGTCAGGTTGTGGATCGAGATCATGGCGTCAGGCCCTCGTCGGCACCGCCACCCGTCGGGCGAGCACGACCGCCGAAACGACGGTGACCACCGCCAGCGAGATCGCGGGAGGCAGGGCCGCCCGGGGCCGCGTCTCGACGCCGAAAATCCAGGCCTGCACCACGCCGATGGCATGGTAGGGCGAGAGCCACGCCCAGCGGTCGATCGTGTCGTCGAGCCCGGCGGCCCGCGCAAACCAGTTGAGGCGCCGCGGCGGTGGCTGGACGGCGTCGTCGGCTTTTCCGTGGGCCGCGGCCGGTGCCTCCGCGGTCGCGACGAGATCGGCGGTCGTGAGCGATGCGTGCGCGATCCAGCATGCCGCCCAGGTGGCGAACCACGCGAAGCTCGCGATCCGGCTCTCGCTCGTCAGCGACGAATAGGCGAGGGCGAGCAACACCGTCGGGATCGCCAGCGCGGCGCTCGCCACCACGATCCGCAGCGGCAGATCGCAGGTCTCCGCGGCCACGCGGATGCTCGGGCTGACGAGCACGCCGGCCAGCCAGAGGGTCACGGCCGGCAGCGCGGTGATCGCCACGACGATCATGGCCAGGATCGCCATCTTGCCGAGGATGTATTCGAAGCGGCCGACAGGCCGCGTGAAATAGACGAGCCACGCCCTGGCCCGGAGATCGCGGGAGATCAAGGATGGGGCGATCAGCCCCACGACCACGGCGAGGAGCACGGCCTGCGGTGCCCGCATGAAGGCCAGCAGGAGCCGCGACCAGACGAGCCGCCGCGTGCGGGCGACCTCGACCGCCTTGCTGACGTGCCGCTCGTCGGGCGAGCGGCCGAGCGTGTTGGCGAGCACCGTGCCGAGCATCCCGACGCCGTCGAGGTTGCGTCCCATCCGGGCACGTTCCTTGAGCGAAGCGAGCCGGCCCTCCTCGATCGACTGCTCGAAGGCGAAGAAACTGGCCGCGAAGAAGATGGCCGGGCTCCAGGCGAAGAGCACGGCGCGTCTCAGCCACCGGCTCTTCCAGGCAAGACGGATGCCCGTGCTGGCGATCACGCCGCTGGCGGCACCCGGTCGCGCGCGTTGCCCCGACCAGGGGCGATAGCCGACGTCATGGAGCGGCATGGGCGTCCTCCTCCGGCCGTGCGATCGCCTGGAGAAACACATCCTCGAACCTGCGGCGGGCCGGTTCGAGCGTCCGCAGCGTCACGCCCGATTCCCGCACCGCCCGCCAGATGTCGTCGAGCCGGCGATCCTCCTCCGCCGACACGAGCAGGGTCGTGGCGTCGGCCCGCGCGGCCACGATGCCACGTTCCCGCAATCGCTGCAGGCAGACTTCGAGCGGACCGGTCGCTTCGAGCCTCAGCTGCGGCGCGACCGGCCGTGTCAGTTCATCGAGCGATCCCTCGAGCCGCACCCGCCCGGCGGCCAGGACGATCACGCGGTCGCAGATCGACTGCACGTCGGGGAGCACGTGCGTCGAAACGAGGATCGTCTTGCCGTGCTCGCGGGCGAGCGTCGTGAGCCGTCCGAGCATGGCCCGCCGCTCGATCGGATCGAGGCCGTTGGTGGGCTCGTCGAGGATCACCATCCGGGGGTCGTGGACGATGGCCGCGGCGAACGCGACCTTCTGCCGCATGCCGACCGAGAGTGTCTCGACCGGGCGGTATCGCTCCTGGCCGGCGTCGCACCAGTCGAGCACCTCGTGGGCGCGACGGAGCGCCTCCGTGCCGGGGAGTCCTGACAGCCTCGCGGCATATTGCACCATCTCCACCGCCGCCAGTCCGGGCACGGTGCACTCGTCCTCGGGCACCACGCCCACCGCCTGCCGCACGAGCCGCGGCCGCCGCGCCGGATCGACGCCGAACACCCCGACTCGTCCCGCGGCCAGCCGCACGAGCCCGAGGATCGCCCGGACGAGCGTGCTCTTGCCGG
>SXHR01000129.1:0-29012 GCA_005773625.1 Planctomycetaceae bacterium | reverse complement strand
GGCTCGGGCTCGCGCGGAGGCCGATCGCGGCGTGGTGGGCGACCTCCGCCCTTGGCCGGCCGAGCGGGCGGACGCCCACGGCTCCCGGCCGCCTCGGCCGCCGGCGGGGGCGACTGCCGCTGTTCGGCCCGCCGCGCCTTCTGTTCCTTGCGGGCCTCCTCCCGGCGCTGCTGTCGCTCCCGGTCGGCGGGCGGGATCATCGTGAGCGCCACGCGGCGACGGGCCTTGTCGAGTTCCAACACCCAGACCTGCACGATCTGGCCGACGCTGACGAAGTCGTGCGGGTCACGGACGAACTGGCTCGACAACTGGCTGATGTGAACCATCCCGCTGTCGTGCAGCCCGATATCGACGAAGGCGCCGAAGTCGACCACGTTGAGGACGGAGCCGAGCAGTTCCATGCCCACCGCCAGATCCTCGAGTTTGAGCACGCCCTTCTTGAAGAACGGCTTCGGCAGATCCTCGCGGGGATCGCGGCCCGGGCGGGCCAACTGCTCGAGGATGTCGGCCAGCAGGAGACGGCCCACGCCGAGTTCCTGGGAGAGGGCCACGAGATCGACCGCCGCCGCCTTTTCAGCGAGCGCCTCGGCCTCCTGTCGGCTCGCGAGCATGGTCGGGCTGCCGCCGAGCCGCTCCAGCACCTTCTCCGCGATCGGATAACTCTCGGGGTGGATCCAGGTCGAATCGAGCGGATTCGTGCCCCCCGGGATCTTCAGGAATCCGACCGCCTGCACGAACGCCGCCTCGCCGAAGCCGGGCACCTCGAGAAACTGCTGCCTCGAGGTGAACGGGCCGTTCTTGGTCCGCCACTCGTGGAAGTTTTTGGCGGTCGCCTGGTTGAAGCCGGAGACCCGCCGCAGGAGCGCCGGGCTGGCCGTGTTGACATCGACGCCCACGTAGTTGACGCAGCTCTCCACCACCTGGTCGAGCGATGCGTGGAGATGCCTTGCCTTGACGTCGTGCTGGTAGAGGCCCACGCCGATGTTCGCCGGCTCGATCTTCACCAGCTCCGAGAGCGGATCCTGCAGACGGCGGCCGATCGAGATCGCGCCGCGGATCGAGGCCTCGTGTGTCGGCAGCTCCTCACGGCCGTAGGCGCTGGTCGAGTAGACGCTCGCGCCGGCCTCGTTGACGATCGCATAGCCCACGTCGAGTTCGCCGAGTTCGCCCGTCACCAGTTCGGCCACGAGCGTTTCGGTCTCCCGGCCGGCGGTGCCGTTGCCGACGGCGATCACCCCGCAGGAATGGTTTTTCACCAGTTCCACGATTTTCTGGGCCGACGCCACCCGCTTCTCGTCCTTGCCGACGACGTGGAGCACGGCGTGCTCGAGCGGCGTGCCGCACTCGTCGATCACCACGGCCTTGCAGCCGCTCTTGAACCCCGGGTCGAGGGCCAGCACGCGGCGGCCGGGCACCGGCGACTGGAGCAGCAGGTTGCGGAGGTTGCGGGCGAAGACCTGCACGGCATGCGACTCGCAGACCTCGGTCATCTCCCGCCGCACCTCGCGCTCCAGGCTCGCGAGGATCAGCCGGGCGAGCGAATCACGGGCACAGGCCCGGAGAAACTCGGCGTGGGGGTGGCCCGCCGGCACGAGCAGTTCCTCGGCGGCGATCTGCATCTCCTCGGCCGGTCCCTCGACTCGCACCTTCAGCAGCCGCGCCCGTTCGCCGCGGTTGATCGCCAACAGCCGGTGGGGCGGCACCCGCTGGATGTGCTCGCCGTAGTCGAAGTAGTCGCGGTAATGCTTCTCTTCCTTGGAGAGCGCCTTGCCGGCGGTCTCGACACGCTGGCTCTTGAGGTGAGCCGAGCGGTAGAGGATGTCACGCAGCCGCTGCCGGACATCGGCACGTTCGCTGAACTCGTGGGCGATGATATGGCCGACACCGAGCAGCACGTCGGCGACGGCGGCCACCTGGGCATCGGCATCGACGAAGTCGGCCGCGCGGGTGTCGAGATCGGCGGCGGCCGGGTCGGCGGCGAGAATCTCCCGGGCCAGGGGCTCGAGCTTTCGCTGGCGGGCGACCTCTGCCAGGGAGAGCTTCCGGGCCTTGAACGGCAGGTAGAGGTCCTCGAGTTGCTTGAGGCTTTCGGCGGCGGCGATCCCGGCCTCCAGTGCCGGGGTCAGTTTGCCCTGCCCTTGGATGGTCCGGAGGATCGTCTGCTTCCGATCGGCGAGCTGCCGCGCGCGGGTCACGCATTCCGCGATCCGCCGCACGCCCTCCTCGTCGAGACCGCCGGTCTGATCACGGCGATACCGCGTGATGAAGGGAACGGTGTTGCCCCCATCGAGCAGTTCGACCGTCGACTGCACCCCCGCGACGGGGAGGCCCAGCCGCTGGGCAATCTTTCCCAGGTCGATGACAGCAGTAATCACCGTGGATGCCATCCGACTCGCGAGCCAAGGGTGATCGAACACTCCGGCCGCGCAACTCTCCTCCGCGGTCCACCTCGTCCCCGCGTGCACGAGGGGCGAGGGCTGGACTTGGAAAACTGCTGGAATCTAGGTTGCCTGCCCGATCGATGTCAAACGCCCACGGCAGCACCCTCCCCCGCCGTTCGCCCAGCCTGCCGTGTTTGCCGCGATTGACGGGCGGCGGCATGCCCTTGACCCGCGGTCGCAAACTCACCTATTCCCCGCATATCGCGCGGGATACGGCGCGCGAGACGCCGTGCCGGATAACGCTCTGGAAACTCCGGAATCCAGTGAAGCGGTCCGCACGATCGTGACGATCACGAAGCGTCGGCTGAGCGATCTGTTCGTACCCATCGCGATCCGTCCCCGTCCTGAGCAGGCCCATCGGAGTTCGTCGCACCATGATTCGCCGCAGCCCCGAAGCAGCATCCGCCACGCCGCACGAGACCGCCGGCGACCTGCTGCCGGCCGTGCCGTTGCTCGCCCTCGACCGCCAGTACGCCGCCCTCCGCGAACAGATCCGCGAGGCGATCAACCGCGTCTGTGATTCGGGCAGGTTCGTGCTTGGCCCCGACGTCGCCGAACTCGAGGCGGAACTCGCGCGGATGCTCGACGTGCCCCACGTGATCTCGTGCGCCTCGGGCAGCGACGCGCTGCTTTTGGCGCTGATGGCCTTGGACGTCGGCCCCGGCGACGAGGTGATCGTGCCGAGCTACACGTTCTTCGCGACCGCCAGCGCGGTCACCCGGCTGGGCGCCACACCGATTTTCGCGGACATCGACCCCGTGACCTATCTCGTCGATCCCCGCGACATCGAGAAGAAGATCAGCAGCCGGACGCGGGCGATCGTTCCCGTCCACCTCTTCGGACGCACGGCCGACATGGACGCGATCGCGCCGATCGCCGCGAAGTCAGGCCTGCCGATCGTGGAGGATGCCGCACAGTCGATTCTGTCGACCTGGCATGGCCGCTGCTCGGGCAGCCTCGGTGACGTCGGGTGCTTCAGCTTCTACCCCACCAAAAATCTCGGGGGTGCCGGCGACGGCGGCTTCCTCACCACCACCCGCGACGACGTCGCCAAGCAGTTGCGCCTGCTCCGCGTGCATGGAATGGAGCCTCGCTATTACCACGAGGTGATCGGCATCAACAGCCGCCTCGATTCGATCCAGGCCGCGGTGCTTCGCGTGAAGCTCCCGCATCTCGATTCATGGACCACGGCCCGACAGGTCAACGCCGCCCGCTACCGGGAGATCTTCGCCGACCACGACCTGTCCGGCCGGGTTGCCGTGCCCGGAGACGAGCCCCGCGGTCGCCACGTCTGGAACCAGTTCGTGATTCGCGTGCTCGACGACAGCCGCGACGCCCTCCGGGCACACCTCGCGAAACATGGCGTGGGCACGGAAATCTACTACCCCGTGCCGCTCCACCTGCAGAAGTGCTTCACCCACCTCGGCTGGTCCCGGGGCGATCTCCCGGAGACGGAGCGAGCCGCCGAGCAGACGCTCGCCCTGCCGATCTTCCCGGAACTCGAATCCGCCGAGCAGCAGACGGTGGTCGCACGGATCGCCGAGTTTTTCAGCGGCAGCACGCGGATCACCCCGACCGCGAAACCGCCGCAGGAGGCGCCGGTCTCCACGGGCGGTCTCCCCGCCCCGCACTTCATCCGCCGCGCGGTCGGCAAGGCCGACGACGTGCGCTGCTGAGACGCGGTCACGCCGGCTGGATGCGGACTCTTGTCCGGTGGATCGCCCCCCCCCGGGGCGGCAGAAGCCCGTTGTCAGCAACGGGCTCGTGGCCTGATGGGACCACGCCGCACGTCAGGGAGCGGCCGCGCCGGGAATCCGCCCCGCGATCCCTCAGTCGGGATCGAATCGCCGCGAGGGACGGCAGACGAGATACACGCCCAGCGTGATCAACAGGCCGAGGAGGGCGTAGGAGAGGGTGTATTTCGACATGCGTGCGGATGGCCGTGATTGCAGGTACGATTTTCTCTCGTTCGCAACCCTGTTTCCTGCCCCCCCACTCTACCTGACATGGCCCCGAAGTCGAAACACCCCGCAAAGGCGGCCGTAGGCAAACTGCCCGCGGTCGATCTCAAGACGCTCAAGCTGATCGTCGGCCTGGCCGACGAGGTCGCGGCCGCCGCCGAGAAGCGCCGCGACCCCTACCTCGACATCCCCACCCGCAGCCTTTCAAACGTCCGCTTCAACAAGACCCAGAAAATCATCGAGATGGGCGGCCAGACCAATCGCCGCCAGCTCTTCAATCTCTCGCAGGCCAAGAGCTACATGCAGACCCTGCTCGTGGCCACCGGCTGCAAACAGTTGCTCGAGCAGCAAAAGACCACGAGCATCCGCGGTCTCTACTACCTTCTCAAGCACACGATCGATGGCACCCGGGAGGAGACGTTCGCCACGCAGGAGGAGTGCGATCCGGTCATCGAGGATCTCGAAGTCACGCTCGAGAGCCTCCGCGAGGAGCTCCACGTCTACGCCAGCAACCGTGGCGGCATGGTCGGCCCGATCACGTTGATCGACTCCGGCGACGAGATCGACTGCTCGCGGATGGGTTCCGGCGGCTACTCGATCCCGTCGATCGTCGAGGCCGATGTCGTGAAGTTCAAGACCTGCGACGCCAAGTTCATCCTGCATGTCGAGAAAGACACGGTCTGGCGCCGGTTCAACGAGGACAAGTTCTGGCGGAAGCACGGCTGCCTGCTGACTCATGGCGGCGGCCAGCCGCCACGGGGCGTGCGGCGGATGCTCTACCGGCTCCACAACGAACTGAAGCTGCCCGTCTACTGCCTGCTCGACAACGATCCCTGGGGCTACTACATCTACTCCGTGCTCAAGCAGGGTTCGATCAACCTCGCCTACGAGTCGAAGCGGATGGCGATTCCCGAGGCCAAGTTCCTCGGCATCCGTTCCCGCGACTACGCCCGCTGCAAGCTCTCCCCGAGCGTCCAGATCCAGCTCAACGAGACCGACATCAAGCGGGCGAAGCAGATTGCCGCCTATCCCTGGTTCGCCGGCAAGAAGGCGTGGCAGAAGGAGATCGAGACGATGCTCACCAACGGCTTCAAGCTGGAGGTCGAGTCGCTGATCTCGAAGGACATCAGCTACGTCACCGACACATACACGCCGGAGCGGCTCTCCGAGGCCGACTGGCTGGATTGAGGAGACGCGACGGGTCGCCGCCTGCCGACCGCCGCTCCCCAGGACCGCCGACCGTTCGTGTTCCCGGACTTCTCACGCCTCCTCGCGGAGCATGGGCGGGGGCTCATCGAGGTCCTCGAGCTCGGGGGGGAGCTGGAGCTGCCGCATCGTTTCATCGGTCTTGCGCATCCCGGCGGCCACCTCGTCGACCCGCTGGGCGATGTCGCTGACGTCCCGCTTCGCGACCGAACTTTCGGCGAGCGCCGCGATCTTGGCCTCCAGTCGCTCGACTTCGGCCGCAACCAGATCGAGCTTCCGGCGGGCCTCCTCGATGTTCTCCAGCCGCTCGCGGCTCGTTTGCAGGTGGTCCTCGATCGCCGACCGCATCTGCGCCGCGCCCGGGTTGCCCGGAGACAGCGTTGCCAGCCGCTGTTCGAGATCGGCGATCCGCGCGCGGATCGCGGCGGCGTCGGTGTGGTCGAGGAAGTCGGAGAGCGTCGATGCGCCCCAGATCATCCGCAGATATCCCCAGAGCAGTCGGTCGAGCGACTCCAGCGCGTTCTTGTCCGGACCGCCACCGTCCGGCCCCCGCATGCTGCCGCCGAGTTCGACGAGCTTGAGGCAATGGTCCCGGAGCTGGTCGAACCGCTTGAGGAGCGCGGGGGGCAGGTTCTTCCGGATCCGCTCATAGGCCTCGCGGGCGCCCGATGCCTCCAGGTTTTTCCTGGCCTTCGCCTCCTGTGCGTCGACGGCGCTGCGAAAGCGGTCACTGGCCAGCATGCTCGCCAGGTAGTAGACCTCGCCGGCCGCCACCAGCGGCAGCACGATGCCGGGAAATCCGCAGAGAAACGCCGCAGCCACGCCGCCTCCGAAGAGCAGCAGGTTCCAACGCGTCATGAACGCGGTCTTCAGGTACGTCATTCGGAAGGGGTCTTCGGCGGAATCTGTGGGTAACAGCGGGTTCCGGACACGATCTCGTCGGGTCCCGGCGGGGGATTCGGCGGCGGGGCCCGAAAAGGGGAACGAGAAAAAAGCACCTGCCACCACATCGGAGGAAAAGGGGTTCGGATCGGCCTATCCTGCCTGGATTTGGCGGCTGGCACCATTTGGGGAACGTTTCGCGGCTGCCTCCACCTGCTCGATCCGGGCGTGCAGCGCGTTGACCTGCTCGTGGAACCAGGGCTCGGACTGGATCTCACGGGCGTTTCGCGTCGGCGACGGCAGCCGGACCTCGTCGACGATCCGGCCCGGGGTCGTGCCCATCACGAAGACCCGGTCGCCGAGATAGACCGCCTCCTCGACGGAATGCGTCACAAAGAGGACCGTGGCCTGCACCTCCCGCCAGAGCGAGATGAGCATGTCCTGCATGTCGAGCCGGGTGGCCGGATCGAGCGCGCCGAAAGGTTCGTCCATGAGGATCACCCGTGGCCGCAGGATCAGGGTGCGGGCGATGGCCACCCGCTGCCGCATCCCGCCCGAGAGTTCGTGCGGATATTTGCGGGCGTCCCGCCGCGGGTCGAGGCCCACCTTGGCAATCCACTCGAGCCCCTCCGCTTCGCGTTCGCGCCGCGACACCCCCCGGCACTCGAGCCCGAAGGCCACGTTGTCGAGCACGGTGCGGTTGTCGAAGCTCGTGTAGTCCTGAAACACCATGCCCCTGTCGGCCCCGGGTCCGATGACCGGCCTGCCGAGCACCGTCACCGTGCCACTCGTGGGCGGATGCTGCGGCTCGAGGCCGGCCACAAGCCTGAGCACGGTGCTCTTGCCGCAGCCGCTCGGCCCCAGAAACGAAGAGATCTCGCCGTGGTCGGCCACGTCGGGGATCGTGAAACTCACGTGGGAAATCGCCACGTATTCCCGGGGGGTCCCCCGCCCGTAGATCTTCGTCACATCCCGAAACTCGACCGCGGCAGGCCGGGCGGACGTGGACGCCGAGTCAGACGCCGAGTCAGACGCCGAGTCAGACGCCGGGGGCGATCCGGATGGATCCGGCTGATTCATGGAGTTGCCTCCGGCATTGCCGCCGCCCCGTGGAGCGCCCTGCGAAAAAACCTGGGGAGCAGCCCCTGGCCACCATACCGGTGCGGGAAGAGATCGCACTGCAGCCACCAGAGCAGCCGGTCGATCGCGTAGGCCACCAGCGGGATGACCACCAACACGATCAGGATCGGCTCCCGCTCGCCGCGCCGCTGCGACACATTGATCAGGTCGCCGAGCCCCCCCGTGTCACCGCCGAGCTTGACGACCTCCGCGAGCATCACGTAGCCGAAAGCGATGCCGAAGAGGAGTCGCAACGAGTTGAAGATCGCCGGCGCCGCCAGGGGGACGAGCACCTTGAGGATGATCTGGAGCCGCGAGCCGCCGAGCGTCAGCGCGGTGTCGACATACCGCTGGGGCACCTCGAGCACGGCGGCCGTCGTGTCGCTGACGACGAAGGCCACGCTCGCGATGAACAGGAACATCATCTTCTGGAACTCGCCGATTCCGAAGAAGAAGAACGTCAGCGGGATGAGGGCCGCGACGGGGATGTTGCGGCCAAAAATCGTCAGCGGTGCGACGAACGCCCGCACCGCCGGGAAACAGGCGGCGAGCACGCCGAGCGGCACGCCCACCACGGCCGACAGTCCGAATCCCAGACAGACCCGCCGGAGGGTCACCAGCGTGTTGGCGACGAGTCGCCGCTCACCGAAAACACTCGGCACGGCGGCGAGGGTTTCGCCGGGGCTCGGCAGCGTGGCCGGGCTGATGATCCGACTCTCCGCCTCGCCGGCGGTCGCCACGAACCACAGCGCCAACACGCAGGCCACGCAGGTCACGCCCCAGAAAACGACGGTCGCCGCCTCCGCCTCACCCCGCAGGGGCTGGACGTTGACCGCGGGTGGCGGGCTCGGCGATGCCAACGGGTCGGTTGGCGTGGTCATTCCTTTTCCGCCGCGTAGACCTTGATTTCCACCCGCCTGTTGAGCGCGTGGTTGTCGGGATGATCGTCATCGGCCGGCCGCTCCCAGCCCAGGCCATCGACCGCAAAACGACCGTCGTCGAACTTGAACTTCTCCACCAACGCATCCTTCACCGACCGGGCCCGTTCGAGCGAGAGTTCCTTCACCATCCCTGCCGGCACGGCACCCCGCATGGAACTGTCGGCGTGCCCCTCGACGACGATCCGCGCGTTGCCGAACTGCTTCGCCAGCGCCCCGGCCTCGTCGAGCACGAGGTCCACACGGGCGTCGTACGGCTCCTCGACGTCCTTGCCGTCGATCCGCCGGATCACCTTCTTCCGCAGCTCAGCGCTATTGGGAAAGAAGTGGATCACGATCGTGTTGGTGAGAATCTCCTCGTTCTCCGCGCGAATCTGCTGGACCGTCTTGGGAGGCAGGCTGATCGCATACTCGTCCTTCGTCTCCGCATACTTGGCTTCGCGGCCGAGCTTCTGGATCACCGAGAAATCCATCACCTGATCGAAGGGCACAGGATTGTTGGCGATCGCCCCGATGCGACGGTAGAGCATGTAGGCCTGCTTCCAGATCCGCTCGAAGTTGGCCGGGTTGTTGCGATTGAGGAAAAACTGGTAGTTCTCGGCCCAGTTGGTGCTGTGGGCGTCGCCCAGCATCGACAGGGCATCGGCGGCGGGAATCGTGTAGCCATCGGCCATCAGCGACGCCACCTCCGTGCGGGCCGACTCCTGTTTCAGTTCCACCATCGCGTCGAAGATGCCCCGCACGATCGCCTCGATCTTGTCCGGGTGGTCCTTCGCGAAGTCGGCCCGCGCAAACCAGACGTCGGCGATCAGGCGGTTGGCCGTCTGAGTCGTGATGAGCATCCGGTTGCCCTTGGCCTCGGCGAGGTTGTAGATGTCGGGCGCCCACGACACGCAGCCGGCGATCGACTTGTCGCGGTTGAAAGCCGCGGCGGCCTCGAAGGCGGTGTTGACGTAGATCATCTCCACGTCGGCCGGTTGCAGCCCGCCGGCCACGAGCATGTTGAGGGCGAAGAACTGGCTGGGGGAGTTTTGCGCCATCACGAGCTTTTTGCCCGCGAGATCCGCGACCGTCTTGATCGATTCGCGAACCACGATCCCGTCGCCGCCATTGGAGAAGTCGACCTGCTGATAGACGCGGGGCATGATTCGCGAATCCTTCGCGAAGCTGTCGACGAAGAGCGGGAGCATGTCGAGGGTGGCCCAGCCGATGTGGACGTTGCCGGCGGCGTAGGCATCCCTCATCTGCACGGGATCGTCGATGAGGACGAGTTCCACCTTGAAGGGCCTGCCGCCCGGCGCCTGCCAGACTTTCCCCGGCTTGAAGCCGCCGTTGGCCCGAATGATCGGCGCCCAGCCCGCCCAGACATTGAGGGCGAATCGGACGGTGTCGTCTTCGAGGGGCTTGTAGCCGCTGACGCCCTTCACGGGGGGCAGTTTCTCCGCCGGCTTGAACGTGTATTCCTTGACCGTCGTGGGCACCGCGATGTCCGGGGCCTCGCTCATCGTCTCGGCGCCGCCGCCCGCATCCACTCCGCCGGCGGCAGGTCTCTGGCCGGCCGCTCCGGGACGACCGAAGCCGAACTGTTCGAGCATGCCCGCCCGCCACGCGGCCAGGCCGACGAGTCCGAAGATGACGGCCCAGACGGCGAGCCAGAAGGGGGCCTTGGGTTGGCTGGACATGAAGTTGCCTCGGTGTGTGAAGGGAAGCCGCGCCGGGGGATGCGACCGACTAGCCGCGGAAGCGTGTCTTCGGACGTGCGTGACCGGCCATGCGCAGGGCGTGCATGAGATCGTAGGCGGTGACTTCGCAGAGCAGCCGCGTCACCTTTTCATGGGCCTCCGGGGAGAGCAACGGCTCGACCTCCCGCATGAGCGTCACCACCCGCTTCTCCTGCTCGTCGAGTTCCTTCGCCTCGACCACCTCGTCGGCGATCGCAGCGAGGAAGGAGTCGAGTTTCCGCGCATACTCCGCGATCAGCGGAGTCTCGCTCGAATCGTCAAACCAGGGGGTCTTGGCCGCCATGTTGAAACTCTCCGGGGTGCGTTCTGTGGATCAGGAACCAATCACTTCGCGGATCGCCGCCAGCCTCTCCTGCAGGTGAGACCGACCGCCAGGTTGGCCGACTCTCGTCTTCCAATGTTCGGGCAGGAACCGCTTCTCGGTGCACTCGAGCACGGCCGCGATCTCCTGCATCTCCTTCTCGAGGCCCTGGGCGCTCGGCATGAAGTCGTCGAGTGCGGCCCCGAGATCCTCCGCCGATATCGTGTCGCTGGCGGGCGGACCGCCGTCGGCAGCCCGATCGAGGCCCTTGCGACGGGCCGCGAGCACGAGACTCTCGACGTCGGCGCCCGAAAGGCCGAGCGACATGTCGATCGGGCCGGGCAGGCCCGGTGCGAGCTTCAGGCGGCACTTCCTCGCCATCGCCGCGAACATCGCGTCCATCTCGGCCTGATCGTGGGGATAGAAGAGCGGAATATGGACCTCCGCGCGACCCTGCCGCTTGAGGTCGATCGGGAGCAGGTCGGGACGGCTGGTGAGCAGCATCCAGACGATCTTGCCGCGATACCGGGTGTCGCCCATCTGCCGGGCGATCATCGAGAACACCCGTGCGCTCGTGCCCGAGTCGCCGTCGCTCTGACGGTTGCCGAGCGCCGCATCAGCCTCGTCGATGATCACCACCACCGGCCCGAGGCTGCGGAGCACACCGAGGGCATGCTCGAGATTGCCCTCGGTCTCCCCCACGTACTTGCTGCGGAAGTTCTTGAGCACCACGCAGGGAATCCCCACGCTGCCGGCATAGCATTCGGCGATGAAGCTCTTGCCGGTGCCGACCGGCCCGCAGATCAAATACCCCATCGGGGCGCTCTCGAGCTGCCCGCTCCTGATCGCCCTCGCGTCCGATTCGAGGCGACCCTTGGCGTCGGCATGGCCCGCGACGGCGTCGAGCGTGAGCCGCGGCTGAACAAACTCGATCAGGCCATGGCACGAGCGTTCGATGAGGTCTTTTTTCCGGGCCGTGAACTCGGGGCCGTCGGGGGCCGTCCGCTCACGGGCCGAGAGCGTGACCACGGCCCGCAGGCTTTCGAGCGTGAGGCCGCCGGAAAGCGCGGCCACCCGGCGAACGCCATCAAGGTGCTCCGAAGGCATCCCGGCCGCCGCAGCGGTCGCCAGCGCGAACCGCTCCCGTTCATCGGCCTCCGGCATCGACACCTCGATGGCCGTCACGGCGGGATTGGCGACCACCCGCGGATGCATCTCCGCGAGCGAATCGGTGAGCAGCACGATCGCCACATTGACGCGACGGAGCAGCGGATTGGTCGCCCAGCCGACGATCCGCACCAGCCGTGCCGCTCCCGAACGGGCCCCCGCTTCACCGGCGGGCACGAGATACTGCGCGTAATCGAGGACCACGGCGATCCGTTTTCGTTGCTCGGGCGGGTCGATCAGGTTCCGCTCCAGGAGCGCGTCGATCGCGGCGAGGGCCTGATCGGGATCGCGGGGCCACGTGGCCGCGTTGCCCAGCCGCTCCGTCAGCCATTGCGCCATCGTCCTCAGGCGGGCCGGGTCAGGACCGGCCAACGGCCGCAGCCCCTTGCCGACGTCATAGGCAAGCACGATGTCCCAGCGGCCGAACATTTCCCGGGCGAGGAAGTCGGGCACCGTACCCCAGGCGTTTCCGTCGGCAGCCGCGGCCGGCGCGGCGATCGGCACGAGGTCACGGACATTCCCGTGCATGAGAAAGACGCAACTCGTCCCGGAGAGATAGGCGTCCCCGAGCCGCTCCGCCCATGGCGGACACCATTCCGGCAGAGCCGCGGACCCCGCCAGCGGCGGCCCCGTGCCGATACCCGCGGAAACGGAGCCCGGGGCGACCTCCGCTGCCGGCGGTCGCGGCGTGTCTCTGGCTGCTGAGGAAGTGCTCACGATCGGCTCCTGAGGTGGCTCAACGCATCGCGCCGGTCGCTCAGGTGGACTTTTGCGAGATTCGCTCGGATCCGAGCTCCTTGTCGTCGGCCTTCACGCCGGCGGTTTCCGGCGTGACCATGCCCATCTCGATCTCGAACTCGCGGAGGGCGTTGTCGGCCATGGCCCTCTCCACGGCCTCTTCCTGCTTGATGTTCTCGAGGCCTTCCCCCGAGAGGTCGGCCGCCACGCGGACCTTCGCGCGGTTGAGACCGATCTTGTCTTGAATCACATCCTCGATCTGCCCGAAGTCGGTCGTGACGTCGAAGTTGAAACTCTGCGCGAGTTTCGCGAGCTCGGCCTCCGCCCGCGAGAGCTTGAGATCGGCGTCGTACTTCTGGATCTTGGTCTTGAGATCCGAGAGCTTCTTCGTGGCGTGCTTGATCTTCGTGACGTTGTTGTTGTACGCCGTCTCGTGCAGGCCGAGCTGCCCCTCGTTCTCGGCAAGCTCCTTCTTCGCCTTCTGCAACTCCAGCGCGAACCTCGAGGCGGTCTCCCGCTCGCCGGCCTGCAGATAGGCCTTGACCTTCGCCTCCAGCGACGCCACATGCTGCCGATCACCGTTGACCTGCCGCGTCACCCGTTCGACGAGGGCACGGTACTGCTCGAGCCCCTCTCGGCCCTCCTTCATCTGATCGACTGCCTTGTCGTATTCATACTGAAGTTGGGCGATCGGGTCGGCCGTCCAGAAAAAGTTGGCGACCTTGTTCATCTGGGCCGCAAGGGCCTTCCAGAGCTTGCCAAGAATCATGGACAAAGCCTCCGCGAATGAAGTGGAAATCAGGGGTGGCTGACGGGACTCGAACCCGCGACCCTCGGTACCACAAACCGATGCTCTAACCAACTGAGCTACAACCACCGTGCGGCGGGGAGTGTACCACAAACCGGACGGATTTCAGGCCCCCCGCCACCCCGGCCGGGGTGGCGCTCGCAAGGGATTCCGCGGCGGCTTCCGACAGGGCCGACGACCGTCACTCCCGCCGCCGGGAGTCGATCACGATCGTCACCGGGCCGTCGTTGACCAGCGACACCCGCATATCGGCCGCAAACACGCCCCGCTCCGGCCGGTGGCCCACCAGTGGCTCGAGCTCGGCCAGAAACCGCTCGTAGAGCGGCACCGCCTCCTCGGGCCGCGCGGCACGGATGAAGCTCGGCCGATTCCCCTTGGCCGTGGACGCGAAGAGGGTGAACTGGCTGACGACGAGCACGCCGCCGCCGGCTTCGACGACGCTGTGATTCATCCTGCCGGCCTCGTCGGCGAAGATCCGCAGCTGCGCGATCTTCCCGGCCAGCCATTCGGCGTCTGCGGTGGAATCTCCGGTCTCCACTCCCACCAGCACGAGCAGGCCCGCGCCGATGCCCGCCACCGGCTCCTCGGCGATCGCCACGGTCGCTCGCGACACTCTCTGGACCACGGCTCTCATGCGGCGAGTCTATCCGGCCCCGGGATTGCGGGCCCCCAGGTGGCGGGCCCCCCGATCGCAGCCGCCAGGATTGCGGGCCCGCGGCCGGCGACAGTGAATCTGGCATTCCGCCCGGCAGGCCGACGTGCTTGAATCCGTCGCCGAGGCAAGTTTCCATGAGTCACTCTCCGCCGAATCCGATCACCGTCACCACGGCGGCCCCCGCCGTGGGTCACGGCTGTGTCGACGACATCGCCGAACTGTCGAAGACCATCCCGCTTTTTCCCGTCGATCGGGAGATGTGGCTGGCCGACGTCGCGGCGGCACGGGCGGCGGCCGCGCGACGGATCGGCTGGGCTGCGATCTTCCTCAAAGCCTACGCCCTTGTCGCCCGGGAGATGCCGGCGCTCCGCAGCTGGCGCGCCGGCCGGATCCTGCCGCGCATCGTCACGAGTTCCGCGAGCGTCGGCGTGCTGGCCATGAACCGCGTCGACGATGGAACCGACCGCTTGTTCTTCGCCCGGCTCGCCAGCCCCGACGCCGCCTCCCTCCCCATGCTTCAGGCCGCGATCGACCGCTTCGCGACCGAGCCGGCCGAGCGTGTGTTCAAGCGTCAGCGGCAGCTCGAATCGGTGCCACGGCTGCTGCGCCGGGTGATCCTGAGCTGGAACATGCGGTCGATGTCGCCCAAGCGGGCCACGCGGGTCGGCACCTTCAGCCTCTCCACGCTCGCCGGCTTCGGTGCCACCAACCGCTTCCATCCCACGCTCTGCACCACGAGCCTTTCCTACGGCCCGCTCGATGCGGAAGGCCGCTGCCTCGTGACCACGATCGCCGATCATCGCGTGCTCGACGGGGCTGCGGTGGCCCGGGCGCTCGGCCGCCTCGAGGAGGTGCTCACCACCGAGATCGCCACCGAGCTCAGGAGTGTTCCGGCCGCTCCTGCCGGAGTCGGCGCCTGATCTCCGCCAGGCGTTCGGCGAGATCACGTTCCATTCCGCGGTCGGTCGGCTCGTAGTAGTTCTTCTCGACGCCGAGATAATCCTGTGCGGCGATTCCGTCGACCGCATCGTGGGAATACTCGTAGCCTTGGCCGCGGCCGAGCCTGTTCGCGCCCGAGAAGTGCTTGTCCTGCAGGTGGCGGGGCACGGGGATCACTGCCTGTTCACGGACATCGCGCCGGGCCGCACCGATCGCGGTCGTGCAGGCGTTGCTCTTGGGGGCGAGCGCGAGGTAGATCACGGCCTGCGCGAGCGTGAGCTGGCACTCGGGCAATCCCACGAACTCGGTCGCCTGCATGGCGGCGACGGCGATCATCAGGGCCCGGGGGTCGGCGTTGCCGACGTCCTCGCTGGCGAGAATCACGAGCCGGCGCGACAGAAACCGCACGTCCTCGCCCCCCTCGAGCATTCGTGCGAGCCAGTAAAGCCCCGCGTCAGCGTCGCTGCCCCTGATGCTCTTGATGAGGGCGCTGGCGCAGTCGTAGTGGGTGTCGCCCTGGTCGTAGGCGATGGCCTTCCGCTGGACGCTCTCGCGGGCGAGCGCGAGCGTGAAGTCGAGCGGCCGCTCCGGGCTCGAGAGCACGCCCACTTCGAGAGCCCCGAGGGCCCTCCGGGCATCTCCGTCGGACGTCTCCGCGAGAAACATGCGGGCGTCGGGGGCCAGCGTCACCCGCTCGCCGCCCAGCCCGTGGTCGCGGTCGGCGACGGCCCGGTCGAGGACCTCACCGACGTCGTCGATGGAGAGGCTCTCGAGCTCGAAGATCCGGCTGCGGCTGACGAGAGCGGAGGTGAGCGCGAAGAAGGGATTCTGCGTGGTCGCGCCGATGAGCGCGATCACGCCGTTCTCCACGTCGGGCAGCAGCACGTCCTGCTGGGCCTTGTTGAATCGGTGGATCTCATCGATGAAGAGGCATGTCCGCTGGCCGTCGTCCTCCAGTCGCCGCCGCGCCGACTCGAGCACGTCGCGAACATCCTTCACGCCCGCCGCCGTGGCGGAGAGCTCGACGAATCGCCGCCTCGTTTCGTGGGCGATGATCTCGGCAAGCGTGGTCTTCCCGACGCCGGGCGGGCCGTAGAGAATTACGGAGCCCAGCCGGTCGGACTCGATGAGCCGCCGCAGAAGCGCGCCCTGCCCCACGATCTTCCGCTGGCCGACGTAGTCGGCGAGCCGCCGGGGCCGCATGCGGGCCGCGAGGGGCGCGGCACGGGCGAGGTTGGCGGCCCGGGATGCTGCGAAGAGGTCGGGCATGCGTGCCTCCGGATGGATGCCGCTCAACCGGCCCAGACAAACTCGATCGCGGCGTCGATGTCGGGATGGAGGCTCTGGTGCACCGGGCAGGCGCGGCCGGCCTGCTCGAGCCGCTGCCGATCCGGGTGGTCGGGCGGCAGCGGGATCGTGAGCCGGGTGCGGAGCGAGGCGATCCGCCGCGGCGGCTCCTTCGTCATCTCCTTGATCGTCTCGGCCTTCATGCCGGTCAGGTCGATTCCGTGCCGCTCGGCGACGATGCCCATGATCGTCATCATGCAGGCGCCGAGGGCCGTGGCCATGAGGTCGGTGGGCGAGAAGCTCTCCCCCTTGCCGTGGTTGTCGACCGGGGCGTCGGTGACGAGGGTGGTGCCGGAGGGGCCATGCGTGGCGCGGCAGCGGAGGCCGCCTTCGTAGACGGAGACGAGGCTGACCATGGGGCTTCAAGGTCCGTTGTGGAGAAAGGGCAGGGAACGACGGGCGAGACTCCCTCATCCTACACGGCGGCGAGGCTAGGATGGAGGCGGTTTCATCGCCTTCGAGGGCCCGTCGCTCCCATGGGATTTCGTTCACTCCGCGCCTGCGTCGATGCCCTGCGGCGCGAGTCGGCGGGCCGACCCGCCGCGCGACAGCAGCTCGTCGCGATCGACCACCCGGTCGACCCGCATCTCGAGATCGCGGAAATCCAGCGGCGACTGTTTCGTTCCGGGGGGCCGGCGGTGCTGTTCACCAACCCCCGTGGCTCCTCTTTTCCCATCCTCACGAATCTCTACGGGACGCAGCAGCGGATCGAGCGGATCTTCTCCGACACGCTCGATCGCGTGAAGCGGCTCGTCGAGCTCAAGATCGACCCTGCCGCCGCGATGCAGAAGCCGTGGCGGTATTGGAGGTCTCCGGTGGACGCGCTGACCATGCTCCCCAAACGGGTGCGGACCGGTCCCGTGCTCGCCGGCAGCATCCCGCTCTCGCGGCTGCCGCAGGTGGTGTCGTGGCCGGGCGATGGCGGTCCGTTCATCACGCTCCCCGCGGTCTACACCGAACACCCCGACAGACCCGGCACACAACAGTCGAACCTGGGCATGTATCGCGTGCAGCTCGCGGGGAACGCCTACGAGCACGACCGCGAGACGGGACTCCATTACCAGCTTCACCGCGGCATCGGCGTGCACCATGCGGTCGCACTCGGTCGCGGCGAACCGCTGAAGGTGGCCATCTTCGTCGGCGGCTCGCCTGCGCTGGCCGTGTCGGCCGTCATGCCGCTCCCCGAGGGGCTCTCCGAGCTCACGTTTGCCGGAGTCCTCGCGGGCCATCGCATCCCGATGATTCCGCGGAAGAACGGCCCGGCGATCTATGCCGACGCCGACTTCGTGATCGAGGGCACGATCGCGCCGGGCGAGACGAAGCCCGAGGGCCCGTTCGGCGATCATCTCGGCTACTATGCCCGACGGCACGAGTTCCCCGTGCTGAGGGTCGACCACGTCTGGCATCGCGAGGGGGCGATCTGGCCGATCACCGTCGTCGGCCGCCCGCCGCAGGAAGACACGCTTTTCGGCTGGCTCGTCCACGAACTCACCGGCCCGGTCATCCCCACGGTGCTCCCCGGCGTGAAGAGCGTGCACGCGGTCGATGCCTCTGGCGTGCATCCGCTGCTGCTCGCCGTCGGCAGCGAGCGTTACCTCCCCTGGAAGCCGTCGAACAGGCCGGCCGAACTGCTCACGCAGGCCGCCGCGATCCTCGGCCAGGGGCAACTCTCGCTCGCGAAGTATCTGTTCATCGTGGCCGAGGGCGACTCCCCGGGCCTCGACGCCCACGACGTGGCCCCCTTCCTCTCGCACCTGCTCGCGCGGGCCGACTGGCGCCGCGACTGCCATTTCCACACCGAGACCACGATCGACACGCTCGACTATTCGGGGAGCGGCTTCAACTCGGGATCGAAACTCGTGGTGGCGGCCCGTGGCCCGGCGATCCGCTCACTCCCGCGCGACCTGCCCGCGACGCTGTCGCTCCCCGATGGCTTCCGCAATCCGCGAGTCTGCCTGCCGGGTGTCGTGGCGATCGAAGGGCCCCGGATTGAGCCGCGGCCGCGACTCGAAGCGGAGAGCGACGCGTCGATCTGGGAGGTGGCGGCGACGGCCCCATGGGCTGCCGATGTCGAGCGCTTTTCCGCCGCCATCGGCCCCGAACATCCGCTCCGCGAATGGCCGCTCATCGTGATCCTCGACGACGCAGGCTTTGCGGCGGCTGCGCTCGCCAACTTCCTCTGGCTGACGTTCACGCGCTCGAACCCGGCCGCCGACGTGCACGGCGTGGATGCCTTCACGCACCGGAAACACTGGGGGTGCCGCGGGCCACTCGTGATCGACGCCCGGCTCAAGCCGCACCACGCGCCACCTGTCGAGGAGGATCGTGCCGTGACCGCAGCCGTCGACGCACTTTGTGCGAGCGGCGGTCCGCTTGGCAGCCTCGGACTGTGAACTAGGCCGAGATCGTCGCGATGCGGATCTTCGTCGAGATCGAACGGTGGCCGGTGCGACGGCGGTAGTTCTTGCGGCGGGCGAACTTCTGCACGTAGATCTTCTCCCCCTGCACGAGCCCGAGGACTTCAGCCTTCACCTTGGCGCCCTTCACCTTCGGCTTGCCGATCGTGAGCTGACCGGCCTTGCTGACGGCGAGCACGTCGTCGAAGACCAGTTCGCTGCCGGCGGGCAGATGACGGAAGTCGATCTCGAGTTCCTGCCCCTCCATCACGCGGTATTGGCGACCGCCATCGACGACGACGGCGTAGTTGTGGGCCGCGCCCTTCATGCTGGCGGCGGAGGATTCGGCGGCGGGGGTGGTGGCCTTGGCCATGGCTCTGGTCCGATGATTGCTTCGTAAAAAAGGGGAATCCGAGCCCTGTACGATATCGCGGTCCGAGTCGCGGGTCGAGTGGGGCCTTTCGGCCCCGGAAAAGAGCCGATTCCAGCTGCGTCCCGGACTCCCACGGCCCATGGAAAGCATGCTCATGCCCGTCGCTTCCCCCCCGTTCAGCCGCGATGCCATGCTCGCCCGGGTGCAGTCGGGGGGTGCCTTCGACGTGGTCGTCGTCGGGGGCGGGGCCACCGGCCTCGGGGTGGCGGTCGATGCCGCAGCCCGCGGCTTCTCGACGCTGCTCGTGGAGGCGGAGGACTTCGCCAAGGGCACGTCGAGCCGGGCGACAAAACTCGTTCACGGAGGCGTGCGGTACCTGGCGCAGGGCAACGTGAACCTCGTTCGCGAGGCGCTCCGGGAGCGGAGACTCTTTCTCGACAACGCGCCGCATCTCGCCCAGCCGCTCTCCTTCGTGGTGCCGGCCTACGGGCTGCGGGGCCGATTCTGGGATCTGCCCTTCTACGCGGCCGGGCTGACGATCTACGAACTGCTCTCCGGTTCGAGCCGCCTCGGAAGCGTCGGCCTGCTCGGCCGCCGCGCCGCACTCGACGCCGCCGCCGGGCTCGAACCCGACGGCCTCGTGGGCGGCATCCGCTATTGGGACGGCCAGTTCGACGATGCCCGGTTTGCCGTCGCGCTCGCCCGCACGGCGCACCGGGAGTCTGCGACGGTCCTCAACTACTGCCGGGCCGCCGGTTTTCTCTACGAGGGCGACCGGATCACGGGCGTCACCGTCGAGGACGTGGAGACGGGCCGGCGGCATGACGTGCCGGGCCGCTGTGTGATCAACGCCACGGGCGTGTGGGTCGACCGTCTCCGTCGGCTCGACGCACCGGCGGCCAGTGACCTGGTGACGCCAAGCCAGGGCGTGCATCTCGTCGTCGATCGCGATTGCTTTCCATCGTCCAGCGCGATGCTCGTGCCCAAGACGGCGGACGGCCGCGTGTTGTTCGCGGTGCCTTGGCTTGGGAAGGTGATTCTCGGCACGACCGACACGCCGCGGACCGACCTGCCGCTCGAGCCGCGGCCCTTCGACACCGAGGTCGAGTTCATTCTCGCCGAGGCCGGCCGGCGACTGGCGGCGCCGCTCTCACGGGCGAGCGTCCGTTCGGCCTGGGTCGGCCTGCGGCCGCTCGTGAAGCGGGGTGCGGGCGGCCACGACACGAAGCGGCTTTCGCGGGAGCACGTCGTGGAGGTGTCGCCACACGGGCTCGTCAGCGTGACGGGCGGCAAGTGGACCACCTACCGGGCAATGGCGGAGAGCGTGCTGGCAGCCGCCTTCGCCCGCGGTCTGCTGCCGGAGCGGCCCGCCGGCATCACACGGCGGCTGCGGCTGGTCGGCGCGCCGCCGACCAGCTCATCGCTGACGCCGCTTTCGGCACCGCCCGGCCCGCACCTCTACGGCACGGAAGCTCCGGTGGTCGCGGCACTTCCTGGCGCCGAGCGGATGCTCCTGCCCGGTTTTTCCGAGGCCATGGTCCGGTTCGCCGTGAGGCATGAGGCCGCGCGGACCGTGGAAGACGTGCTCGCGCGGCGGTCGCGTTGGCTGCTGCTCGACGCCCGGAGCGCGGCGAATGCTGCCGGCGGCGTTGCCGAGATCATGCGCGACGAACTCGGCGACCGCTTCGACGCCGAAGCATCGGCCGCGGCATTCATTCGACTGGCGGAGTCATATCTCCTGCCGGGCTCGTGTTCGGAGTGAGAGCGTGCCTCAAATGGCACGAGCAGGCTGTGGAACGGATAAAGCACCGCCCTGCCCCGGTGATAGACGCTGGTTCCCAGACCGCGAACGATTCCGGTTCCGAGGCCGTCGCCGATCGACATCCACAGACTCTGAGCGGTGCCGGCCGCGAGGCACCCAGGCCCCGGAAACGGCGAACTGGGACGCGGTCTGCACCGAGGCGCCCTGTTCCTAAACCCTCATATCCCCTGGTACAGGAAATCCAACCCGGCCAGAGCGTGATGACTCATCATCGGGCTACAATAGAGGACGATGTCGGACATGAAAACAAACCCCGAGATGCCCGTCTGGATTGGTCGTCGCGGCGAACGCGAGCCAAATCCCTATTCCGGAATGACGATCGGGGAGCGTGTTGCACTGGTCTGGCCGCTCACGCTCGCGGCCTGGGAGTTCGCCGGGAAACCCGTCCATGAATCGCGACTTCGTCGAGATGTTGACCGCGTTGTCCGCCGAGGGCGTTGAGTTCCTCATCGTCGGAGCATACGCGGTCGCCGGTCACGGCCTGCCGCGAGCCACGGGCGACATCGATCTTTGGGTCCGGCCCTCGCGTGACAACGCCACGAAGGTCTGGAACGCGCTCGGGCGTTTTGGGGCACCGCGGAGCCGCCTCACTCCCGAATCGTTCACGGAACGCGACATCGTGTATCAGATCGGCCTGCCGCCGAATCGAATCGATATTCTCACGGACATCGACGGTGTGACGTTCGATGAGGCGTGGAGAGACCGCGTGCCCTGCCCCGTGGAAGGCGGATCATTTTCCATGATTTCCCGGCATCATCTGCTGGCCAACAAGCGGGCCACCGGGAGACCCCAGGATCTTGCCGACGTCGCCCGCCTCGAGGAAGGGGCGTGTGACCTGCCCCCCTGAACCGGGGCCACTTCGGGAGCGGCAGTTCTGGGTGGCGAGCTTGTCGCCGTGCCATTGGACGACCTATTCTCCGGACGGCGTCTGTCGTCTCTTTCGCGAGAGTCTCTTTCGTGAGGTTTGTCTGCATGGCCTCTGTGCCCCGACTCCGCGGGTTGTTGCTCGTGTGTCTGCTGCTGCCCCTCGTCACCCTGGCCCAGGCCCAGGATCAGACGGTCACGGGCACCGGGTCGGCTGGCTTTTCCACGGTCACGAACTGGTCCGCAGGCGGCCGTGGATACCAGATCACGCTGCAGAGCCACACGTGGTCCGACCCGGCCAACCCTCTCCCCGGACTGCAATCCTTCGCCTCGGCCGTCTATGACAACGAGTGGGTGATGGTCGCGGGCCGCACCAACGGAATGCACGATTTCACGAACAGCGGCGAGGCGAATTTTCCTCCCAACCGGCAGAACGTCGACGTGTACGTCGTCAATCCGGTCACCCAGCAGACGTGGCGCCGATCGCTCGCCGACGGTACCGGCCTCTCGCTCGATCAGCTCAGCAGGCTTTCCGCCACCAACACCCAGTCGTTCCATCGCGGCGACGGCTTCTTCGTCGTTGGCGGCTACGGTGCGATCCTGACGTCCGCGTCTTACAGCTCGATCACCGGTTCCACGACCATCGTTTCCAGCGGCTCTTTCGTGACCCACAACTCGCTCACCGCAATCCACCTGCCGGAGCTGGTCGGCTGGGTCAAAAGCGGCACGGCGGCCGTGCCCACGAGTCTGCCAGCGAGCGCCGTCACCCAGATTTCCGGTTCGAACGATTTCTTCACCGTCACGGGTGGGGATGCCTTGAGAACGGCGAACGACCAGGTGCACCTGGTCTTCGGCCAGAACTTCCAAGGGCCTTACACCGGCTCCTCCAACGGCATCTACACGTCCCAGGTCCGCAGTTTCACGGTGGACTACACGCCCGGCAGTGAAGGGGGCACTCCCACGCTCTCGTACACCCCGACGAGCGCGTCCCCGGAGCCTGGCGACGACACGCTGTTTCGGCGCCGCGACCTCAACGTCGTGCCCAGCATCCGCCGCGACCCGAACGACCCCGCCGCCGTGCAGGAAGGCATGACCGCCTACGCGGGCGTGTTCACCGGCCCCGTGATCGCCACGGGAACGGGCACGGTGTCTTCCCCCGGCAACGGTGTGTGGACGCTGCCGGTGGAGATCTCCGCGACCGGAACGCCCACCATGGTGGGCACCACGTCGACGGCCAGCAGTTTCGTGCAGCCCATGAACCACTACGCATCAGCGAATCTGAGCGTGTATTCCGGCAGCACGGGCGACTTCACGACGTTCATGTTCGGCGGCATCACGGCCAACACCTACGACCCGCAGTCCGGCGCGCTGACCTATCAAGCGGAGTATCCCTTCACCAACCAGATCACCGCCGTGACTCGCGATCTCGCCGGCAGCTACAGTCAGCAGTACGTGGGCGACTACCCCTTCACGCCGATCGTATCCGGCACCCGCACCTTCTCGCTGTATGGGGCGGAGGCGAAGTTCTTCGCCAGCCCTGACCTGCCGGCGAACGCGATGTTTCAAAACGGCGTGTTCAAGCTCGACGAACTGCTGGCCTTGGGGAGTGGCACGATCGGCTACATCTTCGGCGGGATCGTCTCCAGTGTGCCCAATACCAGCTCACGACTCGACAGCACGGCGTCCCCGGAAATCTTCTCCGTGATCATCACCGCCGTCCCGGAACCGTCCACCTGCGCGATCGCCCTCACCGGCCTCGCCGGAGCCGCCCTCGCCGCGATTGCCCGCCGCCGATCGAATCGCTCGCGGCTCCGGGCATGAGGATTCTCTCACAAGACCTGGGTCAGGATTTGGGGAGGACGTCAATTTGCCGGGGTTCTGTGGCATTGACCCATGAACTGCCGGTGGTGACAATTGACAGCGGTCGTCGTTTTTAATCTTCATGCTCTCAGGATCCGCTGCTGCACGCACCTGTCATCGGCGCCCCCACGGCTCGATGGCCTTCTCTTGGCAGCGCGGCTTCCCGGATGGCGCCGGCCTGATGCAGGCCGGCGGGCGTTCGTGCCGTTTTTTGTGATCTCCGGGCAGGGGATTCTCCGCGCCGAGGCAGGGGCCAGGACCGTGGTTCGTTTCCGTTGATCGGTTCGGCAGCCGTGCACCCCCACGGAAAGTCTGCTCATGACCTGCTGCCACCCGAGGCGGCCCGCCGAGCGCGGGGCCGCTGCTCGTGTATTCGTCGCGCTGGCGCTCGCAGCCCTCGTGGAATCGACCGCGTACGGCCAGGTCTACCTCTACAACTACCTGCAGAACAGCCTGATCGGGTCCGGCTTCTACAACGCGTACGCCTTCGGGGACAGCGCCGAGAAGTTGGCCCAGCGGTTCGTCACCCAGACCGGCGGCAACGTCGTCACCGACGTGAAGGTGAACGTCTGGACCGGACTCTCCAACCCCGGCACCTTCACGGTCAGTCTCTACTCCGACGACTCCAACAAGGTCGGGACGAGCATCGCCACGCTCGGCACCCGGGACATCCAGACGATCTACGCTCCCTCCGGCACGACGGCCGCCGTCGCTTTCAGCGGCCTCAGCCTTGGCCTGACGCCCACCACCTCCTACTGGATCGTGGTGGAGAACGAGACCGACGTGGTCGGCAGCGAGATGTACTGGGGCTACGGCGGGACCGGATCCAGTTCCAACGTGTTTCCAAACCCCACGACCGCCGCCCGGTTCAGATCCTACACCACGCCACAATGGCAGAACGTCACCCCGCCCGCGCTGGGCATGCAGGTCACCGCCATTCCCGAACCTGCCCCGGGCAACGTCGTCTGGAACGTCCCCTCGGGCGCATGGAATGTCGGCAGCAACTGGTCGGGCGGGCTCACACCCTTCGCCAGCGGCACCGCGATCATCGACGGCGGCCGCACGGTGCTGCTGGGAAGCGGGGTCGTCGGCACGGCCACCAGCGCCATCGTCGCCAACACGTCCACCGGCACGATGAGCCTCTCGGGTGGCCAACTGACGGCCGCGTCGAGCATCGTGGGCATGAGCCAGGGGTCGAGCGGCAGCGTGACCGTCAGCAGCGGCAGCTGGGCCACCGCCGGTGACCTCGAACTCGGCCGCTCCGGAACCGCGACGATGCAGATCTCCGGTGGCCGGGTCAGCAACGCCACCGCCTACATCGGCAACTGGTGGGTCATCAGCGGGGCCAATGCCACCGGCAGTGCGACCGTCACCGGCGGCACCTGGGCCAGTTCGGGCGATCTCTACGTGGGCTGGTCGGGCGTCGGCACGCTCTCGATCAACGGCGGCTTGGTGACCAATGCCAACGGCCTGATCGCCTTCAACGGCGGCGCCATGGGCAGCGCGACCGTGAGCAGCGGCACCTGGATCAACAGCGGCACCCTGACGATCGGCGGCACTGGAGCTGGAGCCCTCACCCGTGGGGCATCGCTGCTCGTCAACGGCGGCTTCGTGTCCAACACCGACGCGCTGCTCGCTTCAAAGTCGCTCTCCACCGGCACCGCGACGGTGAGCAGCGGCACCTGGGCGTCGAGCGGCATGCTCAGCGTGGGCAACTCCGGCACGGGCACGCTCACCCTCAGCGGCGGTCGCGTGACCAGCGGCACGGCCTTCGTCGGGAGGAACAGCGACTCCCGGGGCATCGCGACGGTCACGGGCGGCACCTGGGCCACGACCGGCGACCTCACCATCGGCGGCTCCGGCACGGGCTCGCTCTCCATGAGCGGCGGCAGCGTGACCAGCGGCAGCGGTGTGCTGGGGGCTGCCGCCGGCTCCAACGGCACCGCGACGATCAGCGGCGGCACCTGGGCGACGAGCGGCGACATGATCGTCGGGGGAACGGGCAGTGCGGCGCTCACCGTCTCCGGCAGCGGCGTCGTTCGCATCAACGGCGGCGTCGGCACGCTCGCGCTCGCCTCGGCGGCCGGATCGGTCGGCACGCTGAATCTCGGTTCCGGCGGATCGGTCGGCACACTCGCGACAAACACGATCTCCGGTGGGGCCGGCACGGCGACGGTGAACTTCAACGGCGCCAACGTCACGTTCACCACGCCGCTGACCGGCACGCTCGCCGTCAACCAAACAGGGACTGGCACGACGATCCTGGGAGGGAACAACTCCTACGCGGGCACCACCGCCGTGACCGCGGGTACCCTGCAGGCCGATTCGAACACGCGGCTGGGCACGAGCGCGCTCTCGCTGAGCGGCGGCAGCTTCCGCTTCGGCGCGGCCTTCAGCGATCTCCGCGGCATCGCGCTCGGCACCAGCGGCGGCACGCTCGACACGAACGGCTTGAGCGTGGCCTACGGGTCGGCGATCACCGGCAGCGGCAGCCTTACGAAGGCGGGCCTGGGCGGCCTGACGCTCTCCGCATCGAGCAGCTACACGGGCGGCACGATCGTGACGTCGGGCACCCTGCGGGTCGCCGCGGGCGGCGCGATCAATCATGCGGCCGCGGCGACGACCGTCGCCTCCGGCTCGGGCGACTCGGCAGCACTCGTGATCGCCGGCGGCATGGTCACGAGCTCGACCGCCACAATCGGCAGCGGCACCGGTGCGATCGGCGCCGCGACGATCTCGAGCGGCACGTGGGCCAACAGCGGGAGCCTCACCGTCGGAGCGTTTGGGTCGGGCACGATGCTTGTCAGCGGCGGCAGCGTCACGGCCAGCAGCGGGGCGCTCGGCAACGCCGCGGGCTCGAGCGGCGCCGCCACGATCAGCGGCGGAAGCCTTGCCACGAGCGGTTCGCTCACGATCGGCAACGCGGGGAGGGGCGCGTTGGTCGTGAGCGGTGGCAATGTGACCGCCGCCAACGGCGGCATCGGCTGGGGTGCGGGCTCGAGCGGCACGGCCACGGTCACGAGCGGCACCTGGGCCAACAGCGTCTATCTCTACGTCGGCAACTCGGGCACGGGCGCGCTGATCGTCGACGGCGGCAGCGTGACCGATCAGTGGGCCTATCTCGGCTATGCCGCCGGCTCGAGTGGCTCGGCGACGATCACGAGCGGCACCTGGAGCAGCACCAGCGACCTCACCGTCGGGTATTCCGGAACCGGAGCGATGACCATCAGTGGCGGCCGCGTGGCCAACAACCGCTGCTGGGTAGGCTTCTCCGCCGGTTCGACGGGCAGCGTGCTCGTCACCGGCGGCACATGGGCCAACAGCGGCAGTCTCGAGGTGGGATCCGGCGGCAACGGCACGCTCGTCGTCAGCGGCGGCAGCGTGACCAACACAACGGGCTATATCGGCACGAACGGGGGCGTGAACGGCAGCGCGACGGTGAGCGGTGGCATATGGTCCACGTCGGCGCTCTTCGTGGGGTTCATTGGCAACGGCACGTTGAACGTCACGGGCAGCGGCGGCGTGACGGTCGGCGGCGGCGCCGGCACGATGACGCTCGCGCGATTTGCGGGGGCGACGGGCACCCTCAACCTCGGAACCGGTGGCGTGGCGGGCACGCTCGCGGCGGCCGTCATCAGCGGCTCCCGCGCCGGATCGACCGTGAACTTCAACCATACCAACGACACCACCCTCGCGGCATCGCTCATCGGCACGCTCGCCGTGACGAAGGCGGGCCCCGGCACGGCCACGCTCAGCGGCACCAACACCTACGCCGGGACCACGACCGTGACCGGTGGCCTCCTGCAGATCGACGCCAACTCGCGGCTGGGCTCGAGCACGCTCGGGCTCGCGGGCGGCGGCATCCGGTTCGGCGCGGCCTTTAATGACCTGCGGAGCACGACGCTCACCGGCAGCGGCGGCACCTTCGACACCAACGGCTTCACGATCTCGTATGCGTCCGCCGTTTCCGGAACCGGGGCGCTCACGAAGACGGGCCTCGGCACGCTCACCTTGGCGGGCAACAAGAGCTACGGGGGGGGCACGATGGTCACGACGGGCACGCTCATGGCCGGAGCCGCCGGGGCGTTCGGCAGCGGTGGGATCACGGTGGGCCCCGCGGGCACGCTCGATCTCGCCGGCTACGCCGTGACCAACGCGATCACCAACGGCGGCGGCTCGATCGTCAATGCCGCCGCCTACGGCGGCAGCCAGGCGGTGACGGGCGTCGTCTCAATGACCGGCACGATCGGGGGTGCGGTCAACGTCGCGGCCGCGGGAGTGCTCAGGGGCAACCAGACGGTGTTCAACGGCGGCGTGTCGCTGGCCTCCGGAGCGACCCACTCTCCGGGGGCTTCCCCGGGAATGCAGACGTTCGCGGCAGGGCTCTCCTACGATGCCGGATCGATCCTCACCTGGGAGCTGATCGCCAACTCCGGCACGGGGGCCGGCACGAACTACGACTTCCTGAGCGTGACCGGGGGCAGCCTGTCGATCTCGTCCAGCGCGTCGCTGGACCTCGTCTTCGATGGGGCGGGCTCGGCCGTGGACTGGAGCAGTGCGTTCTGGAACGCCGGCCATTCCTGGACCATCATCGACGCCTCGGCCGCGGCGTCGAGCACCGGACTCTTCACGCTGGGCACGGTCGGCAACGATGCCTTCGGGCGGTCGCTGCCCTCGGTGCGGCCACTCGCGTCCTTCGAGATCGACCGGAGCGGGCCCGACGTGCTCGTGACCTACGTGGTTCCCGAGCCTTCGACGCTCACGCCGGCGATGCTTGGCCTCGGTTTCGGCTGTTACTCGCTGCTTCGACGGATAGCCCGGTCAACGGCACTTCGGCAACGGTCCTCCGGCTGACGAGCGACTCGTGAGCCTCGGGGGGCGGCCTGGGCGTCCGGAGGCTGCTCCCCGTCGCGCCGCTCACCTCCTGCGACGGCAATGTCTCGCCTCGGCGCAGACCGCTCCCGGTCCGCCGCGCCCACCGACTGGGGAGAGCTCTTGCAGACCCATGACGATCGCGATGTCTTTCAAGCCACGGATAGACGAACTGCCCGCGATCGATATTCACAGCCTCTGAGCGGTGCCGGACGCGACCCACGCGTGTCGGGAAACTGCGAACTGGGACGCGGTCTGCTCGAGAAGCGAGAAACACGCCACCGCAGCGGGTGCGGGGCGTTTCGAGACACCCGCTCCGGACGCCCGGGCCGCTCCTCCCGAGGTCCACGAGTCGCTCATCGGCCGGAAGACCGGTGCGGAGGTGCCATCCTACTGGCCGAGCCTCGCCTCGGCCGGGGCTCGAGGCACACGAATCCATGCCGCTTGAGCAGCTGGTAGACCCCTCCCTGGCGATAAAGATGGCCAAGCCGACACGATCAGGGTCCGCAGGGAACCACGCATGCGGCGTCGTTCTTCTCGGCGAACAAGGAGACCGTGAGGGGCTACCCGTGCCCCGGGAG
>SXHR01000011.1:0-7235 GCA_005773625.1 Planctomycetaceae bacterium | reverse complement strand
GCTCCGCTGGCGGAGTTGGCCGGCCGTGCCCGCTATGACCTGGTTCGCATCATCGACGAGCGCGGGGCAGTGGTCGATGTGGTCACTTCCCAGGCTCCGCGGGCCTGGCCACGCGGAGCGGCCATCGACGAGCCTGCCGCCGCCGTCGGTCTGCCGCTCACGGCCGGCGCCGGCCCGCAGCCGGAGCCGTGGCCGGCCGCGGCCCACGATCTGTTGCTCGTGGCGACGAGCGTGCAGTTCACGCCGCCGACGCCGCTCGGCGGCCTGGGGATGGACTACGGTCTTTTCGACACCGTCGTTGACGATCGCAAACTCGAGCCGGGCGACACCGCCGCCTTCTGGGGAGTGATGGCCGCCACCTGCCGGGCCCAGCCCGCGGAGATCGCGCGGGCCGCCGGCGACCGCACCGACATCCTGCCGCTCATCGATCCGGGTCAGAAGTGGTTTGCCAGCCATCGCGGCGATCCGGTCGTGATCCGGGGCGTGGCCCGCTCCTGCCGGCGGATCGCCGTCGACGACCCCGAGCAACGGGTCGCGATCGGGGGCGACCATTACTGGGAGCTGGAGGTGTTCGTCGATACGCCGCTCCTCGAGGTCAACGGGCGGCAGCAGGATCGCTATCCGGTCGTCTGCTGTGTTCGCACCCTGACGCCAGGGATGCCGACGGGAGACACCATCAGCGAACGGGTGCGGGTGCCCGGCTTCGCATTCAAGCGTTACAGCTACCCGCTCCGTGATGCGGTCATCAGTTCGTCGCTCGGCGACTCGGAGATCAAGGGGGAGAGGATGTCGGCACCTCTGGTGATCGGGCCGACGGCGGAATGGCAGCGTCCGCCATCGGCCCAGGGGGCGTCCGACCTCCTGTTCCTGATTTTCACCGGGATCCTCGGACTTCTGGCCCTGTTCATGGTCTTCAGCAGTTGGTCGACGCGTCGGCAACTGGCAGAGGCCGAGCGGCTCAGGCGGGCGGCGATGCCGGACCGTCTCGAGCTGCCGAACGAGTGACGGCGGGCCCCCCTTTGCGCCGGGCGGCGTCTCGCTTCAGATAGGGGCCCGCGGGCTCCGGCCCGCTTCCCCGCCCCATCCTCTCTCCACGAATCCCCCGGGAATCCCTGCCATGCGACGCGCGAAAATCTCGATCATCGGTGCCGGCAACGTCGGCGCCACCACCGCCCACTGGTGTGCGGCCGCCGAACTCGGCGACATCGTCCTGCTCGACATTCCGGCGACCGAGGGCATGCCCGCCGGCAAGTCGCTCGACCTGTTTCAGGCCTCGCCGATCGTCGGCTTCGACGCGAAACTGACCGGAACCACCGACTGGGCCGACACCGCCGGCAGCGACGTGGTGGTGGTCACCGCCGGCATCGCCCGCAAGCCGGGCATGAGCCGGGACGACCTCCTCGCGACGAATGCGAAGATCGTGGGAGACGTGGCCCTGAAGATCCGCGAGACGAGCCCCGAGGCGGTCGTGATCGTGGTCTCCAATCCGCTCGACGCGATGGTGCAGCGAACGTTTCAGGTCACCGGCTTCCCGGCCGCCCGCGTCATCGGCCAGGCCGGCATCCTCGACACCGCCCGCTATCGTGCCTTCCTGGCGATGGAACTCGGCGTCAGCGTCGAGGACATCTCCGCCATGCTGCTCGGCGGCCACGGCGACACGATGGTGCCGATTCCCAGTTGCACCAGCGTGGGCGGCATCCCTGTCACGCAGCTGGTGTCGGCGGATCGGCTCGAGAAGATCGTCGATCGTGCCCGTAACGGCGGTGCCGAGATCGTCGCCCTGCTCAAGACGGGCAGCGCCTACTACGCCCCGGCGGCAGCCACGACTCAGATGGTCGAGGCGGTCGTGAAGGACAAGAAGCGGCTGGTGCCCTGTGCGGCCTACTGTGACAAGGAATACGGCGTCGGCGGCTACTTCGTCGGCGTGCCGGTGGTCCTCGGCAACGGCGGCGTGGAGAAGGTGATCGAGCTCGATCTCCTGCCCACCGAACGGGCCGGGCTCGACAAGAGCATCGCCGCGGTCAAGGAGCTCGTGGCGGCGATGAATCGCCTCACCGGCACCGCCTGAGCCGCGGGGAGGCTTCCCCGATCGCGCTGTTTGCCCCGTTTGCCGCGCACGCGTGGCATGCGGACCGCTGCCGTTGCCCGGGGGCGGGGGTTGCGATACAACCCCCCGCCTGTCCGGTGCGGGCTGCCCGGGAGCCGTTTTCAGCGGATCCCCGACTCCAGCGAGGTGCGATTCATGAGTGGTCGAAGGTCGAAACAGCCGGCCCGGATTGAACGCCCCGCGGCCACTCCGGCTCGTGTTCCCGCACGGCCGGCGATCGCCGATTGGACCAACGGTCTGCCCGTCTTCGTGCCGCAGGCCTACGAGCCGGGCTACGACTATCCGCTGCTTGTCTGGCTCACCGATCCGGCGGACCGGGACTTCGATTTGGCCGGAGTCATGGCCCGCATGAGCCTCCGCAACTTCGTGGCGGTCCAGGCCGCCGGGGGCGATACCGCCGTCTGGCGGGCCGTCGACACGGTGTCGGCCCGGTTGAGCATCCATCCGCGACGGATCTGGCTCGTCGGCCACGGAAGTGGCGGCACGCAGGCATTTCGCATCGGCTGCCGACATCCCGAGGCATTCGCCGGAGTGGTCTCGCTGGGCGGCCCGTTTCCGCTCGATGAATCGGCCTTCGCGCGGGTCGAGGCGGTTCGTCGCCTGCCGATGCTCTACTGCTGCCGCGGCAGCGCGGCCGTCTCCGCCGCGGCCCACACCGACCGCACGCTCCGGCTGTTTCATGCCGCCGGCGCGATGCTCGCGATGCGAATCTATCCGGGGAGCGGCGAGCTTTCGCGGGCCGCGCTCGGCGACGTCAACCGCTGGCTCATGGATGAGATCTGCGGCACGTCGGCCGGATTGCGGGCCCACGCCGCCGGTTAGCGGAGCCTCGCCTCGACCGATCGATACCGTCCTCGGGAAAGGATTCCCATGACAGATGCATCAGACCGCCGGACATCTTCCCGCCAACGGGTGGACATGGCCGATACCGTGGACGAGCCGCGGATCCTGCCGTTGCCCGCCGCGCAGGCGTCTTCGTTGCGCGAGGTGCTCGAGTCGGTCGTGGCGGAGATCCGTCAGCGTGCCGAGACACCGGCCGCGCGGGTGCGGGTGACGCTCGACGTGCCCGCCGGACAGGTCGTCGATGCCGATCCAGCCCTGTTTCGTCATGCGGTCGAAGGGCTCGTGACCGCGGCGTTCGCCGCCGCCGTACGGCCCGGTGATGCGAGCGATGCGCCGCGGGTCCGTGAGGTCGTGGTGACGAGCATCGACGCCGCCGACGACTTCGAGCTCGAGGTCGCAGGCTCGGGCAGCCGGACGGCGGCGGATGCCGGCTCCCTGGCGGGAGCCCGCGCCCTTGCGGAGCGGTGCGGCGGCGAGATCGTCATCGCGGAATGTCCCGAAGGCGGCACGGCGGTCACGATCCGCCTCTCCCGACGCCGTGTGCTGCGGAAGGCCGCCTGACCGTTGGCGGCCAGATCACCCACGAGAACCAACCATGGACGCCTCCCGTTCGGACGACCAGCAGCGTCCCGCCTCCAGAGTCACGCCGGCCCAGGTGATCGCTCTGGGGCTGGTCGCGATCTCGATCGGCTGGGCCGCGTGGTTCCTTCGCGACCGCCCCACGAACGAAGAGGTGGAACTGCTTCCCGGCACCGTGCTGCCGTCGTCGGAGCTTGCGATCGTCGAAGCGGCCTTCGACCGTGCGCAACTCGTCGGCCACCGCACCGAGGACGGCCGGATCTGGGTGCCGCGGCCGCGACAGAGCGCTTACATGCGGGCCCTGGTCGATGCGGAGGCCCTGCCGCGGGAGTTTGGCAGCAGCCTGCGGCGGGCGCTCGAACAAAACAGTCCCTGGCAGAGCAGGGCCGTGCAGGAGGAGTCCCTGCGCGTGGCCGTGCAGGAGGAACTGGCCCATGTCATCTGCTCGATGCCCGGTCTCGAGCGAGCGGCGGTGCTGTATGACGTGGACGATCGGGCGTCCTTCGATGGGACGCTCGGCGGCGGGCCGACGCGGACCGCCAGCGTGAACGTGCGAACGCAGCCCGACAGCGAACTCGAACCGGCCCGCGTGCAGGCGATCCGCGTCCTCGTGGCCGCTTCGATCGCAGGCCTGGAGCCGGAACGCGTCGCCGTGACCGATCTGCGGAGCGGCCGCGTCCACGCCGGACCACTGCAACATCCCGATGCCGAGGCCGAAGCGGCCATCGACCCCGCGCTGGCCCGCCGGATCGCACACGAGCGGCACCTGACCGCAAAGGTGCGGCAGGGGCTCTCCTTCGTGAAGGGAGCGGTCGTCGACGTGACGGTCGCATTCGCCGCCGACGCCCCGGCGGAGACCGTCGTCGAGCCGGGGCTGCCGCCCCGACAGCAGCGGGTGGCCGACGCCAATTCGCCGGCCGAGGTGACGATCACGGCCGCGACGGCGCCGCAGCCCGCGGTGGTCCGCCGCGGCGACGGTCCGGAGACGATCGTGGTGTCGCTCGCCATCCCCGAGACCTGGTTCGAAACCGCGCTGCGGTCCGCCCGGGTCCACGATGCCGCGATCTCGGCGGCCGTGGTCGATCGCCGCGAGGAGCAGCGGCTCCGCGAGCACGTGCTTCAAGTCCTCCCCGCCGGCTCCACGCCCGAATCCCGCCGCGTCGTGATCACCCGGTTTCCCGCGGGGCCATCCCGGCCCGACACCGCCGCACGGACCGTCTCCACGCCCCCGGCGTCGGCGGCCGTCCCACCGGCATCGCCGGCGAATCGGAGGCTGGAAACGGTCGGCGCCTACATCGACGCCACCGTGCAGGCGATCGTCGCGGGCGAACCGGCCGATGTGCCCCGCGAGGTGTGGATGGCACTGACGGCCAAGTGCTCGGCGCTGCTCGCCTACATCCTTTACCGCAACGCGGCGCGGACCGGGGGCCGGCCCGCACCACGCGCCGAAGGCCCGCCCGCCCGCCGGCGGATCGACTGGACGTCACTCGATGAGCAGTCCGGCCGGGACAAGCCTGTCGAGCAGGGCGACCGCGACGACCACGAAGCCCCCGCGCCCCGGATGGCAGCCTGATGACACGCCACTGCACGACGGTCTTCGCGGTGCGGGTGCCGACCATGTTTGGCATGGTGGCCCTCCTGGCCGCGACCACGATGCACCGTGTTCACGCCGAACCGCCTGTCGCGCCCGGGCCCGAGAGCGTGCAGATCGATGCCCATGTCATGCCGGCCGCGCTCGTCGCCGAGCCTGACGGACAGGCTGGTGGGCCCGGCCCCGTGTCGCTCGGCCCTTCCAGCGGCGCCGCCTCGCCGCCGCCGATCCGCCCGCTGCCCGACTGGAAACTGCTGGCGGCGATGGGGGCGGCTTTCGCCGCGGTGGCGGCCTACCGCCTCTTTTCGGTCCGCCGGGGACCGACCCTCCCGCCCGATGTGTTCGAAGTCCTCGGCGAGGCTGCGATCAGCGGCCAGCAGTCGGTGCGAGTCGTGCGCTTCGGGCCGCGAACACTGCTCCTGGGCGTGTCGTCGGCGGGATGCCAGACGCTCGCGGAAATCACCGACCCCCAGGCCACCGACTGCATCGTGGCCGCCTGCCGGGGCACCCGACTCCGCGGGCATCCCGCCGCCGTCGTCCGTCGTCACGTTCGGGGCGCCGGGCCTGCGGCCGCGGAGGCCCGCGCGTGACCACGACCAGTTCGCCGTTTCGACGGTTCCTCGGGATCGCCGTGCTCCTGGCCGCCGCGCTCCCGTGCACGGCACGCCCGGCGACCGCGCAGGAAGCCGCGGCCGATCCCGCGCGGGTGGCAACACCGGGCGATCTTGCCGACGCCATCGCGACCGCAGCGACGCCGGCGGCCCGCCCCGCCGATGCCGGCTGGCTCGATCTGCTCCGGGGCGGGCAACTGGAAGCGCTGCTGCCGTCGGTGGCGATGTTCGGCGTGATCAGTCTGGCGCCGGCCGTGCTCCTGATGACCACCTGCTTCGTGCGGATGTCGGTGGTGCTCTCGCTCCTCCGGCAGGGGCTCGGCGCCCCGCAGATCCCGTCCAACCAGATCGTGGCCTCGCTCGCGATCTTCCTCTCGGCGATGGTGATGTGGCCCGTCTGGACACAGGCCTGGCGGGATGGAATGGAGCCCTACCGCCAGGGCAGGCTCACCGCCGTCGAGGCGTTCGACCAGGGCTCGCTCCCCGTCCGCCGCTGGATGGCGGGCCAGATCGAACAGGCCGGCAACCGCGACACGATGCTGCTCTTCCTGGCCCGCCATCCCGCCGGTCCGAAGCAGGCCGCCACCTACGACGACGTGCCGGTCGAGGCGCTTCTGCCCGCCTTCCTCGTCAGCGAGTTGGAGACGGCCTTCGCGATCGGCTTCCGGATGCTGCTGCCGTTTCTCGTGCTCGAGATCCTCGTGGCCACGCTCGTGGTCTCGACGGGGCTGGTGATGCTGCCGCCGTCGCTGGTGTCGCTGCCGCTGAAGCTGCTCGTGTTCGTGGCCGCCGACGGCTGGTCGCTGGTGGTGAAATCGCTGCTCGACAGCGTGCGGGCCCTGCCTTCGTGAGCCATGGCCGCTGGAGGGAGTGATCGATGAGCGAACAGCAACTGGTCGAGCTCGTGAGGCAGACCCTGGTCGCCGGCCTGATCGTGGTCGCGCCGGTGCTGATCGCAGGGTTTGCGGCGGGTGTGGTCACGGGCCTCGTGCAGGCGGCCAGCGGCGTGCATGAGCCGATCGTCGGATTCGTCCCGAAGTTTGCGGTGATGGCGGTGATGATCCTCGTTTCGCTCCCCTGGATGGTGGAGCGGCTGGCCACGGTGTTGCGTGAGACAGTCGCCGGTCCGTGAGCACCGCGGTGGCAATCCGCCCGCCCGCAGGAGTCCATGATGGCCGCGACGTGGCTGACAGAGATCGCCTTTCCGGGACCGTTCGTGACGGCCGGCGTGCTGGCCCGCATGGCCTCGGCAGTGGCCGCGGGCGGCCTGCCGATCACGTCGGGCGTCGGCTTTCGCGTGCAGGCCGCGGTCGCGGTCGCGCTGACGGTGGCCGCCGCGCCGGCGGCAGCGACCGCCAGTCCCGAGGCATCGCCCGACGTGGGGCCGCTGATGTTGCTCGTCATGGCGGAGGCGCTCGTGGGCCTCGTGCTGGGGATGGCGGTGGCGACGGTCCTGGCCGCCGCCGGCGGGGGCCGCGGCATCCGCGGCAGCGGCACGGGGCTG
>SXHR01000128.1:0-22373 GCA_005773625.1 Planctomycetaceae bacterium | reverse complement strand
TGCACCGGTCTTGAACACCGGCAGTCGCGAAAGCGGCTCGTGGGTTCAAATCCCACCCCATCCGTTTGGTGGTTTTGCAGGCTCCGGCAGGGAGTCGCGGGGAGCAGCACAATCGCCTTCTGGGGCCGGTGGTTGCGGAGTTGACCGCTGTCCCGCGCCGATCGGCCCAGCAACCTGCACTCGCGGATTTCCCGGCAGTCGCCCGTCACAATCTCCGTGAACGGTCGCATGGTCACTCGCTGACGAGTTCCTGATCAACGGCCGAAAGTCGCTCCAAGGCTTCGACACGCTTGCGCGCGTTACGCTCCCTTTACTCCATCTCATCGGCGAAGCGGACGCGACGGCGCCTACCGACGAGATGGGAAGGATGACGCCTTTTTGGCGACCGGCGTGGCTTCCTCCGTGGGTGAAACGGCATCTTCGCAATCGGTGATAGCGGCAGCCATGGGCGATGTCTTCTGTGAAATGGCCCCCGTCGTCCATTCGCAGTAAAAGAAACAACCGCAATATCCGAAGCCGCGATACCGCCCTCAAAAGCACGTTTTTCCAGGTTTCTCGGCTAGGACACGGTGGCGGCGTCCTGAATGTCCTTCAGCGTCCGCCCGTCGGCCGCCTTCCACTCGACGCGGCCGTTGGCCGGCCGGCCGAGCATCACGCCGGCTGCCAGTGACGGGGAGGCGAAGAGGTAGTCCTGAACGAGCCGGAGGCAGTCGCCGTCGGCGGTAAGCACTTTTTGGCGGATGAGCTCCTCTCGCATCTCTCGCATGTTCGCGTGGGTCGAGGGGGCCATTTTGTCGTCGCTGACCGCTTTCGAGCCGACGCGAACCACGAATCCGGCTGCTGTATCGGCGCCAGTGGCTTCGATCCCCTTGGCACGGAGGTAGAGCGTGACGCCGCCTGGATCCGACGGTGTGTAGCCTGCCGCGGCGTTCTCCGCGGATTCGAACAGCGCATAGCCAAGAATTGGGAGGCACAGCAGGATGTCGTCGAGGAACCCCTCGGCAAATGCCTCCTCGGCCTCCGAAAGCGACGGCGGGGCCGGCATGTTGCCGTTTTCCAGAGCGGATCGCTTGGCCGAGTTGGCGAGTTCGACCAGCCGGGACTCGAGCCACTGGACGTGGGCCTTGTTCAGATTCGAGTCTTTGCTAGTGAAGACAACCGCATGGGTCCAGAAATCCTTGTTGCGGGCATGCTGGTCGAGTCAGGCCAAGCGCCGCTCAGTTTCGACTGCGGAGCTTCGACAGCAGCCGGAGGATCTCCATGTAGAGCCAGACGAGCGTGACCATCAGGGCGAAGGCACCGTACCACTCCAGATACTTCGGCGCTCCCCGCTCGGCAGCCTGCTCGATGTAGTCGAAATCGAGCACGAGATTCAGGGCCGCGATCACGACCACCACAAGACTGAACCCGATGCCGATCGGACCGGCCGCATGAATGTAGGGAACCGGAAACCCAAACAGCCCACCGATCATCGAGATCAGATAGACGAGGCAGATTCCGCCGGTGGCCGCCACGATGCCGAGCTTGAAGTTTTCGGTCGCCCTGATGAGCCCCGACTGATAGGCGAGCAGCAGCCCCGCCAGCGTGCCGAACGTGCCGCCGACGGCCTGGATCACGATCCCCGGATACTGGGATTCGAGGCTGGCCGAAACACCACCGAGAAACAGCCCTTCGGCCAGGGCATAGACGGGGGCCAGAGCAGGGGCCCAGGTGTGCTTGAAGCAGATCACAAGACCCGTGATCGCACCGACGACGAGCCCGCCCAAGGCCCACGGCATCGCGACGGCCGGGTCGGCCTCGATGGAGGAAAACGTCTTCGACCACGTGAAGCAGGCCGTTCCCATCGCGAGCAGAAGCAGAAAGAGCGTCTTCTGGGCCGTGCCGTTGATCGTCATCCCAACGGCCGGGGACCCGTCCGCGGCCACGTCCCGCCGGTAGACGCCGAAGTTTTCAAACGTCTTGTCGTTGAGGGTCGGATTGCCTGTTCGCATGGTGCCTCGCTCCGTGGATTGTTACCGCCCGATTTTCCGACTGCCTGGCTTTCGCACTCCCCGGTGCCCAGGAGCGCAGGCCCGTGCCACCCGGTCACTCGTCCTGCAGATACCGCAGACCCAGGGCGTTGAGGCTGAAGTCGCTCCGGCCACCAAAACCCAGGAACGTGCCGCCTGACGGGATTCGGAGATCAAACTCCTCCCGTCCGGTTTCACCATCCTCGGCCCCGTAGGGATCCGAAATCCGCTGGTCCGTGTGAAACTGCAGCGACACGACGTTTTCCGAGAAACTGCCCGACACACCGGTGAGCCGCTCCCCCGGGTTGATTTTGAAGATCTTTCTCTTGCCGCTGTTGCCGCCGCGCTTCTCACCGTAATGGAGCTTGCCGCTCGGCAGACGGTAGACCACCTGGATCGCGTCGACCCAGCTCGCCGTCGTGAAGACGTAGAAGCCGCTCAGCACGGCCCCCTCGGGAGGTTCCTCGTCGGTGAAGTTCTTGCCGCCGCTCGCCCCCTCGATCGCAGTGCTGCGGATCGCCCGCTTCGTCGGCCGGCTCCCGCCGGGAACAGCCAGCGCGTCGATTCCCTGATCGCCCCCCTGCAACTCGGCCCCTGAAACACCATTGCGGGGCCGATCGCGGAGCCATTCGGTCGCCGGCTCGGACGTGATGTCGGGCCGCCTGAGGATGTCGTTGATGACCGTCTCGGTGCCCGCGATGCGTTGCAACGCCAACTCCTTGTCGAGCGGGTCGGACAACTCCTTGACCACCGCCTCGTAGAGCTGGCCGGCATGGGCCCTGATGAGAATCGCCTGCCCCGCGTTCTCCTCGCTCTCCGCCGCCCGCCACCAGGCGGTGGCCAGCCCGAAGGCCGCTTTCTTCGGGGATCCGCCCCCGGAACGAGCCTTGAGTTCGTCGGCGGCAAGCGCGCTGAGCCGGGGCACGTCGCCCCGGGCGAGCGATTCCAGGCCCTTGTTCCAATCCCACGCCGCGAGGCAGAGGAACTGCCCGACGCGGCCGTTGAGGGCGGGATCCTCCGGATCGGCTTCCAGGCGTTCGAGGGCCGGGACATATTCGGCGTGCAGCTCGGCCATCCGCTTGATCACGCTCATGAGCTGCTGGGAATCCCGCTGCTTCTCGTCGGCCTCGGCCATCGTGTCGCCGTCCTTGCGGCCCTTGGCGATCGCGTGCATCTGATTCGCGATGCCCAGCGCCATGCGGGCGGCCGATTCGCCCGCTGCGAACTGCTGCGACTCCAGGGCCTTCGTCGCGGTGGAGTTGGCCATCTCGTAGACCTCGTCGAGCAGGCGGGCCGACGCCTTGGGCTTCGACGGAATCCACTGGGTCAGCAGCTCCAGCCGCCGCCCCAATCCATCGCACTGAAACTCCGCGGCCCGCTGATCGATCAACTCGAAGGCCTGCGCATGCCGGCCGCCGCTGACGGCCGCCGCCTCCGCCTCGAGCAGGGCCGCATACTTCCGCGCCGGGTTTTCCGTCTTCTCGGCCACCTCGAGCAACTTTGCAATCAGCGGCGCGGGATTGTTCGACAGCCCCTCGTACTCGCTCGCGTAAACCTGCTGGATCAGCTTCGTGGCCTCCTCGACGTCGGCGGCCGCGGGCACAGGCGCCGGCTTCTCCGCTCCGCTCGCATCCGCCGGCAAGCCCGCCGTGAAGGCAAAGAGCGACACGAGCACGATCGCGATCAGGCCTTGCATCACCGCGGCAACAGGGCCCCGCGCAGGCCGCGTGGGGCGATCGATCCGGGGATGGGCCAGGTCTTGGAGGCCGCGCACCTGCATGGGCGAGTGTCCGATAAAATGGCGTGTTGGAGGGCCGATTCCTCCGCGGAATCAACCCTGAAGAATAGCCCGACAGAGGTAGGCGTCGCAACCGCAGACCGGCGCGTCAAAACGCGCCGATGGCGGTGCCGACGAACGTGCCCCAGGGCCCGACCCCGATCACTGTCGGGCTTCCGTAGGCATCGGCGAACGGCGGGTCGCCGCCGGGCTGCGCCCTGTAGGGGGAAAACGACACGTCGCCCCGGCGGATGCGGCGGAGCTGCGCCCGGAGGCGCTCGTCGGCACGCCGCGACTCCCCCTCAAACGCGGCAAACTCCCGCCGGCCGCGGAGCGTGTCCTGCGCCCGCCGCTCCACGTCGGCCCGCTTCGCCGCCAGGGTTTGCAGGCCCTCGATCAGCTCCCCGGCCGACATCTCGATCACGTTGGGCGCGTCGGCCACCACCTCGGCACGCTTCCGATCCGCCATCACCGCCAGATAACGGCCCAGCCATTCACGCGCCTCCCTGGCCTCACGCGTGTCGAGGATCCGCAGCTTCAACTCGAGGTTGTCGAGCAGGTAGTCGAGCTCGTACGACGACATCGCCGCCACACGCCGGGCGAAATCGGCCTTGATGCCCGCCACCTGCTCGGGCGTGTGGACGGGCTGAACGGCGAGCCATTCGTCGAGCTCAAACACCGCCCGCCGCCAGCGGCCGCTCGCGAGCAGCTCGGCCTTTCGCGACCGCTCCTCGAAATCGGCCTCGGCCGCGGTCGGCGCCGGCGGGTCAAGCTTTTTTGCCGGCGGGTCCAGGGCGGTTGCCGGCGGCTGCAGGGCGTTTGCCAGCTGGATCGGCAACGCCGCCATGGCGAGGATCGCGGCGGCGCGGAGGGAGAATCGTGGACGACGGAACATGGCGGGGCCCTCGCTCTCGCACGATCATCCGCCACGGCGCATGGCCCTTGGCCGGATGCCGGCCGGGGGCCGCGATTGCGACGACGGACAGTCGCGCGAAAACGCCTCCCGGGCGGATGTCGGCCGGCTCTGCCTTTGACTGCCGACGGCACCGCTCCTTATGTTTTGCGGACTGGAGCGGGTCCCCAGCGGGCCCGGAGCGGTCCTGGCTGACGCCCATGTCCCGCTCATGCCAGTGTCGCCGCAGGTTTTTGTCGTAACGAGTTCACCAAGGGAATCATCCATGGCCAAGTCGCGCCCCCAGCCCACCGCTCTCGATCAGGTTCGCTCGCTGCTCACCGCCGCCGAGCAGAAGGTGCTCTCGTCGAGCTTGGGATCCGCGATCGCCAAGGCTTCGAAGGAGCAGGTCGAGGCGGCCATGGCGCGGGCGCGGACGCTCCGCGACAAGTGGCGCGACCTGCATGCCGCCCAGACGCGGACCACGAAGCGGTCGCCGAAGGCGGCCGCCGGTGAGAACCGCCGCACCAAGGAGAAGCACGACGCTTTCGACGGGGCCGTCAAGCGTTTCGAGGCCCGGCTCACCGAACTGGCCAACGGCGCGCGATCGCTGGTCACCAAGCAGGTGGCCCGGCTCGGCGCCGCATCCAAGCCGACGAAGTCGGCCCGGACCGCCGCCCACCGTGGGTCGCGGGCCAGCCTCCGCGGCGAACTCAAGGAAGCCGTCGCGGGGATCAATCGCAAGAAGGCGAACGCCGCCAAGCCCAAGGCCACGCCCGTCGCGAAGCCGGCCGTCACGGCCGTCGCCAAACCCGCCCCCCGAGCGGAGACGGTCCTGCCGTCGCCGGTCGGCAAGAAGCAGAAGCGGGCCGTCGCCCCGGCCGCAGTCTCGGCCCAGCGGCCGCTGAAGTTCGACGTCGCCGGTCAGCGGTCGGCCCGCTCCGCCGCGACCGCGGCCCGGCTCAAGGTTGAAGGCGCCAAGACACGCCGCGGCAGCCATCTGAAGGCGAGCGGGAAGCGTTCGCAGGCCCGGCGTGACGGCCGCTCCCGCTGACCGCGGCCGTCACTTCGCCAGGGCGATGATCGCGGCGCCCACGAAGATGAAGCCGCCGCCGATCACGACCGGCAGCTGCAACTGCCCGCCGAAGAAGAGGCACGAGAAGACCGCCACGAACAGCGGATAGGAGATTTCGAGCACCGAAGACTTCGCGGCGCCGAGGAGTTGGATCGAGGCCAGGATCGCCAGGGCCGCGGCGGTGGCCGTGACGAGCGTGATCCCCACCAGCTTCGGGCTCGCCTGCGCGGCGTCGAGCCGGAAGAGCGAGGCGGGCGAGTGCCCCTGCGCGAGGAGGATCGCGCCCGCGACCGTCGCCCCGACCGCGCAGTGGAGGAAATAGAGCTTCCAGACCGAAAGGCTCGCGAGCACCTGCTCGTCGAGGCAGTAGGTCAGGCCCCAGAGCACCGCTGCGAGAATGGCGAGCCCAAAGCCGGCGGTGTTGTGCATCGGGAGGTTCCTCGGGGCGACAGGGCCGAAACCGGGGATTGTAGCCGAGAAAATCCCCGTTCGTGCCGCGGCGACACCCCTACGACCGGTCCGCGCGGAATAAGCGGCACCTTGAATCGTGGCCTAGAGTTTTTCCAGAACGAGGCGACAGCCCGACCTGGAAAGACCCGCGTCATGTCCGAATCGATCGCAGTGTGGCTGATTCTGATCTGGGGCGCGGCAGGGGGCTGGCTGATCATCGGGGCGGCATGGCCGCGCGCCGGCCGCGAACGGTAGGGCCTTCACCGCGACCAGCGCGGCCGCCAGCCCGATCAAAGACGCTGGACGAAACCCGGCGGGATTCGCGAGACTGCGGGCCCGGGCGGCCAGACGCAAACATGGCCGCGACCCTCATGGATCGCCGCGTGGATCTCAGCATCGCAAGGAAGGAAGACGGTGACGCGGTCGATCTCGTGGCCGTCGGCCGGCTCGATTCCGAGAGCTTCGGTGAGTTGCAGCGGGCGGTGGAGGCTGAACTGCGGCGCGGGCTGCACGCCATCCGGCTCGACCTCGACGGCGTGACGTTCCTGAGTTCGGCGGGCATTCGCGGGCTGTTCGAAGTGCAGCGGTCGGTGCAGGCGGCCGGAGGCTCCTGCCTGGTGAGCACGGCGAGCCCGACGGTTCGCAGGGTGCTCGATCTGACCAGACTCACCCCGATCCTGATGGGCACGTCCCGGGCCGGCCCGGGGAAAGGGCCCGCCGCGAAGCCACAGGCCAGTGTTGACATCGAAACCCGGGGCGTGAGGCTCGTGGCCCTCGAGCAGCCGGGCCGCGCCCCGCTCGCCGCAGAACTGATCGGCTCCCCGCGCGAAGCCGCCGCGGGCCGGGCTTCCCTTCAGCCCCGGCGACCGCTGCCGAAGCGATCTTTCGCGTTCGGAATCGGCGGCATTGCCGACAATGATCCCCCCGAGCGTCGCGCCGGCGAGTTCGCCGCCCTCGACGGCGCCCTTTTCCATCGACCACCCCGCCACCATGCGGCGGTGGACTTCGTGCTCCCCACAGGCGATCTCGTGGCCGAGGCCGACATCCTCTCGGGCCTTGCCTGGCAGGGCCTTCCCGGCGGTCGCTGCGGTTTCGAGCCCACGTCGGACGAGCCGGGCGTGCGGTTGGACGACCTGGCCGTCGGCCTCCTCGCCCAGACGGGGGCCGAGGCGATCGCCGTGGTCGTCGCCGGCGAAGTCCAAGGGCTCGTGGCCGCCGAACTCATCAGGCCGCTGGCCGAGGTCGAGGATGGCGATTCGCCGCTCGTCGGCCGCCGCGACGTGACGGTGCGCTGGCTGAGCTTCTCCCGCGAGCCGGCCTACGCCCGGCACACGGCGCTGGTCGTGGGCGTCTGCTGCCGCGGCAACGGCGGAAACCTCGCGGCCTTCGTGAGGCCGATCCCCGAGCACGACGCCTCGGGCCACTTCCATGCCGTCGTCTTCCCCTACCGGCCGATCCGCCGCGGCGGCGGTGATCTGGAGGCGACGGTGGCCGATCTCGCGGCGTCGGAGCCGCTGACGGTGGTGCACCTCGTCGCCGATCCCCAGCCGGTGCTCGGCAGTGGCCGGTCGGAGTTTGTCCGCGGCAACGCGTGGTTCGCCCCCCTCGACGTCCGAACCGCGGCCCCCAAGGGCCCGCTGGCACCGGGAGCCGCCCCTCGATGATCACGCTGCTCTCCACCTGGACCTTCGGCATGGCGCTGGCGCTGGTCGCGCTCGGGGTCTATGTGAGCTACAAACTCTTCTCCTTTCCCGACATCACCACCGACGGCTCCTTCACGCTCGGCGCGGTGATCGCGGCCGTCCTGCTGACGAAGGGGGTCGATCCGTTCGTCGCCACGGCCGCGGGCATGGTCGCGGGGGCCGCGGCCGGCGGGGTCACGGCGATTCTCCACGCCTTCCTGGGCGTGGAGCGGCTCCTGTCGGGCATTCTCGTGAGCACGGCGCTGGCGAGCGTGAGCCTCGTCACGCTCGACCGGAGCAATGTGCCGCTGGGCACGACGACCACGCTCTTCGACCGGGCCGAGGCGGCCTGGGGCCCCGCCTTCGGCCGCTGCGGCATGGAGGAGGCGGTCGCCGGCGAGGCCGCCCGGCTCGCGCTGGTGGTGGTGTTCGTCGGCGGGGCGATCGCGGCGCTCTACGTCTTCTTCCGCACCCAGCTCGGCACCGCGATGCGGGCCGGCGGCGACACGCCCTCGATGGCCCGCGCCCTCGGCCGCAACACGGGGCTGATGACCGTGGCGGGGCTGGCCCTCGCCAACTCGCTGACGGCCGCGTCGGGGGCGATCGTGGCGCAGTATCAGGGATTCACCGACGTGCAGATGGGCGTCGGGATGGTCGTGTGGGGCATGGCGAGCGTGTTTCTCGGCGGGGCGCTCGTCGGGCCGGTGCGGCTGGGCGCGGCCCTGGTCGCCGCCGCGGCGGGGAGCGTGACCTTCCGGCTGCTCGTCGCCTCGGCGCTGCGGGCCGGGCTCGACCCCGACTGGCTCAAGGCCGCGACGGCCGTCGTCGTGCTCGCGGCGCTCGTCGCCCCGCGCATCCTCGCCCCCCGGCAGCAGGCGACCTGACATGCTCGAACTCACCCACGCCACCGTCGAGTTCGCCGCGCCGGGAGGCCCGCGGGTCAGGGCGGTCAACGACATCTCGCTGACGATCCCGGCCGGCACGTTCGTGGTGGTGATCGGCACCAACGGCTCCGGAAAGAGCACGCTGCTCGGATCGATCGCCGGCACGGTGCGGCTCACTTCCGGCGGCATCCGCCTCGCGGACCACGACATCACCCAGTGGACCCAGCACGCCCGCGCCGCCTTGATCGGCCGCGTGTTTCAGGATCCCCGCGCGGGCACGGCGGGCAGCCTGACGGTGCTCGAGAACATCGCCGTCGCCGCCTGTCGGGGCCGGCCCGCCGGACTCCGCTGGGCGACGACCGCCCACCTCCGCGACGAGGCGTCCGCGCGGCTCTCGCGGATCGTGCCCGGCCTCGAAACCCGGCTCGATCAGCCGATCGGCTCGCTCTCCGGCGGCCAGCGGCAGATCGTCACGCTGGTGATGGCCACCTGGCACCGCCCCGAGCTGCTCCTGCTCGACGAGCACACCGCCGCCCTCGATCCGGCGGCCTCGGACCGGGTGGTGCAGGCCACGGCCCGGCTGATCCGCGAGGAGCGGCTCACCGCGCTGATGGTCACCCACTCGCTGGCCCAGGCGGCGGCGCTCGGCGACCGGCTGATCCTCGTCCACCGCGGCCGGGTCGAGCTCGACATCGACGGACCCGCCAAGCGGCGGATCACGGCCGATGATCTCGCCGCCCGGTTCGACCGCCTCCGTCGCGACGATCAGCTCGACGACGCGGCGGCCCAGGCCCTCGCGGAGGCGTATGTCTGAACCATGGCCGGGCTTTCGCTGAAAACCGCCGTTCTGTCCCCGGCCCGCCGCTGGCTCCCGCTGCTCGCGCTGGTGTCGGCCGCGTCGGGGCTCCTGCTCCTGACCGACCGCGCCTCGACGCGGCGGTCGCTGCCGGCGGTGGCGGTGCTCCAGCAGGTGAGCACGTCGCTCCTCGACGATGCGGTCCGTGGGATGCTCGACGGACTGGCGGAGAAGGGATACATCGACGGCCGCACCTGCACGGTGAGGCGCTACAACGCCGAAGGCGACCTCGCCCAGGCCAACGCGATCGCCCGGGAGATCGTCGGCGGGGCCTTCGACCTCGCGCTCACGTCGAGCACGCCGTCGCTGCAGGCGCTGGCCAACGCCAACGAGCGGGGCCGCGTGCTGCATGTGTTTGCCGCCGTGGCCGATCCCTTCTCGGCCGGTGTCGGGCTCGTGCGCGGCGAGCCCCTCGAGCATCCCCGGCACCTCGTCGGCTACGGCAGCCTCGCCCCCGTGGACGCGACGTTTCGCATCATGCTCGCGATCAACCCGCAGGCGGTCCGCGTGGGCGTGGCCCACAACCCGGCCGAGAGCAACTCACGGCGGTTCATGGAACTCACCCGCAGCACCTGCAAGGCGCGGGGACTGGTGCTCCTGGAGGCCGCCGTCGAAAACTCCTCGGGCGTGGTCGAGGCGATCCAGTCCACGATCTCGCGGGGGGCCGACGTGATCTTCGTGCCCGGCGACACCACCGTCGCCAGCGTGATCGATTCGGTGGTGGCCACGGCGGCCAGGGCCGGCCTGCCGACGTTCACCGTGATCCCCGGGAAGCCCGACCGGGGCACGCTCTTCGACGTCGGCTTCGATTTTCACGAGGTGGGCCTGCTGGCGGGCCGGGTGGCGGGCGACGTGCTCCTGGGGAAGGATCCTGCCACGATCCCGATCGGCGAGACCTCGCAGGCCATCCCGCCGCGGCTCACGGTCAACCTCGACGCCCCGGGCTACGACCGCGCCCGGTGGCGGGTGCCCGAGGCAATCCTGCGGCAGGCGAAGATCGTCATCGGCCCCGATGGACGCCGCGAGCAGCCCGAAGCCGTGCTCCAGGGGCCGTTTGAGGAGCCGTAGGCTCCGGGGGAGTCGGCGTGTTCAGTCGGCGTGTTCAGTCGCGGGGCGGCGAGATCGCGGCGAGCGCCCGGCTGACGTGCTCGTCGGAGGCGAGCATCGCCGAATAGACGAGCCGCACGACGCCCTCGCGATCGATCACGTAGGTCACCCGGCCCGGCAGGATCGCCAGCGTGTTGGGCACGCCGAAGAGCCGCCGCAACCCGCGGTCGCTGTCGGCGATGATCGGGAACGGCAGCCGATACTTCGCGGCGAACTTCGCATGGCTGGCGGCGGTGTCGCTGCTCACGCCCACGACCTCCGCGCCGGCGTCCACGAACCGGGCGTAGGAATCGCGGAACGCACAGGCTTCCTTCGTGCAGACCGGCGTGTCGTCCTTGGGATAGAAGAAGAGCACGAGCCACTTCTTCCCGATCAACGACGACGCGTCGAAGGTGCTGCCGTCCTGGAGGACGGCGGTGAACGCCGGCGCGCGGTCTCCGACTGCGATCTGGGCCATGGGCATGTTCTCCTTGCGACCGTCGGAATCAGGGCGTGGTGGAATCAGGGCGTGCTCGAGTAGATCGGATGGGCCCGGTCGCCCCCGGCCAGCAGGTAGGCCATCAGGTCGAGGATCTCCTCCTGCGAGAGCCGGTTGAGCATGCCCTTGGGCATGATCGACACGGGGGACTTCGTCCGCTCGTCGATCGCCCCCTTCGTGACCACCACCGGCTCGCAGCGGGCGAGCGGATCGACCATCACCCGGCATTCCTCGGCCGACTCCGCGATCACCATGCCGGTGACCACCCTGCCGGAATCGAGCACGAACGTGTTCGACTGGAACTTCTCCGCGATGTCGTGCGAGGGTTCGCAGATCGATTTCAGCAGGTGCTCGGCCGTCCGCCGCGCCGGGTCGAGCGCCGTGAGGTCGGGACCGAAATCCTGCCCCGCGTCGCCGAGCTTGTGGCAGCCGACGCAGTTGGCGACGGCGAACACCTTCCTGCCCATCTCGAACGAGCGGCCCGCGGGCATCGCCTTCACGGCGGTGATCAGGTCGTCGTAGGCCCACTCCTTGTTGCGGCCCACGCCGGCGAGCAGCTCGTCGCGGAGGGGCAGGGGGTGGGAGGCGAGGTAGGCGTCCGGATTCGCCTCGTAGGCGTCGATGTCGGCGACCACGTGCAGCGCGCCGTACATCCGCCGCCAGTGGCCCGGGTAGGTGCAGACATAGGGATAGATGCCGGGTTCCCGCGGGGTCTCGAAGACGAGCGTCTGGCTCTGCCCCGACTGGAGCAGCCGGCTCGCGAGGAGCACCTTGTCGGATTTCGGCACGTAGTCGCGATCCTTGGCGTCGGCATCGCGGGCGGTGGCCTCCGCGGCGAGCCCCACCTCCTCGAGCGCTCCCGGCCGCACGATCACGAAGTTGTGCGGCATGGCGTCGCTGTTCGAAAACCGAAACTCCACCGTCCTGCCGGCCTGCACCGCCAGGCTCTCCTTGTCGTAGATCATCCGCTCGAGCACCGTGCCGACCGCGATCATCGGAACGTCGAGCCGCTCCAGCCGTTCGCTGATCGCCCGGCCCTTGTCGGACGGGAGCCGGGCGGCGATCGCCCGCGCCAGGGCGGTCGCCTCCAGCGCCACGCCCCCGGTTCGAGCCGCCGCCGGAATCGACGTCAGGAAGCCGACGACGTTGTCGGCGAGCTCCGGCAGATCGCCGGCCGCCCAATCCTGCTCGGGAACGCTCCGCAGCGCCTCGATGGCGGCCGCCGGTGAGCGGCCGGCCTTCACGAGGGCCTCCAGGTCCCTGAACTTCTCCCCCTCGTGTCCCGGAATCGACCGCAGCGTGCGGATCGCGACGGCGTGCACCGTCTCCCCTCCGCCGGCCGGCTCGCGCTCCAGGCCCGGAGGCAGCTCCGACAGCAGCGGACGAACGGCGGCATAGAGGCCCGAGCGGAGGCCGTCGTCGGCGACCAGCGGGATCGCGGCGAGCACATCGCGAAGGCTCTCCTTGCTCTTCGACGCCGCGAGAAACGCCGCATCACCCGAGCCGTCGGCCCTGATCCAGGCCGCGTAGGCGAGCTGTCTGGTGGAGGGGCTGCCGCCGGTCGTCGCGAGCCTCTCGATCGTTCCCCGCTCCCGCGCGAGTTCCGCCACGGGCTGGTCGGCCAGCAGCCTCGAGAGCCCGTCGAGCGACTTGGGGCTGGCGGACGAATCGCGGTCGCGGATCAGCTCCAGGAGCGCAGGCACCACGGCCGTTCCGCGGATCTCCGCCAGGCCGGCGAGCGCCTGCCGAAGGGCATCGATCGATGCGTCGGCACGGCCGAGGATCGCCCGGCAGACGTCTTCCGACCGCTCGAGCCCCAGCAGGAGGTCGGCCTTCGAGTTGGCCAGCGCGTAGGCCCGGGCCGCCTGCGAGAGCGGCCGCTTCGCCGCGATCGCGTCGGCCACGGCCCGATCGACGTCGATCCTGCCACGGGCGTATTTCAGGACCGTGTCGAGCTCGGGATCGCGCTTGCGCGTGGCCACTTCGCAGATCGTCTCCGCCGTCGCGGGCCCCTGGAACGAGACGGCCGCCTTGACGGCCTCCGCCCGCACGAGCGCCGCGGGATCGACGGCCGCCGCGAGCAGGATCGGCTCCCAGCCGGCAATCTTCGGTCCCCAGTGGCCGAGCGTCCGAACCGCCGCGGCCCGGACCCGCGGCTCGGCGGCCGTGAAGACCCGCTTCAGGAGATCCTCGTCGGGCACCCGCTGCTCCTCGAAGACCCAGAGGCATTCGAGCAACGCCTGCGCGTCGTCGGGCGCCGCCGGATCGAGCGACTTCGTCCACGAGCCGACCTCCGCCACCACCTCATCCGCCGGCCGTCCGCTGAGCTCGAGCCGGCCCCGGTAGCGGGTCGAGTTTTCCTTGGCGAAGAAGGCCTGCCGGCAGACCTCCTTGATCGGCCTCCCCCGGAGCCTGACCGGCTCGAGGAGCGGCCGCCCCTTGGCGGTGATGCGGTAGATGCGGCCGTGGGAATGATCGCGATTGGGATCGCGGATGTTGTGCTGCATGTGGCCGACGATCGCGTTGGCCCAGTCGGACACATAGAGCGCGCCGTCACCGCCGATCTCCAGATCGGTGGGCCGGAAGTTCGGATCGTCGGACACCAGGAGCGGCTCGATCTCCCGGGCGGTGATGTCCGCGCCGTCGTACCTGATCTCGTGCTGGAGCACGCCGAGGACCCCGATCGCGTTGCAGATCAGGAAGTTGCCCCTGTTTTTCTCGGGGAAGTGACTGCTCGCGAGCAGCCCCGTCGCCGGGACCGGCCGCACCCTCTTCTCGAACCACTGCTTGTTGCCCACGCCCCTGCCGATGTTGACGTAACTGCCCGTGCCGGTCGTGCCGTCGTTGGCGAACTGGTAGCCCCACTGATCGAAGACGTCGCCGTGGGGATTGGGGCCGATCGGGAAGTGAAACTCCACCTCGAACGTCCGCGGGTTGAAACGGTGCACGCCGCTCTCGCCGGAGCGGAACGTCCTCGTGGGCGTCTCCATGGCGGCCACGTTGAAGATGCCGCGCGACCAGTAGAGCCAGCCGTCGGGACCGATGAGCATCGCATTGGCGGAGTGGTGGGAGTCGGCGCTGTCGAGCCCCTGGAGCATGCGGATCTTGACGTCCGCCCTGTCGTCGCCGTCGGTGTCCTTCAGACACCAGATCTCCGGCAGCGCGGCCACGAGCATGCCGCCCCCCCAGAACTCGAAGCTGGTGACGCTGTTGAGTTCGTCGGCGAAGGTCACGCAGCGATCGGCCACGCCATCGCCGTCGTCGTCGGGCAGGCAGACGATCCGGTCGCGCCGCGGCTCGGTCGGGTTCCAGTGGGGATAGGACGGCCAGACGGAGGCGAAGAGCCTTCCGTCGGTGTCCACCGCCATCTGCACGGGGTTGGCGAACTCCGGAAACATCTCCTCCGAGGCGAACAGATTGGCCTCGAGTCCCTCCGCGATCCGCATCTTGCCGATCGCCTCCTTGCCGCCGAGGTATGCGTGCCCGCCCCCTGTGAGCGTGCCGGGGATGTTGGTCTTCACCTCCAGCTCCGCCGGAAGATTGTCGTCCTTCACGACGAGGTCGCCCCCCTGCGCCACGGCCCACACCCGGGCGTCGCGATTGGCGGTCATGACGTCGAGGATCTCCATCTCGCGCATCATCACGTCGGCGTTCGACTGGCCGAACCAGGCGAGCTGCGAACGGCCGCCGAAGACGTTGTAGCCGTCCACGACGCGGTAACGGCTGAACCAGTGGTAGTTGCGGTCGAGAATCGCCTGCCGGAGCCTTTCGAGCGCCGGCTCGCCGGCCGCGGCCCCCGCATCCCCGAAGAGGTCCTTCACGATCACCTCGGCGACCGCCCGGTCACCATGCTCCAGGAGATGGATGCCGTTCATCGTCAGCGGCTTCGAGGCGGCGGCGTAGAGCGCCTTCGTGGCCGAAAAGAGATCGACGAAGGGGACGCCCTTGGCCTCGCAGACCTCCTGCATGGCGGACGTGTAGAGGGCGAGGTTCGTGTTGTTGGCCGAGCCGTCGGGCAGATGCGGGCTCTTGAGGTCCTCGTGGGCGATCGGCGAAAAGAAGACGAGCCGCGGGGGGGACCGGCCGTCGAAGTTCCGCGACCGCATGCCGTCGATCGTTTTCGCGAGGTCCTGTTTGAAGCGGTCGAGGCCCGCCGGCCCGCGAAAGGCCTCGTTGTAGCCGAAGAAGCAGAAGACCACGCCGGCCTGCGTCTTCTCGAGCCACTGCTCCGGGCTGCCGAAGTTCTCCTCGCGGATCCGCTCCACGAGTTCGTCACCCGGATAGCCGAGGTTGCGGAAGACGAGGTCGTGCCCCGGATGGAGGGCGTGCACGTAGGTCTCGAGCCAGCCGGAGTGCTGCATCCGGTCGGCGAGCGTGTTGCCGATGATGGCGATGTGGTCGCCCTTCTCGAGCGCGAGCCTCGGCTCGCCCGCGGAGGCGAACGGCACCACGACGAGCAGGGCGGCAACCGCCCACACCGCGGAAACGGCCCGACGACGGCGGGCGACGGGTTGATTCCTGGACACGGCTGCAGTTCCCTCTCTGTGACCACGCGACCAGACCCGGATACTATAGCCATCGGGTCGCGAGCCACCGGGTCGCGTGATCATGCCCGACCGGCCCTCTCCCGCGATATCGTCCCGAGAATCGCATCGTGCCGGGAATGTGGCACGAGCACCTCTGCCGGGCGGGGGGCTGTATGATGCTCTCCGCACCAGTGACCGTCCCGCGGGGACGACGGGTGCCCCCCGGAGCGAACCCCATGCCGGTCGATTTCAAACAGGTTGAGCAGCTGTTTCGCGTCCCGGAGGGCTCGCGGCTGCGTCTTGCCGACCACGATCCGGGTTGGGCCGGCGACGACGACATCCCCGAGAAGAGGCGGAAGGAGACTGCGGCCGAACTGCTCGCCGGCGACGTCGCCGAACTGGCCACCATGCAGGAGCTCCTCTGGGCGGCCGATGGCTGGAGCGTGCTGGTGATCTTTCAGGCGATGGACGCCGCCGGAAAGGACGGCGCGATCAAGCACGTCATGTCGGGCATCAATCCGCAGGGCGTCGAGGTGACGAGCTTCAAGCATCCGTCGGCCGAGGAACTCGACCACACGTTCCTCTGGAGGTGCATGAAGAAGCTCCCCGAGCGGGGCCGGATCGGCATTTTCAACCGGTCTTACTACGAGGAGGTTTTGATCGTGCGGGTGCACGAGGGGCTGCTCGAGGCGCAGCGGATTCCCGACGTGACGGCCTCGAAGAAGACCTGGGCCGATCGCTTCGACGACATCAACGCCTTCGAGCGGCACCTGGCCCGCAACGGCACGGCCATCGTCAAGTTTTTCCTCAACGTCTCGCGGAGCGAGCAGAAGAAACGGTTTCTGGCCCGGATCGACGAGGCCGACAAGCACTGGAAGTTTTCCCCTTCGGATGTCGCCGAACGGCGGCATTGGGACGACTACATGCGGGCCTACGAGGAGGCGATCGCCGCCACGAGCACGACGCACGCCCCGTGGTACATCGTCCCCGCCGACAAGAAGTGGGTCAGTCGGGCGGTCGTCGCCGCCGTGCTCGCCGGGACGATCCGCAACCTCGGCCTGGAGTGGCCCCGGGTCGATGCCGAGAAGCAGCGGGCGATCGAGGCGGCCCGGAAGCAGCTCGAGGCGGAATGAGCGGGTCGCAACCAGTTTTCGACATGTTCGCCGTCGAACAGTCGATCCGCGAGGCATTGCCGGAGATCGTGTTCGCCCCGCCGCGGATGGTCCGGCGGATCATCCGCGGCCAGCACGACATACCGCTGGGACTGGCCCGGCTGCCGCACCGCGACATCGCGATCATCGGGCCCCGCCGGCTGGCGGAACTCGCGGACGACGTCTTGGCCTTTCCCACCGACCTCCCCGAGACGGTCGCGGTGATCGCCCGCCCCGACGCCGACCGCTTCGACGCCGCGGAGCTTCAGGGACTGCTGCGGGAGTATTGGCGGCTGACCTTTCATGCCCTGCTCGATCTCGCGGCCCGCCGGGTGCTCGACGACCCCGCGGAGGGCGCGGCCGCCAGGCAGCGTGTGGCCGAGTGGCTCGGGCCGACCACGGCCGCCGAGGCAGCCCGGGTGCTGGTGCAGGAGGGGCTCCTCGGCCCCGCGGCCGACGACCGTGAAATCCTCGCCGAGTTCGTGGCCGTGTTCCTCGAACTGCGGTGCTTCGCCCCCGATGCGGTGTGGGCCTGGTTTCCCTCGATCGACGACGCCGACACGCTCGCCGCACGGCTGTCGGCCCTCGTGGGCGGCGAGGCCCTGCTCGAGGCGGCGCTGCCCGGCATGCACGATCCCGAGGCGGCGACGCGGCCGGCGCCGCGGGAGCAGCCGGCGTCTTTCCGCTGGCCGGAATGGTTTCGGCCGCGGCCGGGGGCCCTGCGACGACAGGCCGATCGCACCGCCCTGCGGGGCAATATGGTGCGGGCGGCGCTCGACGAATGGCGGGCCGCGGCGACAAGGCCGAAGGGGGCGCGTCCGGCGACCGGACGACTCGAACGACAGGTCGATTCCTTCGCCCGGCGGCTCGGCTGGGCCCTCGACCTCGACCCGGCGTCGTTGGACGACGCCAACGCCGTGATTCGCGAACTGGTGGAACGGACGGGCGGCTCGTCGTGGACGCCGCCGGCCCGGCTGCTCTACGACCTGCAGAAGATCTGTGTCGATTCGGAACGCGAGAGCTTCCGGACGCAGCTCCTCGGCTGGCTCTTTTCCCTGGGCCGGCGTCCGCTGGCGACACCGCTGCCCTGCCAACGGCTCGTGCTCATCCACCGCCACGCCGTCGCCGCGGCCGCCCGCGTCCCCTCCGTCGGGCTCCCGGAGCCGCAGCGCCGCCGGGCCGACCGCCTGTTGCGCGTGGCCCTCAAGACCACCGCCGCGGCGGCCCGCGAGACGCTCCGCCCACGGGTCGAATCGGCGATCGCCGAGGCGGGCCTCGTCCCCGACTGCCTCGTCGAGGAGGCGGCCCGCGAAAAACTCCTCGATGAACTTCTCGACGGGATCATGGAACGGGGGTTTGTATCGTTCGGCAGCGTGCGGGACGCGATCTCCCGCAACCAGTTGAAGCTGCCCGACCTGCAGAGCCCGGCGGAGTGGCTCGCGGGCGATCAACTGCTGCGTCTCGACGGCCGGCTCGCCCGGTCGCTCGACGGCGTCTACCGCCGGGCGCCGGCGTATCTCGCGGCGATGCAGCGGCTCAGCGCCCCCTTCTTCGGCATGGGGCTCGGTCGGCTGATCACGACGCACCTCCTGCTCCCCTTCGGCGGGGCGTGGATCATCCTCCGCGGCCTCGAGCATGTCGTCGAGCCGGTCACCGCCTATTCGCTCGGCGAGATGTGGCACGTCTACACCCGGGGCCGCATGCTTGCCATCGGGATCGCGATCTGGGCGATGATGCACCTGCCGGCGGTGCGGGTGGCGGCGACCCAGGCCGTCCGCGGCATCCTCGCGGCCATCCACTTCATCACGATCGGGCTGCCGGCGCGGCTGCTGCGGCTGCCCTTCATCGGGCTCCTGGTCCGCAGTCCGCCCGTGCGGTGGTTCATCCGCCACGCCTGGAGCCCGCTGCTGGTCACGCTCGCGGTCTGGCTGCTTCTGCCCCACCAGGGAAGCTGGGTCTCCCGGCGCACGCCCTGGGTCGTGCCCGCGGTGTTCGCCGCGAGCGCGGTCGTCCTCAACTCCCGCTTCGGCCGGCGGATGCAGGAACAGTTCGTCGAGACGACGGGCCGGGCCCTGCACCATTTCCATCTGCACGTGGTCGTGGGGGTGGTCAGCTGGATCATCGACGCCTTCCGCCGCGCGGTGGACTTCGTCGAGGGCACGCTCTACGCGGTCGATGAGAGCCTGCGATTCCGCTCCGACGAGTCGGGACTGGTGCTGGCGGTGAAGGCGGTGCTCGGGGCGGTCTGGTCGATCGTCGAGGCCTTCGTGCGGTTTTGCATCACGCTGCTCATCGAGCCGCAGCTCAACCCCATCAAGCACTTCCCCGTGGTGACGGTGTCGCACAAGCTGCTGGTGCCGATGATTCCGGTGGTGGCCTCCCAGCTCGTGTCGGCGACCGGGATGGAGAAGGGGATGGCGCTCACGGCGGTGACCTTCGTCTCCACGTGCATTCCCGGCGTGTTCGGATTTCTCGCCTGGGAGCTCAAGGAGAACTGGCGGCTGTACGCGGCCAACCGTTCGCCGAACCTGCGGCCGGTGCAGGTGGGGCACCACGGCGAGACCGTCCGCCGGCTGCTGACGCCGGGATTTCACTCGGGCACGATCCCCCGACTCTTCGCCCGGCTGCGGCGGCTCCACGGCCGCGACACGACGCAGCGGAAATCGGCCACGCGGATGCGGCGGCTGGATCATCAACTCCACGAAATCGAACACGACATCGCGGCCTTCGTCGAGCGGGACGTGATCGGTCTCGTCGAGAGGACCGACGCCGGACGTGATCTCGCGCTGCGGGTCGCCGGCGTTCAGCTGGCGGTCGGGCGGATCGAGATCGAGGTCGAGTCAGGGGGCGTCGATGCGGGGCCGCTGGTGGTGTCGCTCGTCGAACAGGCCGGCTCGATCGCCTCCCGCGTGATCGAGGAGGGCTGGCTGGGCCGGGTGCGGCCCGCCCAGCAGGCCGTCGTGCGGCTCGCGCTCGCCGGCTTCCAGCGGCTCTCGGCGGCGGACGTGGCCGAGGCCGCCTCCGCCGGGATGCCCGACGCCCCCGAGCCGCCCGCCGCGGCACCGGCCGATGTTCCGGCCGATGTTCTGCTGCCCGTTTCCCCGCTCCCCTGGACCACCTGGCGGGATGCATGGGAGCGACACCGGCACCGTGGCTGACGCAGACCCGCCCAACACCCCCCTCATCCCGCCCGAGCCTTCGATGCCGACCAGGCTGCCCCCCGATCTGCCCGTCGCCGCCGTACTCCAGGAGGTCGTGCACGCCTCCCGCCGCGGCGCGGTGGTCGTCACGGCACCGCCGGGATCGGGCAAGACGATGCTCGTGCCGGCGGCGGTGCTCGACGACCTCCCGCGGGAGTCGCGGGTGGTGCTCCTCCAGCCGCGTCGGCTCGCCGCCCGCGCGGTGGCAAGGCAGATCGCCCGCCTCCGCGGCGGCGAGCCGGGGGGCGAGGTCGGTTATCAGGTGCGGTTCGAGTCGTGCGTCGGCCCCGACACGAGGCTCGTCGTCGAGACGACCGGCATCATGCTGCGGCGGCTCGTCGGCGACGTGACGATCGACTCGATCGGAGCCGTCGTGCTCGACGAGTTTCACGAGCGGACGTTGGAGATGGATCTCGTCCTCGGCCTGCTCGTGCGACTCCGGGAGACGCTCCGGCCCGACCTGCGGATCATCGTGATGAGCGCCACGCTCGACGCGGCGCCGGTGGCGGCGCTGCTCGGCCGCGCCGGGGAGGCCTGCCCGGTCGTCTCCGCGACGGGGCGGGTGTTTCCGGTGCAGATGCGGTATCTCAAGCACGGCGACCGCCGCGACCTCGTGGAGCTCGTGGCGGCGGCGGTGCCCGAGGCGATCCGGACGACCACGGGCCACGTGCTCGTCTTCCTGCCCGGCGTGGGCGAGATCATCCGCTGCCAGCAGGACCTCTCCGCGACGCTCGAGCGGCAGGGGCACGCCGTGCTCACGCTCTACGGCGACCTGCCCCCCGACCAGCAGGACGGCGTGCTCGCCGACATCGGCCGCCGCAAGGTGATCCTCTCGACGAACGTCGCCGAGACGTCGCTGACGATTCCCGGCGTGACGGCCGTGATCGACTCGGGCCTCGCGCGGCAGAGCCGCGTGTCGCACGCGACCGGCCTGCCGCGGCTGGAGCTTGTGCCGATCGCGAAGGCGGCCGCCGACCAGCGGGCCGGCCGCGCGGGCCGCACCGTCGCCGGCGTGTGCTGGCGACTCTGGGACGAATCCTCGCACCAGCACCGCGCCGCGGCGGAGCCGCCCGAGGCCGTGCGCGGCGACCTCGCAGGGCCGCTCCTCCAGCTGCTCTCCCTCGGCGAAGACCGCGACTTTCCCTGGCTCGATCCGCCGCCGCCGGAGGCGATCGCCAACGCCCGGGGCCTGCTCACGCACCTCGGCGCCATCGAGCCGGACGCGACGGGCCGATACCGCCTCACGCCCCTCGGCGGCGACCTTCTCCGGCTGCCCGCCCATCCGCGGCTGGCCCGGCTGCTGCTCGCGGGGGCCCGGCACGGCGTGCTCCGCGAGGCCTCGATCGCGGCGGCGGTGCTCTCGGAGCGCGATCCCTTCCGGGTGCCGCGGGGCGGCGGCCCCCGTGACCGGCATGCCGTCCGCACCCGTTCCGACATCGTCGATCGGATCGCGGCGCTGCAGGCCTTTCATGCGGGGATTCCCCTGGCCGATGCGGCGCTCGATCCGCATCCCGGCGGAGGTCGCAACGTGCTGCGGGTGGCCGAGCAGCTCTACCGGCTCGTCGATGTGCCGCTGGCACCCCGGGCGTCCGATCCCGCCGCGGCGGTCATGCTGGCCCTGCTCGAGTCCTTTCCTGACCGGCTCGCGCGGCTGCGGCCAGGGACGCAGGATCGGGGAACACTCGTGGGGGGCAGGGGGGTGCGGCTCGACTCGTCGCGGGTTCGCGGCGAGCCGCTCTTCCTCGCCATCGACCTCGACGACTCGACGGGCGAGGCCGGCGTGCGGCAGGCGTCGGCCGTCGATCGGACCTGGCTCGACCGCGAACCGCTCGCCACGGCCAACTTCTCGACGGCGGAGGAGCTGCTCTACCACCCGTCACGGAGACAGGTCGAGGCGCGGCTGCGAACCTCGTGGATGGATCTCGTGATCGACGAGTCGCCCACCGCGATCCGCGACCACGACGCCGCCGCGGCGCTCCTCGCCCGGGAGGCCGCCCCCCAGCTCGACCGCGTGATGCCGGCGACCGATTCGACCGCCGGCAGTTTCCTGACCCGCTGCCGCTGGCTGGCGGCCACGCTCCCCGATCTCGGCCTGCCGCCACTCGACGACACCGCCATGGCGGGGCTGCTCCCCAGCCTCTGCCGGGGCCTGCGATCCCTCGACGAGCTCAAGGCGGCCGACTGGACCTCGCGGCTGCACGGTCTGGTGGGCCATGACCGGGTCGCGGAGATCGAACGGCTCGCCCCGACGCAGATCGAGCTTTCGAACGGCAAGCGGCACAAGCT
>SXHR01000127.1:0-11219 GCA_005773625.1 Planctomycetaceae bacterium | reverse complement strand
TCATCACGGCGTCGAGGATGCTGCAGTGCAGGTCGTCCTGCCGCGCCTGGACGGCCTTGGCGTCGGCGCTCTCCTCGATGAACAGGGCCCGGTACATCTCCTTGAGGTTGATGCTCGGCACCTGCACGCCGGTGCGGGTGATGCTCACGAGGTTGGCCTCGTTGACGGAGAGCGTCATCGACGGATACCGCGTCTGCGAGCCGACGAACTCGGCGGCCTTCTGGTCGAGGCTGATGTTGCCCTCGGGATACTGGCTGGCCAGGTGGGGCATGACGCCGTTGAGGAGCGTCGGCACCGCCTGGTGCCCCCCGCCGATCCCGTGGTCGAGGTGCGTGAAGACGCTGATCCGCTTGCGGTGCTTTTCGAGCGGGAGGAGCGTCTCCGTGAGCTCGAAATCGAGACCGGCGGTCTTGGGGAAGAAGGCCTTTTTGTAGGCCCCGTAGATGTTGGTCGTGCAGACGAACCGCTTCACGGGCGCCGCGGCCTTGGCGGCGGCCCGGGCCGCGCGGGTGCGGGGCATCAGGCTCTCGAAGGCGGGCAGGGCGATGCACACCCCGGCCGCCCGCAGAAACCGCCGCCGACTCGTCACAAACGGGTGAACAGGCCTGGAGATCGCCATGGTCAAGACTCCTGGACTCCGGGCCGAAAGCGGGCAAGATGCCCGTTTATCCCTCGGAAGATGCTAGTTCCATGGGGTAACGGTGTCTAGCTGCCCGTGGACAAAGTCATCCATGACCTTTGTCCACTGGATCGACCGGTGGAAACGCCGAGGGTTTCCACGGTCGATGATCCTCGCATCCTGCTCGGGCAGACTTGTTCCACAGTCTGCTAGGTACGACCGCCGCCGGCTGATGGTTCAGCGCCCGGACCGGGATCGACCGATTTTCATTTTCCGGTCGGAACACGCCCCCCCTGCTGGTCCAGCACCCGCGTCAGCGTTTCGCCGCCGTCGAGCGACGCGTAGAGCCCGTCGGTGAACACGAACCACCACACGCGGCCCTCCTTCAGTTCGCCGCAGCAGGCCACCAGCCCCCCCTGGGGCACGTCGCCCTTGAGTTTCTGAAACTCCCAACTCATGCCCCAGCCGCCGCGGCCGGCGGTGAGCCGGCCGGGAACCTCGGGATCGAGGGCCTGGGTGTAGAAGACGCCGTCTCGGCCCGCGCCCCGGGCGGTGGTTCCCAGCGACACGAAGGGCCGCAGCCATTCGAACTGCTTCCCGGGGGGAAAGAGCGACATGTGTCCGCCCGAGTTGTGCTCGTAGCCGAGCGTCGTGGCGTAGCTGATCTCACGGGTTGACTGCAGCGACTTGTCCCAGGCGGCGTCGTGGAAGCCGGTGTCGGTGCGGGCGTCGATCTCGGCGATCGTCTGCACGCCGTCCCCCGACACATAGGCCCGCGAGATTTCGGCGGCGGTCTTCGTCGCCGGCGCGCCTCGACCGAGAAAGGTCATCCAGTGGTCGGCGGAGGTGGTCACGCAGATCTCCGTGCGGCCGTCGGTCAGGGCGGGGTAGTAGGGCTCCCTATCCCAGATCCGCACCGCGGTCACCCGCTCCCCCTCCAGGCCCAGCCGCCGCCAGGTCGTTCCGCCGTCGTCGCTGCGGAAGAAGCCCCGCGACTCACAGCCGACGTAGGCGACCTCGGGATTCCGCGGATCGAAGGCGACGACCTCGCCGCAGAGCGCCGATGGCCCGGCGCCATCGAAGTCGCCCTCGAGGGTCAGCTGCTTCCAGGCCTTCCCCCCGTCGGTGGTCTTCCAGAGCCCGCCCCCCCCGGCCCGCAGCATGATCTCGGCGTTCTGCGGATGGATCGCCACGCTGCGAACGGCGAGGTCCGCGCCGGTCAGCCGGCCGTTGGCGGCGGCCCAGGTCTTGCCGCCGTCGATCGAGCGGATGAGTCCGGCGTGGGAGCTCCGCGCCACGACCACATTGGAATCCCCGCGGGCGAGCGCCACGCCCGTGAGCCGGTCGCCGGCGGTGTTGCCCGCGCGGGCGGGCGCCGGGGGGGTCGATTCCGGCAGCACGCCGGGCACGACGGAAAGCTCGCTCACACGGGCATGGTAATGGGCCCGCGCATCCTGCGGCAGCGCGCTGAAGAAGAGGCCCACGTGCATCGTCTTCGCGACCGGCCTCCACTGGTAGGCACCCAGTTTCCAGGTCTTGCCGTCCGGGCTCGACCAGCCGGTCCAGACCTCCCCCTGCCGCACGATCCGAATCCAGGGCGCCGGAGCGAGTTGATAGGTCGAGAGCCGGCCCGACCCGAGATCGGAAAACTCGGCCGAGGCCCGCAGCCCTTCCCGCGCCGTCTGCACGACGTGGAAATCCCGGCCCCAGCCCCAGTTGAGGGCCTCGGGATCGGGTCGGGCCGAGAGCCCCACCCACGCCCGGCTGTTGACCGGCTCCCCGCGCTTGCCGTTGTAGTCGTCGATCCGGCATGTGGCGGTGAAGTCGCCGTCGATCGGCTGCGAGAGCATGTGCATGCCGTTGCCGAAGAAGAGGAAGCTGTCGTCCCCCGTCTGCCAGAGACCGGCCCGGGCGGCGGAATCGCCCACGTTCTTGGCCCGCCACCGCCCCTCGACCTGCCGGCCGGTCACGTCGAGCTTCGCCGGCGCCGAATCGACGGAGTGATTGCCGTCGAAGGTCACCCGCGACCAGAGCACCGCCTCGCCGCGGGGCAGCGGACCCGCGTAGTCGAGCCGCGGCCCGTCGGCCGCCGCCAGTTCGAGGGTCCCGAGGTAGAGCGCCGTGCGGTTGACGGTGTGTCCCTTGGGATCGACCGCCACCGTGACGTTGCCGGTGCCGTCGCCGGGGGCCTCGGCCTCGACCAGCGGCGCGGGATAGTCGCCGCGATCGAGCACCCGCAGCGCCTCGAGCGGGATCGCCTGCCGGGGCAGCCCTGGCCCCTCCCACTCGATCTTGAAGTTCCGCGCGGGCAGCTGGTCGTAGAGGTAGGTCACCTCGAGCTCGTGGTCGCCGGCGGCCAGGTTCGCGAAGCCGGTCTTCGTGCTGCTGCCGTGCTGGCCGTCCCAGACCACCACGTCGCGGCCGCCGATGGCGATCCGGTAGCCGCCGTCGATCTGCGCCCGCAGCAGATACATGCCGTCGGTCGGCACCCGGAGCAGGCCCTTGAAGACGAGCGCGTATCCCGACTGCCGCTGCTCGAGCACCCCGAGATCGAAGCCGCGGGCAAGCCCCTGCCGGAGCAGTTTCCCGTCGGAGATCTCCGCCAACGAGAGCCAGTGATGCTGTTCGTTGGGCTGTTCCACGGCCGAGTTCCAGTAGTTCTCCCTGCGGGTCGAGTCCTTGATCAGGAGTTCGTAGGCGAGCCCCGGGATCGTGTCGTCGCCCCCGGCGCGGGCCGGCACCGGCTTCCCGACGCCGCTGGCGGCCACCACGACCGGCTCGGCCTGCTGGTCGAAGATGTCGGTCACGGTCAGCCGCACGCCGGCGTTGGCGGGCGCCGCCACGTCGATCAGCGCCTCGCGGGCGGTCGGCATCCGTTCCTCCTTCACCGCCAGGGGCTCGCCCCGGCAGTTCTCGTCGGCGAAGACCTCGATCCGGAAGCCGAGCATCGGGGCGGCGGTGTCGGGCACCTCCCAGGTGACGGCGACCTGATCGGCCGCCACCCGGGCCCGCACCCCGCCCACGGCCGGCTTGTCGAGCGTCGGCAGGTTGGGCTGGCGGACGGTGAAGGAGTGATCGTCATCCTTGCCGAGCGGCTTGCCCTCGAGGGCCGCCGGGAGGTTGTCGGTCGTGGCGGCATATTCGATCGCCGCATAGTCGTGGTCCCCCTCGGGCCGCACGTTGACCACGACATAGGGCGTGTCGTTGATCGTGATCGTGTCGGACTTGCCCCAGGTGCCGGCCTTGCGGAAGTAGCCGAAGCGGCGGTGCAGCGGCCGCACCACCCGGCCGTCGGAGAGCGTCTCGATGAAGCCCGCGTTGCCGGTGAACGCGGTGACGGGGGCCGGCAGCCGCGCGATCGCGATCAGGTGCCAGCGGCCGTCGGCCTGGTCCTTCACCCACCGGCCCACGTAGGAGTGCGTGGCCGCCGGATCGGCCGGCCGCCACACCCTGCCGAGCATCGTGTACCAGCGGTCGCGGCCCATGAACTTCCAGTTCTGGGCTCCCAGCGAGCCGCTCGCCCCCTCGGCCCCGTACACGTTCTTGAGGAAGAGGTTGGCCGCCGACTCGATGAACTCCACGGGCCGGCCGTCGGGGCTGCCGCCCCAGAACGACCAGACCGAGCCCGGGTGAAAGCCGTCCTGGATCCTGGGATCGAGGTTCGGCTTGCCGTCGGGGCCGTCCGGCGCCATCGAGAGGAAGCCGCCGTAGAAGCTCATGCTGCTCGGCGCGCCGGTGAAACCGGTGTTCCAGTTGGCGTAGTAGGTGCCGGAGCACCACCACGGCCAGCGGAGATCCATCATGATGATCTCCGAGCCGTTCTCGATGTTCTCCTGATACCACGTGGCCGGGGACGCGACCGGCACCAGGGCGACGAACAGGGCGGCCAACAGGGTGGCGGGGGCGCGAAGGGCTCGCATGGTCGGGGCTCCAGACAGCGGTGGGAACGAGTCGGCGGGACGATCAGGCAGAACACGCCCTGACAGGGGCACGCTCGGGCGGCGGCGGGCCGGGTGGCTCACCCCTGCGGGGCCGCCGGCGCATGTCTTACCCGCATGCGTGGTCGATGTCCACGCGGCGGACGGTCAGCGGGCCGGCGCCGGGGCGACGACGATGTCCCAGAAATCCTTGCCGATCTCGACCGCCGCCTCCTTCACGAGACCGCCGTCGGGCCGGATCGTGTAGGAGGTCAGGGTGCCGGGGCGGGCCGCGGAGACGAGCAGCCGGTCGCCGCCGGGGGTGATGTCGATCGCCCACGGGATGGCGTCGGTCTCGGTCACGCACACCGGCTCGGCCCGGCCGTCCCCGGCGACCGCGTAGGTGACGACCGCCTGCAGCGGATCCTCGAAGCCGCGGATGCCCACGAAGAGAAACTTCCCATCGGGCGAGATCACGATGTCGGAGCCGGCGAGCCCCTTGCCGGGAGCGACCTTCGGGGGCGCCGCGATCCGCGGCGGGCCGAGCCGACCGTCGGTGCCGATGCAAAAGCCGGCGACGCCGAGCTGCTGCTCGCCGCTGAAATAGACCCACGGCTGCGTGGGATGGAAGACGACGTGCCGCGGGCCGAAGTCGGCCGGGATCTCCGCGGTGGCGGGGTCGAGCGACGTGAGCCTGCCGGCGCCGGCGTCGAAGGCGAACTGGCAGAGGGCGTTTTCCTCCTTCACGAATCCGGCGTAGGCGAAGCGGTTGTCGGGGGAGACGCCGACCGAGTGGGCCATCTTGCGTCCCATGTCACGCGAGTCGGCCAGGGTGGTCGGCATGCCATCCGCGTCGAGGCCGTGCACGTCCACGGCCCCCGATTCATACGACGCGCCGAGGAGCCAGCGGCCCGTCGCGTCGAAGGAGAGCCAGCAGTAGCCGCCGTGAAACTCCACGTCGCGGATCTTCTCGAGCCTGCCGTCGGGCTGCGTGCGAAACACGCCGCCGTGGCCGTTCTTGCAGACGGTGTAGACCAGCCCGAGCCGCGGGTGGTGGGCGATCGCGGCTCCCTTGCAGCCGAGCGGAATCGACTGCACGACCTCGAACGAGGGCCCGTCGTCGCCCGTGGAGAGCCGGGCCACGGCCGCGCGGTCCTCGGTGTAGCTGATGCCATAGACGAACAGCGGGCCGGGCTGCGATCGAGCGGGCGGCTGCGATTGGGCAGGCGGCTGCGATCGAGCGGGAGGCTGGGCCGCTGCCACGCTCGCCACGAGCGCCACGAGCATGCCGGGGAGGATCGCGAGCAGCGTCTCGCGAAAGCTGACGCGGAGCGGACGACGGTCGCGGGCCGGCATGGAAAACCTCGCGCGGGTGGCGGACGATGGGTCTGCGGCAGGTGGCGGCAAACCGGCGGAAATCTTACACTCCGCCGCGGTGGCCGCCACCGCTTCCACGCCCGAGGATTCATGTCCGCGTCGCGCGATTTTCTCGATCACCTCACCGGCTCGTTCGCGCAGCCGGCCGGTGAAAACCCGACCGTGGCGATGGTGGAGGCGGCCTACCGCCACCACGCTCTGCCCTGGCGCTACATCAACTGCGAGGTGCCGCCGGAGCGGCTCGCCGACGCCGTCCGCGGCGCCCGCGCGATGAACTGGGCCGGGTTCAACTGCTCGCTGCCGCACAAGGTGGCGGTGATCGAACACCTCGACGGCCTGGGGGATTCGGCCGCGATCATGGGGGCCGTCAACTGCGTGGTCCGCCGCGGAGACCGTCTCATCGGCGAGAACACCGACGGCAAGGGGTTTCTGCAGTCGCTTCGCGGCGTCGTCGATCCGGCGGGCCGCCGGGTGGTGATGTTCGGGGCGGGGGGGGCGGCGCGGGCGATCGGCGTCGAGCTGGCGTTGGCCGGCGTGTCGGAGATCCACGTCGTCAACCGCGATCCCGGCCGGGCCGCGGAGCTGGTGCGGCTGCTCGCCGGGAGGACCGGAACGCGGGCGGAGTTTCATCGCTGGCAGGGGCCCTTCACGGTGCCCCCGGGCACCGACGTCGTCATCAACGCCACCTCGATCGGCCTCTTCCCCGACGTCGGCGGGCGGCTGGCCATCGACTGGGAGTCGCTGCGGCCCGGCATGGTGGTGGCCGACGTGATCCCGAATCCGCCGCGGACGCACCTCATCCGGGAGGCCGCGGCCCGCGGCTGCATCCCCCTCGACGGCCTCGGCATGCTCGTCAATCAGGGGGTGATCGGGATCGGCTACTGGACCGGCGTGAACGTCGATCCGGGGGTGATGCGGGCCGCACTCGAGGCGATCTTCACCGAGCCAAAGCCCGCGCCCGTGCCCTGACCCCCCGGCCCTGATCGTCTCCACGTTTCGAAAGGACACCGCGATGACGCATTCCAAGATCCTCCTGCTGGCGGCCTGCGTCGCCGCCGCGACCGCCCGCGCCGACGAGCCCTATCGGCGCGTGCTGACCGACACCGCGGCGGGTGTCTGGGAGGAGGATTTCGCTTTGGCCGCGCCCGAGCTGCCGGGCACCGGCGGCGTGCCCTGGTCGATCCGCAAGGAGACGCTCCGCGGCGGCCTGCAGGACGGCGTGGACCTGATCACGATCGACAACGGCCGGCTGCAAATCCGCGTCATCCCGACGCGGGGCCTGAGCATCCTCGACGTGCGGCAGGGTGATTTCCGGCTGGGATGGAACTCCCCGGTGCAGGAGCTGGTGCACCCGCGGCACATCGATCTCGAATCCCGCAACGGCCTCGGCTGGCTGCAGGGCTTCAACGAGTGGATGGTCCGCTGCGGCCTGGAGTTCGCGGGCCACCCGGGCCGCGACGAGCTGGCCGACGACGACGGCAACGTCTCCTCGCTCCCGCTCACGCTTCACGGCCGCATCGGCAATCTGCCCGCCTCGCGGGTGGAGGTGCTCGTCGATCGTGATCCGCCGCACCGGCTGCGGGTCCGCGGCACCGTGCACGAGCGGTGGTTCAACGGCCCGAAGCTGGAGCTGCAGACGGAGCTCTCCACCGTGCCGGGCAGCGACACCCTGCGGATCGAAGACGCCGTCACCAACCACGCCTCCGCGGCGCAGGAGTTTCAGCTCATCTACCACGCCAACTACGGCAGCCCGCTGCTCGGGGCGGGGGCCAAAGTGGTGGCCCCCCTGGAGACGGTCGCCCCCATGACGGAGCATGCGGGCGAGGCGCTCGACACCTACGACACCTACGCCGCCCCCCGGGCCGGCTTCGTCGAGGAGGTCTTCCTCTGCACGCCCTACGCCGACGCCGCTGGCCGCAGCATGGTGATGCTCCGCAACGCCGCCGGCGACCGCGGCGCGTCGATCCGCTGGAGCGTGAAGGAGCTGCCCTGCCTGACGATCTGGAAAAACACCGCCGCCGAGGCCGATGGCTACGTCACCGGCCTCGAGCCGGCCACGGGCTTTCCCTACAACCGCCGGGTCGAGCGGCTCGCCGGCCGCGTGCCGAAGCTGGCCCCGGGCGAGACCCGCCGGTTCACGCTGGACTTCGGCCTGCACGCCGACCGCGAGGGGGTGGACGCACAGGCGGCGGCGATCGCGGACATCCAGGCGGGCCGACCCACCAAGCGGTCGCGCGAGCTGCCCCGGCCGGTCATCCCGACCCCCTGATGCCGGCCCCCTGATGCCGGCCCCCCTATCCCGGCCCCCTGATGCGGTCGGCTGCCATCGGGGGCGGCGGGCTTGGTATCCTGCCGGGGGGCGGGCCGCCGGCGGGAGCGGTTTGCGTGACAAAACCCTTCTCAGGCGACGAGGAACTCCGATGCGACGCACGGTGGCGATGGCTGCGGTGGCGATGACCCTGGTGACGGCGTTCGGCTGCGGCCGGCCCGCCGAGGTGGCGGCCCCGGCCAAGCCGGTCCCGTCCGCGAAGGCGACCAAGGGCACGATCGGGGTGTCGGTGCTCACCATGACCAACCCCTTCTTCAAGGAGATCGCCGACACGATCACCGCCGAGGCCGCCAAGCAGGGCTACGCGACGGTGGTCACCAGCGGCGAGTTCGACGTCGCGAAGCAGCAGAATCAGGTCAAGGACTTCATCGTCAGCCGGGCCGCCGCGATCGTGCTCTGCCCGTGCGATTCGCGGTCGATCGGGCCGGCCATCAAGGAGGCCAACGAGGCCGGCATTCCGGTCTTCACCGCCGACATCGCCTGCCTCGCCCCGGAGGCGGAGGTGGTGTCGCACATCGCCACCGACAACCTCGGCGGGGGCCGGCAGGCGGCGGAGGCGATGATCGAGGCCCTCGGCGAGGCGGGGGGCAAGGTGGTGGTGCTCGACTTCAAGCAGGGGGAGTCGTGCATCCTGCGGGTGCAGGGGTTCAAGGAGGTGCTCGAGAAGCACAACGCGGCAAACCCCTCCGCCGCGATCGAGATCGTGGCCGAACTCCCCGGAGACGGCCAGAAGGACAAGGGCTTCAAGTGCACCGAGGACGCGCTGCAGTCCCATCCCGACGTCGCCGGCATCTTCGCCATCAACGATCCCTCGGCGCTCGGCGCCCGGGCGGCCCTGGAGAAGGCGGGGCGGGCCGACCGCGTGAAGATCGTCGGCTTCGACGGCCAGATCGACGGCAAGCAGGCGATCAAGGAGGGCAAGATCCACGCCGACCCGGTGCAGTTTCCCGACCGGATCGCCTCGATGACGGTGTCGTCGATCCTCCGCTACTTCGCCGGCGAGGAGGTGCCGCCCGTGCAGTTGATTCCCACGGCGCTCTACCGCCGGGCCGACGGCGAGCAGGACGAGCGGCTGAAGTAGTCCCGGAAGGGAAGGGGACTGCCCGCATGGTCGTCGCCGGTGTCGAGCCGCCCCCCGCGCCGCTTCTCGAGATGCGGGGCATCGTGAAGTCGTATCCCGGGGTGGCCGCGCTGGAGGGGGTCGATTTCGACCTGCGGGCCGGCGAGGTGATGGCGCTCATGGGGGAGAACGGCGCCGGCAAGAGCACCCTCATGAAGGTGCTCGGCGGCGCGGTGCAGCCGGAGGCGGGGACCATCCGCGTGGCGGGCCGCCCGGTCGGGATCCGCGATCCGATCGCGTCGCGGAGGGCCGGGATCGCCGTGATCTACCAGGAGTTCAACCTCGTGCCGGCCCTGTCGGCCCGGGAGAACATCTTCCTGGGCCGGGAGCGGACCCGCGCTGGCTTCGTGCGGGCGGGCGAGGAGCGGGCCCTGGCCCTCGGGCTCTTCCGTCGTCTCGGCGTGGCGGTCGATCCCGACGTGCCCTGCCACCGGCTCTCGGTGGCGCAGCAGCAGACGGTGGAGATCGCCAAGGCGCTCGCCGAGGATGCCGGGATCATCGTGATGGACGAGCCGACGGCCGCGCTCACGCCCCGGGAGGTGCAGGGGCTGTTCGCGATCATCCGCGACCTGCGGAAGCAGGGGATCGGCATCGTCTATGTCAGCCACCGGCTGGAGGAGATCGAGGCCATCGCCGACCGGATCACCGTCATGCGGGACGGCCGGCACGTGGCCACGCGGCCGGCGGCGGAGATGCCCCGCCGGGATCTGATCGAGCTCATGGTCGGGCGGAAGCTCGAGGACGAGTTTCCGAGGCGGGTGCGGCGGGTGGGGGAGCCGCGGCTGGTGGTCCGCGGCCTGAACCGTGGCGATCGGGTGCGGGATGTTTCCTTCGAGGTTCGGCGGGGGGAGATCCTCGCGCTCACGGGCCTCGTCGGGGCCGGCCGCACCGAGACCGCCCGGCTGATCTTCGGGGCCGACCGGGCCGACGCGGGCTCGATCGTCCTCGACGGCAGGCCGCTCGCGATCCGTTCCCCCCGCGACGCGATCCGGGCGGGCATCTGCCTGTTGACGGAAGACCGCAAGGGGCAGGGGCTCGTGCTCGCCCAGTCGCTGCTCCACAACTTCGGGCTGCCGAACCTGCCGCAGTTCGCCCCGGATGGTTGGATCAGGGCCGGTCGGGAACGCGAGGCGTTCGCCGGTTTCGTGAGCCGGATGCGGATCAGGATCGCCTCGCCCGACCAGCCGGCCCGGGGTCTTTCGGGGGGCAACCAGCAGAAGGTGGTGATGGCCAAGTGGCTGCAGTCGCGTTCGGAGGTCTTCATCTTCGACGAGCCCTCGCGGGGGATCGACGTCGGCGCCAAGTTCGAGATCGACGGGCTGTTGAACGAGCTGGCCGCCGAGGGGAAGGCCGTGCTGATGATCTCGAGCGAGTTGCCCGAGGTGCTGGGCATGGCCGACCGGATCCTCGTGATGCACGAGGGCCGGCTGACGGGGGAGATCACCGACCCGGCGGCCGCGACGCAATCAGACGTGCTCACGCTGGCCATCCGCTGAACCGACCGCACGCGAACCATCCGCATGACCCGAGGATCCGACATGTCCAGTCCCGATTCGAGCCCAGGCTCGCGGCCCTCGCCCCCGCGCGGACTCGGGCTCGCCCCTCTCCTCGCCGACTACGGCATGCTGCTGGTGCTCCTGTTGCTCTGCCTGTTTTTCAGCATCGTGACGCTCGACGAGCAGCGGCCCGAAGGGGCCGAGGCGGCCCGGCAGCTCGTGGCGTCGGTCTCGCGGCTGCCGGCCGGGGCCCGGAAGGTGCTGGTGGTCGTCGGGGCGGGGGGCGCCGACGCGGCCTGTGCGGCGGCGGTGCAAACCGGCCTCGCGGCGGCGGGCCGCGACGTGGTGGGGGTGGTGGCGG
>SXHR01000126.1:0-14666 GCA_005773625.1 Planctomycetaceae bacterium | reverse complement strand
GCGCGGCGCGACGGCGGTGGCAAGGCTGCCGCCGCCCGGCCGGCGAACCGGAACGACCGGGAGATTCGCAAGGAGATCTCGGCCCTCGAGCGGTCGATCGCGAAGCTCGACGTGGAGAAGAAGCAGGCCAACGCGGCGCTGCTGGCGACCACCGATGCCGAGGAGGCCGTCCGGCTCCATGCCGAGATGACGGCGGCGACGGAGAAGCTCTCCGCCGCCGAGGAGCGGTGGCTCGCCCTTCAGGAGGAGCTCACCGCCGTCGTCGGCGAGGCCTAGCGTCAACTTTTTGCGGTTTTCGGAGGCAGGAGAACTTGCCCGTCGCGTGGGTCGTGGGTGTCTACGCCCCGTCGCCGGTGGACAAAGGTCATGGATCACTCTGGCTTCGATGCGACCACCCCGATGAGCACCGACACCTTCCTGGCGACGCGACTGGAACTGCCGGTGGCCACGCGGTGGCGGCAGGCGGTCGTCTGCGTGCCCGCCGCCCCGCCGCCGGTCGCCGGCTGGCCCGTCGTGCTCGCCTTCCATGGCGGGCAGAGCCATCCGGAGATGATGCGGCGGTTCTCCGGGCTCGACATCCTCGCGGCCTCCGGACGGGCGATCGTGGTCTATCCCGCCGGCACCGGATCGCGGGAGGGCCTCCTGACCTGGAACGGGGGCAACTGCTGCGGCGAGGCCCGCGACCAGGATTCCGACGACGTGGCCTTCGCCCGCGGGTTGATCGCCGGCGTGTCAGCCCGCCATGCCGTCGATCCGCGGCGCATCCACGCCACCGGCATGTCGAACGGCGCGATGATGGCCCACCGGGTGGCCGCGGAGCTCGCCGACACGATCGCGTCGATCGCACCAGTGGCCGGGCCGCTGGCGCTGGCCGACGTCGCCCCCGTGCGGCCGGTGTCGGTGCTCCAGTTTCACGGCACGCTCGACCAGTTCACGCCGTTGGAGGGAGGCGTGGGCCGGCGGAGCGTGACGCGGGTCAGCCATCGGCCCGTCGTCGCGGGCCTGCTCGACTGGGTGCGTGCAAATGGCTGCCCGGCGGAGCCGATCCGCGAGTCGATCCCCTGCCCCGACGCAGCCCTCGCGATCGAGCGGTTCACCTGGGGGCCGGGTGCCGCGGGGAGTGAAGTGGTGTTCTACCGGATCGAAGGGGGAGGCCACGTCTGGCCCGGCCGCGAGCCCGACTCGTTTCTGCTCGGTCCCGCGGTGCTGCCGCTCGACGCAACCGAACTGATCTGGGACTTCTTCACGAGGCATCCGTTGCTCGGGCAGACTTGTTCCCCAGTCTGACAGCGGCACTCGCTTCGACTTCTGCAGTTGCAGTTGTTGAGTGCCGGGCAGAGGCTGTCCGTCGCGTAGGTCGGGGGTGCCCATGCCCCGTCGCCGGACGTTCGCGGATGCCATCGTGGCATCCGCTCACTCGATGCCGGCTGCGCTCCCGGCATCCTGCCTTCGCTTGCCGCCAACGCCGGCTTTCAGGGCACGGGCACCCCCTCCCGTGACCTGATTCAGTCATGAAGCGGATTCGGAATGCTCCTCGGGCACTTTCAAACTGTCATCGCAACGGCGTGGGCGCGAGTCTTTCCTCAAAGTGAATGGGGGTGGAAGTCCGCCCGCTTTGAAGGAGGCTCGACCCCAGGCCTCGGCCGCCCTGCCGCTGAAATCCCGGAGGAACCTCGTTGAGCGTCTCCAGATGCATCTTCTGACCCTGTCCACGGACGGTTCACCGCCGCGGTCCCGCGTCAGCCGCGGCCGGAGCGACGGGTCAGGGATTCGAGGCGATCCTCGATCGCCGGCGTGAGCTGCTCCCAGCGGAATCGCCACGTCCAGTTGCCCCACTCCCGGCCCGGCACGTTCATCCGGGCCTCGCTGCCGAGTCCGAGCACGTCCTGGAGCGGGTAGATCGCGGTGTCGGCCGGCGATCGCAGCGCCAGCCCGATCATGTCCCAGTGGATCTCGGAGCCGTCGCTGCCGACGGTGACGCGGACGGCGTGCTGCTCCCGCCGGATTTCGTCGGCCGAACGGGTCGATTCGCCCCCCGCCGTGCCGTGATACCAGCCCACCGTCGTGTCGTTGTCGTGCGTGCCGGTGTAGACGATCGAGTTGGCGGGATACGACTCCGGGCGGTAGGAGTCCTCCTGCGGCGAGTCACCGAAGGCGAACTGCAGGATCCGCATCCCCGGCAGGCCGAGCTCGTCGCGGAGGGCGTGCACGTCGGCGGTGATCAGGCCGAGGTCCTCCGCGATGATCGACCGGGGACCGAGGGCCCGCGTCGCCGCGTCGAAGAGTCTCCTGCCCGGGCCGGGCACCCATCGGCCATGTTCCGCCGTCGGGTGGTCGGCGGGAATCTCCCAGCAGGCGGCGAAGCCCCGGAAGTGGTCGATCCGCAGAATGTCAACGAGCTCGAACGCCCGGGCCAGCCGCGCGATCCACCACGCATAGCCCTCCTCCTCGTGCACGTCCCAGCGGTAGAGCGGGTTGCCCCAGCGCTGGCCCGTGCGGCTGAAGTAGTCGGGGGGCACTCCCGCCACGACGGTCGCCCGCCCGTCGGCATCGAGCGTGAACAGCTCGGGCCGGCACCAGACGTCGGCGCTGTCATGGGCCACGAAGATCGGCAGGTCGCCGATGATCGAGATGCCGACCGCGGCCGCTCGACTCCGCAGCCTCAGCCACTGCTCCTGAAAAAGAAACTGCAGCACCCGCGCGTGGGCGATCGGCTCCGCGAGCGTCTTCCGCGCGGCCGCCAAGACCGCCGGCTCACGGCGGGCCACGTCGGCCGGCCAGGCGTGCCACGGCCGGCCCGCGAAGGAGTCCTTCAGCGAGACGAAGAGCGCGTAGTCTTCGAGCCAGGCGGGGTTGGTCTCGATGAACTCCTCGAGCCCGGCACGCTGGGCCGCCCCCGCCCGGCGGGAAAACGCCGCGGCCACCTCGTTGAGCAGCCGTGTTCTCGGCTCGATCAGCCCGCCGAAGTCGACCCGGTGTTCCGGCAGGAGCGGGAGCGAGCGGAGCCGGTCGTCGTCGAGGAGCCCCGCGTCGCGGAGAACGTCCAGCGAGATCAGCAGCGGGTTGCCCGCAAACGTGGAGAGCGTCTGGTAGGGGGAGTCGCCGTAGCCCGTGGGCCCCAGCGGCAGCACCTGCCAGAGCTTCTGTGACATGCCGGCGAGTCGTTCGAGCCACCGCGTCGCCTCGGGGCCGATCTCGCCGATGCCGTGGGCACCGGGGAGCGACGTGGGATGCAGGAGAACGCCGGCGGCGTGGTGCCGCTGTGACGCGGCCCCGCTCACTTCGGCGCCCGCGGCGCACTCCTGGCGGCCTCCGCTCCGGGGCCCGCCACGCGGTCGAGCACGGCGAGTTCCACGGTCAGCCCCGGCCCGAAGGCGAGCGCCACGCAGGGCCCCGCGGCCCCGGCCCGGGCGAGCCGTTCGAGGATGAAGAGGATCGTCGCGCTCGACATGTTGCCGTGATCGGCGAGCACTCCCCGTGACACCGCGAGCGTGTCGGTGGGCAGGCCGAGAGCCTCCTCGACCCCGCCGAGAATCCGGGGACCGCCGGGATGAACCGCCCAGGTGGCGACGTCGCCGGCGGCGATCCCCGCGCGGGCGAGCATCTCCTCCACGGCGGGCCTCAACTGGCCGGCGATCAGGCCGGGCACCCGCGGCGAGAGCGTCATCTCGAATCCGCTGTCACCGATCAGCCAGCCCATCTCGCGGTCGGAATCGGGCAGCACCTCCGACGCCTGGGCGATGATCCGCCAGCCGCCGTTCGCCGCGGCCGCATGGCCCCGGCCGACGCCGATCACGGCCGCCGCCCCGTCGGCAAACAGGCTGTTGGCCACCACATGGTCGCCGTGGCTGCCGTACTGGAGGTGCAGGCTGCAGAGCTCGACGCAGCTCACCAGCGCGACGGCCGCCGGGTTGGCGGTCACGAACGCGTCGGCGACCCGCAGCGCGTTGAAGGCCCCGTGGCAGCCCATGAAGCCGACATGCGTGCGGGCCACCGCCGCCGGAAGGCCGAGCGTGCGGACGAGTTCGAGATCGACGCCGGGGTTGGCGAAGCCGGTGCACGAGCAGCTGACGAGATGCGTGATCTCGTCAACGTCGAGCCCGGACGATGCGAGGGCGGCGGACGCCGCCTGCAGGGCGAGCCGCCCCGCCTCCTCGGCATACCGCCGCATGCGGGCACCGGTCGAGGGCCGATCGCCCCCGGCCTCGGCGGGGGGGAAAAAACGTTGCACGAACGGCTCGTCATCCTCGGCGGGCTCGAGCAGCACCGAGCCGCGGGTGCGGATCCCCGACTGCCGGTAGACCGCCGCCAGGGCCCGCTCGCGGCCGGGGGCCGCGTTGGCGAAACTGATGGCGAGGCCGGCGGCGTCGCTCTGGGCGATGCGGTGTTCGGGCACGGCGGTGCCGATGCCCAGCATGACGAGACTCATGAAGTGTGCTCCAGGTCGGGGCTTGCACCGACGACGAGCGGAACGACCCGCGCTGCGGCAGCGGGAGCGAATCGCGCGAGGCCGGCCGCGCAGGCGACGAACGTCGGTCGCCTGACAACGCGGGTGATGCGGAGGCACCGGGCGTGATGCCGGGCGCAGTGGAGGGAATGGGATGCAGCGTAGCGGATGGCGGCTTTTTTCGCATCAATCGGCCCTGCCGCGGCCGGGGAATCGATGGCATCGGCGAGCAGGCGTGCGGTGGTGAGCGCCCAGCCCATGCCCTCGCCCGTGAACGGCTCGACGTAGGCCGCGGCGTCGCCGATCCGCACGACGCGGCCCGAAGCCGTCGCGACGGGAGGGCTCGCGTGGGTGAGCCGCGGTGTGCCGCGGAAGGTCGCCCCGGCCAGAGCGGGTGCCCAGCGGTCGGCCTCCGCGCGGCCGCAGGCGTCGGCCAGGATCGCGGAGATCAGCGGCGCAGCACCGCCGGCGGCGCCGACGGCCTTCGCATCGACCGCCGCGGCGACGTCCATCCGGCCGTCCTCGAGCCGCACGATCCCGCAGTAGCCCTGCCGCGACACGGCCATCAGGAGCCGGCCCGGCTCGGGCCCCGGAGCCGTTTCCGGCAGGATCGCCCCGAGTCCCACCCGGCTGTCGGCGGCAACGCATCGCCGGTCGTGGGCCGCGACCTCGATCGCGGGGGCGAGCCCGCCGGCGATCACCGCCAGTTCCGCGCGGATCAAAGACTCCTCCCGACCAGAGCCGGATTCCTCCCGACCAGGGCCGGAGCATGCCACCACGACGGTTCCTTCGGCCTCGTCGATCGACACCACGCGGGTCTCGGGAAGCCAGGCGGCGCCGGCGGCGATCGCTTCCGCGACGAGGCGGGAGTCGAGCGAATCCCGCGAAATCACCCCTCCCCCCGGCATCGCGATCGTCGCCACGCTGCCCCGCGCGGCGAGCGTGACCCTGGCGAGGGGGATCCAGTCGAGCGGGAGAAGGTGGTGCGGGAGAAGCGCGGCGGGCTCCGCCGCCGCGATGATGCCCAGACCGCGGAGCTCGGCGACCGCCGTCGTGGAGAGGCAGCACCCGCAGACCTTCGGCCGCGGCATCGAGGCGGCATCGACGAGGAGCACCCGCAGTCCGCGGCGTGCGAGCCGCAACGCGGCGGCGGCCCCCGCGGGCCCCGCGCCGACGACCACCGCATGCCAGCGGACGGCGGCTGCCGCGCTGGCTTGAAGCGTGGGGGGGATGTGCGGCGGCGCGGCGCGGGCGTGGGCGATCATGCGGCACCGTGGCCCTGCGAGGTCCATTCGATCACGCACCGTTCCGGCCAGGTGCGGCGCAGCCCGGCATGGGCGAGCCCCGCGTCGTCGAGGAGCAGTCGGTATTCGTCGAGCGTCCGGGCGGCCTTCACGGAGACGGGCCCGTCGATCCTGGCCACCCGCGACGTGGAGAGGAGCGTGGTGCCGAGAACCGCCAGCGCCAGCCCCGCGCGGGTGCGGAGCAGGTCGGAGACGGCGCCGCCACAGCTCGCCCGCGTGGCCATCGAGGCGAGCACGCGACCCGCGGCGGGGTCGTCGAGATGATGGAGACACAGCGAGCTCACGGCGACATCGCAGGGGGGGCAGCCGTCGGCGACGATGTCTCCCACCACAAACTCGGCCGCGGTGCATCGTCGCCGGGCCGCGAGGCCCCGGGCCCGTTCCACCGCCCGACCGCTCATGTCCACGCCGATCACCCGCACGGCGTCGGGGCCGCCCGCCCACCGGGCCGCGAGCCGCTTCGCGAGGGCCACCGTCACGTCCCCGCCGCCACAGGCGAGATCGGCGATCACGAGCGGTCGGCCGAGCCGCCGGGGGAGGAGTCGGCAGACGGCGTCGGTGAGCTGCCGGGCGGTGAGGGAGATGGCGTTGATCGTCCGCAGGGCCACGAGCGCGTGCATGTGCTCGCCGTCCGACAGGGACGGATCGTCCATGAGTTCGTCACGGCGTTGCTGCGGAATCGACCACACACCCACGTTCAACACTCCGGCGCCGCCGCGGAAGCGACGACGCTGGTGTTTACTGTAGAGGAGTTGCGGGAAACGCGTCGGCCGGGCGTCGGGAGCCGGGCGTCAGGGGCCCGGCGGACAGGCGGGCGTTTGATCGGGTGCGTCGTAGACGACCGGAACGCCCCCGGCGGGGGCGTCGAGCGGCGGGCAGCAGGGATCACCCGCAGCCGCGGCGGCCGGAATCATCGGCACCCCCGCGACGGGAGCCGCCGAAACCACCGGCGGTGCCGCCACCGCGCCGGGGTAGGCAACTGCGCCGGGATAGGCCACGGGCTGGGTTGCGGGCAGGGCCTGCGGATAGACCGGCGGCGCCAAGGGCGGGGCGTAGGAGTATTGGTTGGCGCTGTGGCTGGCGCAGCCCGCCGCGGCCACCGCGACACCAGCCAGCAGGGCAGAAAGAGTTCGCATGCGGGGAGCCTCCGAAAAATGCCGGGACCAACTGGCTTGTGTGGCTCTTGTGGCTCGTGGCCCGGCAGGGAGGCGAGACGATAGGCAGCCTCGGCGGTCGGGGCAATGCCGATCGGGACTGCGGTTTCGCGGTCTTCCGCGGTTCACTCCGCCGATTCGACGACGGCGATGCTGGCCGTGAACCCGTGCAGGAACGTGCGGCTGCCGATCGGGCCGATCTCGCCCTGGGCGAAGAAGCCCGCCGCCGGAAGCGGCCCCAGGCACTCCTGCACGCAGCGGGCGTCGTGGCTCGGGGTGTCGAAGAGCCGCAGGCCGCGGCCGTTGCAGGTGAAGACGAGGGCCCCGGCCGGTCGGGCGGCCGGACGGGCCGAGAGCAGGCTGCGGAGATCCTCGTCGGCGCTGGCGGCGTCACGAACGTGAAACTGCACGGTCTGTCCGGTGCGGACCAGATCCCCCACCGCGATCACGCCCGACTCCGGGTCGGCGCCCACGACATTCCGCACGAGGAAGTCGCCCCGGCGAAACGTGTCACGGTATTCGGTGGCCGCCCTCCCGACGTGCAGCGACGACCGCACGAGCTCCCGATCGGCCGGATCGAGCCCGCCATACACCTCCCGGAGCCGCTCGAGCGCCGGCCGGCCACCGAGCTCCACGATCATGTTCTCCTCCGACTTCGTGATCACCATCGGGTTGCCGATCGGCCGGCAGCCCTGCGAGACCACCGGCCGGATGCGGACGGCTCCCCCCACGAGCACGCCGACGGCGCCCGATTCGTAGGTCCGTGGACCGGCCACGAGCGTGTTGCCCCCCGGTTCGACGCCGCCGCTGGCCATGCCTCCGACGATCGGCGTGCCGGGATGCTCCTCCTCCATCCGCTTGATGAAGGCGTCGACCGGAAACGAAAACGGATCGGCGAGCAGGATGAGCGTCGCGTTGGCGGGCCATTCCCCCTCCGCGGCCTCCGGCCACCCGGCAAACATCCCGCCATCGGGCGTCTGCATGTATTCGAGCGACACCGGCTCGATCCACGCCCCCGGCAGCCGCGCCAGCCAGACGGCCACCGCCGGGCCCCCGTCAAACTCGTCGCCGCCGGCGAGCACGCCCTCGGCGGTGGTGCCGATCACGATCCGCGCCGGCACGAGATCGGCGAGCGACTCCATCGCGGGGCGGATCATGCGGCCGTGGCCGGCGGAGACGAAGACCACGGCAAGATCGGCCGGGGTGTTGCCGCCGGCGTCACCCGTCGCGGCGAGCTCGGCGGAAGCGGCGGCGACGGCCTCGCGGATCGCCTCGGCGATCTCCGGATGCGTCGAGCCGCCGGAGCCGCAGTGGGGGGCGTCGAACCCGGCTGGCGGCGTCATGTGACGATCTCGGCGAACGACCGGACCGCCTCGTGCTCGAACAGCCCCCCCGGATCGCGATTGCCCGGCCTCACGGCCAGCGCCGTGGCCATGCCGGCGGCCCGGGCCGCGTCGAGTTCGGCTCCCACGTCGCTCACGAAGAGAATCTGCCGCGGTTCGAGCCCCATGTCGCCCGCGATCCGGGCGTAGCTCTCCGCCTCCCGCTTGGGGCCGGTCGTGGTGTCGTAGTGGCCGCGGAGGTGGCCCGTGAGGTCGCCGTGCGACGTGTGGGCGAAGAACAGCCGCTGGGCCTCGATCGACCCCGACGAATAGATCCGCACGTCGAGGCCGGAGTCGGCCCACTGGGCCAGCGCCGGCGGCACGTCGTCGAACACGTGGGCCACGATCTCGCCCGACTCGTAGCCCCCCCTCCAGATCATGCCCTGCAGCGACTTGAGCGACGTCTCCTTCACGTCGCGGTTCATGAGGTCGAGCGCGATGAGCGCCAGCCTGGAGGCGCCCTCCGCGGAGTCGATCGTGTCGGCGGGCAGGCCGGCCGTGGCGGCGAGGCCCGCCGCCGCCACGCGGACGGCCGGATCGTCGCGATTCTCCGCCAGGAAATCCCCCACGCGTCGTTTGGCATGCTCGAAGAGCACGTCGTACACGAACGAGATCGACGACGTCGTTCCTTCGACGTCGAGCAGCACGCCGCGGCCGTCGAAGACGATCACGTCGCGGTCCCTCCGGAACCGGCGACCCAGGCGGGGCCGAGGCAGAGCGGCTCGTAGGCGGCGTGAACGCCGTCCTCGAGGTAGTGGGGAGTCCAGCCGCTCGTGTCCTGGAAGAGCCGCACGGTGCGGATCCGCCGGTCGCCGCAGAGGTCGAACCAGTGTCGCGTGCCCAGGGGCACGCTGATCAGATCGCCGGCCCAGACCTCGATGGCGAACACCGGCCTGTCGCCCGGGTTGACGTGAAACACCCCCCTGCCCTGCAGGATGAACCGCACCTCGTCCTCGGTGTGGGTGTGTTCCTTGCTGAACCTCGCGAGCATCGTGTCGAGGTTGGGCGTGTCGGGGTAGATGTCGATGACGTCGGCGGTCACGAACCCGCCCCGCCGTTTGAGCACGTCGAGCTCGGGGGCGTAGGCGGCGAGGATCTTCTCGGCCGGGGCGGCTGGATCGACGCGGTCTTCCAGCGGCCACTGCTCGTAGTGGAGGCCGTGCGCGGCGAGAAACTCCGCGATTTCCGCGGCGTCGGTGATCCGCCGGGCGGCGGCGGGAACGGTGACGATGGCCATGGCAGGCGTTCGCTCCTCTGGATTACTGCTGTGGTTGGTGGTGCTGGAGGTGCCGCGCCCGGGCGACGCATTCGAACAAAAACTCGAAGATCTCGATGTGCCGCCGGGCCTCCGCGAGGTCGCGGCCCCAGGTGTAGAGGCCGTGCCCCGAGAGCAGGAAGCCGTGGCACGGGGGGCGGCCGGCCGTCTGCCAGTCGAGGCCGCCGAGCCGGCCGCGGATCCGGTCGGAGAGTTCGGCCATGTCCTGGGTGTTGGCGAAGATCGGCACCTCCTCGACGGTGGCGTGGGTGCCGATGCCCTCGAGGCCCTTGAGCATCTCGTAGCCGGAGATTCGCAGGCTGCCGTCGGCGAGCCCGGCGGCGGAGAGGATCGTGCCCCAGACGGAGTGCGTGTGGAGCACGGCGCCGACCGCCGGAATCATCTCGGCGAGGGTGCAGTGGAGGAGCGTTTCGGCCGACGACCGGCGGCCCGAGCCGTCGGTCACGCGGCCCCCGGCATCGACCCGGACAAAATCGTCGCGGCCCAGCGCCGACTTGTCCTTGCCGCTGGCGGTGACGAGCAGTTCGAGCGGATCTCGGCCGAGCACCACGCTGTAGTTGCTGCTCGTGCCGAGCGACCAGGAACGGGCGTGAAACTCGCGGCCCACGGCCCGCAACTGGTCGATGGGGTCGGCGGCTTCCGAAAAGGAGGAGTGGGTCATGCGGAAGACTTTATGGCAGCCCGGCATCCGGCCGCAACGACGCCCCGATTTCAGCCGCCGCGGAAGCCCCCTTTTCCGGCGGCAGGTCGGGCGGCCGGAGGCGGTTCTAGAGATAGGGGCTGAGGAGCCGGGCAATGCCGTCACGCAGCCGCACGGGCAGGCTGCGGGCGTCCACTTCCGCAAGCGTCCGTTGGCGGGAGCGGGCGATCACCGCCGCGATCCGTTCGTCGAGCCGGCCGGCGAGGCCGCGATCGTAGGTCTCGACGTTGAACTCGAAGTTGAGCCGCATGCTGCGTTCGTCCCAGTTGCCGCTGCCGAACATCGCCCACGACGAATCGACCACCATGAGCTTGGTGTGCTCGAACGGCGGGGGCGACTTCCAGACGTTGCAGCCCCGGCCCAGAACCTGCCAGAGCATCGCATCGCTGGCCCAGCCGACGAGGGCGAGGTTGTTTTCCTGCGGGAGCACGATGTCCACCCGCACCCCCCGCATCGCCGCCACGTCGAGCGCCTGGAAGATGGCGTCGTCGGGCAGGAAGTAGGGCGTCATGATCCGCACCGACCTCTGGGCGGCCGCCAGCGCGCCCACGAGCACGAGCTTGATGCGGCCGATGTCCGGGTCGTCGGGGCCGAAGCGGATTCCCCGGGCGAGCATGGTGCCGGCCGGTTCGAGAACAGGCCGCCAGGCGGGGCCGGTGAGGGTCTCCTCGGAGGCAAACGCCCAGTCTTCGCTGAACACCTCGAGCAACTGGGCGACGACCGGGCCCTCCAGGCGGAAGTGGGTGTCGCGGACGGGGTGTCGGGGTTCGTGGGCCAGCCAGCAGCCGTCGCGGATGTTGAGTCCGCCGGTGAAGCCGATCCGGCCGTCCACGACGAGGATCTTGCGGTGGTTTCGCAGATTGGCGTACGGAAAATAGAAGGGGACGCTCGTCGGCAGGAACCGCTCCACCCGCACGCCCCGGCTGACGAGCACGCCCGAGATCGGCGGGAAGGTGTAGGTGGACCCGATGCCGTCGATGAGCACCCGCACCTCGACGCCCCGTGCGACCGCCCGTCCGAGGGCCTCCGCGAAGACCTTTCCGGTGGGGTCGTTGTCGAAGATGTAGGACGCCAGCGCGATGCTCCGGCTGGCGGCGTCGATCGCCGCGAGCATCTGGGGATAGGCCTCGTTGCCGCCGTCGAGGGGTGTGATCGTGTTGCCGTCCACGAGCGGCCGGGCCGTGACGTTGCCCACGAGCGTGCCGAGCGACCGCAGCGGCGAGTCGTCGGGGCCGACCGCCTCGCGGAGCCGGTCCTCCCCCGGCACCGCCGGCTCGAGCGCGTGGGTGACCCGGGCCTGGCCGGCCCGCAGCTGCGTGGCCCGGGAGCGGATCCGGTTGACCCCGAGCACGGCATAGGCGATCGCCCCGAACACGGGCGAAAACCAGATCAGGCCCACCCAGCCGATGGTCGAGCGGGTGTCGCGCTTGATCAGGATGGCGTGCGCGGAAGCGGCGATGTTGATCGTCAACACGGCCGCCGCCGCGACGTGGGGCCACATCGACATCCACCACCGCCACGCCACTGCGAGCGTCGATTCCATCGGATCCAAGGGTAGCAGACTGTGGAACAAGTCTGCCCGAGCGGGATCTGCCCGAGCGGGATGCGGGGATCATCGACCGGGGAAACCCTCGGCGTTTCCACCGGTCGATCGGGTGGACAAAGGTCTTGGACGACTTTGGCCACGGGCAGGTAGCCCCCCCCCACCCCCGGTCCTGCCACCTGCCGGCCCCCGGAGGGGTGGGGCGATTCGCTCCACCCCCGGCGGATCATGTGGGGCGATTCGCTCCACCCCGCCTGGTCGAGTGGGGCGATTCGCTCCACCCCTGCGGGCCCGGTTCAGGCTGCACCGGGCCGTTCGGAAAAATCGGAAAACTCGCTTTCTCCGGGTTTGGATGGCCAAAACACCCGGCAGGAAGGGGAAAATAGGGTGTGGCCGACAGTTTGGCACGCAGCTTGCATTTCATTCCCTCGCCGACGGATCTCAGGGGATCCGGAGGCACGGCATGAAGCCGTCCACGCCTCTTCAGGAAGGATCAACACCATGTTTCGCACCATTTTCTCGCTCGCCGCGGTCGCCGTCATGTCTTCCAGCACCATCTTCGCCGTCGCCGAAGCAGGCTCGATTCTTGCCGGACCCGACTCCTTCGCCTCGATCGCGAACGGTTCGCTGGCCTGGGCCGGTGAAGACGAGACCTACGTCGGGCTGACGACCCTCAGCACCGCCGAGGCCGATATCCCTGAGGGGAGCGTCGATTTTGTGGCCGGCATCGCCGCGCCGGAGCCCCCCGCTGTCGTTCTCGCCGGTATGGCGATCGGCGGCGTGTTTTGTGGCCGTTCATTGCTCAGGAAGCGGCAGCCCAAGGCCGCCACCACGGAGGACCGTTCATGAGTCGCCTTCCCGGATACACCACGGCCCGCACGCTCACCCCCACGGACGTCGTGCTGTGCCTCGTTCCCATCTGTCTGTTTCTGTCGATCGTGAGCCTTGTCTGACGCCCTGTTTGAGCCTTGTCTGATTCGTTGCCGCCGCCGGTGACTCTCGTCTCCTCCATTCGGAGCCTCTGTCATGGTCTTTCAAGCCTTCGATCTCGACGTAGACATCCCCGCCCGTGTTCCGAGCGTGGTGGTCGTCGATCCGGCGTTCGACGCCTACTCGGCGCTGGTGGCCAGTGCCCGGATGGGTCGGCTCGATCTCCATCTCCGCTCCAGCGGCACCGCGGCGATGAAACTCGCGGGCAAGATCCCTGTGGACGCCTGGCTGATCGCGGCCGATCTCGACGACATGTCCGGGCATGATCTTGTCGGTTTGCTGGAGGCCCGGCGATCCAGGGTCGGAAGCGAGGCTGGAGCGGCGATTGCCATGGTCGGGGCGGAGCCGAAAGGTTCACGCCACCGCCAGCTCGCCGAGCAGTCGGCCCTCGAGATCGGCGTTGACGTGATGCTCTCGAAGCCGATCACGGTGAGTGATCTCGAGAATCTTCTCGGCATGCCGATCGAGGAGCGTCGCCTTCGGTTTGCAACGCAGGCGCGGGAGTGGGTGGCGGTTCCTGTCAGCGTCGGCGCTGCGGTGATCGCGATGGCGGTGTTGATGATCGGCTGATCGGAGCGCTTGCCGGTCGGGCATGTCGTGGAATGAAAGCCGACCGGACGGCCGGCGGGTTGAAGAATCGCGTGGATTGAACATCAGTTTCGAGTCGGGGACTGGGGGCATTTCGTCTGGAAACCTGCGCACAGCCGCATGTGTTTCACACTTTTCCCATTCTTGGCGCGGGCCTGGCCGCCTGCTGCCGGTGACGTTCGTCATCTCTGTCGGGAGCCTTTGTCATGGTTTATCAAGCCGTCGATTTCGACGCGGACATCCCCGCGCGTGTTCCGAGCGTGGTGGTCGTCGATCCGGCGTTCGACGCCTACTCGGCCCTGGTGGCCAGTGCGCGGAAGGGTCGCCTCGATCTCCATCTCCGCTCCAGCGGCAGCGCGGCGATGAGACTGGCCGGCAGGATCCCGGTGGACGCCTGGCTGATCGCGGCCGACCTCGATGACATGTCGGGGCATGATCTCGTCGGTTTATTGGAAGCGGAGCGATCCGGAGCCGGAGCCGGTGCTGGTGCGGCGATTGCCATGGTCGGGGTCGAGCCGGAAGGTTCACGCCACCGCCAGCTCGCCGAGCAATCGGCGCGAGAGATCGGCGTTGACGTGATGCTCTCGAAGCCGATCACGGTGAGCGATCTCGAGAATCTTCTCGGCATGCCGATCGAGGAGCGTCGCCTTCGGTTTGCGGCGCAGGCGCGGGAGTGGGTCGCGTTCCCCGTCAGCGTCGGCGCTGCGGTGATCGCCATGGCGGTGTTGATGATCGGCTGATCCGGGCCCTTGTCGGTCGGGCGGTTCTGTGGAATGGCAGAGGAACGGTTTGCGGGTAGATGGATATGAGTTTTTAGTCGGGAGTCGGAGAACGGTTTGGCAGGAAACCCATGCCCTGGCGCATGTGTTTTGACAATTGGCATTTTTGAGTTTTGAGGGGGAAAACGTCATGACACACCACACTTCCGTCCTGCGCCGCACGGTTTGCCGCAGGGTTTTCCGCATGGCTCATGCCGCGGTGGCCCCGCGGGGGGCGGCCCGCCTTCTGCTGGCGGTCGCCGTGCTCGGCCTGGCCTCCGGCGTGGGTCATGCCCAGACGCTGACCTGGAGCGGCACGAGCGACAACTGGAACACCACCGACGTCAACTGGAACAGCGGCGGCTTCAGCACCGCCTGGACCAACGGCAGCTCGGCCGCCTTCAACAACGTCGGCGTCCGTACGGTGAATCTCTCGCCGAGTCTCTCGGGCAACGCGCTTCTGTTCAGCACCGGCGGCATCCAGTCGGGTACGAACAACCTCACCCTTTCCGGTAGTTCGCTCT
>SXHR01000125.1:0-4980 GCA_005773625.1 Planctomycetaceae bacterium | reverse complement strand
CGGCGTCGTATCGCCCCTGCAGGTCGTGCAACCGAACGATACGGCGGGCCAGCGTGCGGCTGCTCTCGCGGGTGGTGAGCAGGATCCGCCGCTGCTCGAGGAGCAGTTGCTGCCGTGACTGCTCGTTGCACCTCACGGAGCCGGTGCCCGCGACCTGCTCGCCGATCGCGTCGAACCGCTGCGACATGCCACGCAACTGGCGGAGCAGCGGGTAGAGCCGCTGGATGCGGAGGTGCATCTCCTCGACCAGGCGGACGGCCTTGTTCCGCTGCCGCACGAGCCGCCGCCACGCGGCCCGACGGGCATCGAAGGCCGCGCTCCGCGACATCGCGATGCGGAACAGGCGGCCCTTCTCCTGCTCGATCCGCTTGAGCGTCACGAGGTTGGGGCCGAGCCGCTTCAACAGCCGCTTCTTCTCGGTGGTGTTGGTGACGGAGACCTCGATCGTGCGGTCGAGCCGCAGGGTGCCGGCCTGCACCCGCTCGAGCAGCTGCACGGCTCCCGACAGGATGAAGTCATTGGCGAGCATGGTGCGGCGGAACCGCCGCCGCCAGGTCTCGATCTGCCGCGAGTGCGCCACCTCGGTCTCCCGCGAGAGCAACGGGATGCCGCCCATCTGGAGCAGGTACAGGCGAATCGGGTCGTCGATGACGGCGGACGGACGGCGGGCGGCGGGGGGCTTCGGTTTGGCGGGCCGGATCGGTTTGCGGCGCGGGTCGTGGCTGTCGTTGGCGGAATGCCGCATGGCGTGCTCCGGGGAAGTCGGGGGGAGGCCGCTCCGCCCGCGACACGCTGGTCGCGGGCCACGGATCGGGCCGGTGCCGTCGAGACCATGCACGTGCGGTGCCGCGGGCCCGTTGCGGCCCTGAATCCCACCCCGAACCGGTCTTTTCAGGCGAAAAGCCGCTGTTCCTTTCCCGGACGGCCGGTCGGGGTGTCGCCGGCGTGTCGCCCGCGGGCGACGTTCCCGGAGCCTGGCGTCGACAGGATGCAACGTGGCGGGGCGGTCGATTCAAGATCACGGGGACGCCGACACGAATAGCCATGCAGCGCCGGCGATCTGGCGGGCGTCGATATACTCCGAAGGTTCCGGTCGTGACGGCTGGGCAGGCTCCCTGACTCCGCGGCCCGTGCCACGCGGGGGGTGGAAACACATGAACTACCTGCTGCTCGGCCTCATCGTGGTGGTGCTCCTCGCGGGGCTCATCGCGTTTGTTTACCGCAACAAGCGCTGGAGCTGGGGCACCATCGTCGCCGGATTCCTGGTCCTGCTCTCGGCGACCGGCTACCTCTACGTCTCCGCCCGTTTCGCCGCCTACGAGTGGTCATGGACCACCTTCGTGAGGGCGAAGCAGGTGCAGGTGGCGCTCCAGGAGGACGCGCTCGTGCCCGACTCGAACGACGGCGGCCGCCTCAAGCCCGCGGCCGATACGAAGCCCCTCACGTCGCTCGCGCACGACCGCGATCGCTGGAAGCGGGCCTTGGAGCGTGTCGAAACCTGGCGGGGCCGTTACTGGAACGACGCCTCGTTCGAGCCGCCGAAGACCGACGACGCAACCGGCAAGATCAGGCTGCCGGTGGCGGTCGTCGCCGACGCGGCGGCGGCGGATGGAGAACCGGTGGCCGAGGAGGGGGCCGCGCCGCGGGAGCCCAAGCCTCCGATCGATCCCGGGGCGACCGTCTACCTCTTCGAGCGGACGGGGGACGACATCGGCCAATACCTCGGCGGGTTTCTCGTGAAGGCCTCGTCGTATGACGCCGCGGACCGCGGGTTCGTGCTCACGATCGGCCAGACGGCGCCACGCGACGCCTACGACAAGGAGGCCTGGAGTCGTGCCTACGACAACGTGACCGTCTTCGAGAATCTGCCCGTCGATCGCTGGTTGGCCTTCTCGCGGGTCGAGCGGCCGCGGGACGACGAGGACGCGATGCCGCAGCCCGCCAAGATCTCGATCGATCAGGTCGAGCAACTGCTCGACGACCGCGAACGGCAGGAGGGGTTTCTCGAGGAGGTGGAGGAGCACGAAACCCTCGCGCCGGAAAAGGCGGACTGGGCCGAACTCCGCCGCGATCTCGACTCGGGCACGAAGCTCCCCGGCGAGTATTGGGCGCGGGTGAAGTTCAAGGAGCCGCACGCACTCGCGGAGAGCCTCGTCGATGAGGACGCAAAGCGTACGTTCGAGGTGGGCGAGGAGGCGGAGTTCGACCTGCAGACCGCCTTCGAACTCGAGGATCAGGCCAAAGCCACGATCGAGGGAGTCCGCTACCGGCGGCCGTTGCGGGATGCCGAGACGCTGATCCACGGCTCCCGCATTTTCCCCGACCGGGCGGGCACCGACGACGCCTTCAAGGGGGGAATGGCCGCCTCCGGCTTCACCGCCCTGCTCGAATCACTCCGGCAGGACGTGGCGAACCTCGAGGCGTCGAACCAAAGGCTCAAGGAGGCGGGCAACAGCCTGTCGAATGAGCTTGAAGACGCCCGCAGCCGGCGGGAGCGGCTGACGGAGGACATGGTTTCGTGGACCCGCGACGCCGCGGCCGCCGAGCGGACGGCCGACGCCTTCGAGGCCGAATACAAACGTGGCAGCGACCGTCTCGCGGCCACCACTGCCGCCATCGTGAAGCGCGGCATCGAACTCCGCGACGCCGTCGCGCGACTGGTGGCCGCGATCGACGCCGCGGCCCCGCCGGCTGAACGGCCCGACGCCGTGAACCGCTAGCGGACCGCGGAAAAAGCCCGCCCACGCGACGCCGACGGCGGGGCTCCGTTACATTCCAGGGCCGCCGCCCCCGGATCCTTGAAGCCTTCCCCGCCACACCATGACGTTTCAGGTCGCATCATGAGCCAGTCCGGAACAGCCGATCAGGCGATCGCGATGGATCGGATGTATCGGCTCACGCGGCACGTCTACGACCTCACGCGGGCCTACTACCTGCTGGGCCGCGACCGGATGCTCGCCCGGGTGGCGACGAACGCCGGCACGGCGACGCTGGAGGTTGGCTGCGGCACGGCCCGGAATCTGATCAAACTGGCCCGCCGTCCCGAGCCGGGGCTGCTCTGCGGCCTCGACGCCTCGCAGGAGATGCTCGACACCGCCGCCGCGAGCATCGCCCGTGCGGGCGTTCCCGCGGGCGGCCACGAGCGGATCCGGCTGCGGCAGGGGCTCGCCGAGCGGCTCGACGCCAAGGCGATGTTCGACCGCGACGAGCCGTTCGACACGATCTTTTTTTCCTACTGTCTCTCGATGGTGCCGAGTTGGCCCGGGGCGATCGAGGCCGCGATGGCCAATCTCAAGACGGGCGGCCACCTGCTGATCGTCGATTTCTGGGATCAGCAGGAACTCCCCGCCTTCTTCGCCGCGGGCCTGAAGAAGTGGCTCACGCTGTTTCACGTCCACTACCGCCCCGAGGTGCATGCCGCACTCGCGGCCCTCGGTGCGTCGGGCCGGGCCGACGTGGCGTTCGAGTCGGTGGCGAAGCGCTACGCCTACATCGCCTCGATCCGCAAACGCTGACTGGCCGGGGACGCGCCGCCGCGTCAGGGCAGCAGGAAGACGAGCCCCGTGACGGTGGCCGCCTCGACGGCCATGCCACGCACACTGATCGGCACGGCGGGAATCGTCCACGGTGCGCAGTTGCCGGGCCGGTAATAGCCGAGCGGATAGACGCATTCCCACGGCAGCTCGACGCCCATCTTGTAGGGCAGGACGGGCAGCGTGATGAAGAAGTGTGCGGCCGAGATGAAGGGATCGACGAGCGGGCCGTGCGAGTGGCCGTAGCGCTCGAGCTGCCAATCCTCGAAGTAGAGCGGCTTGTGGCAGTAGCCCGCCGCCTTCCAGGTGAACATGGTCGTGGCGAACCGCCGCGGCTCGAACGTCTCTCCCTCGAGGCGGCACTCACAGGGATAGTCGTTGCCCGGTCGGCCACCCACGCGGATGTCGAGATCGATGCCGGCGATCTCGTCGGCGCGGAGCCTGTCGAGCGCCTGGCGGCAGTCGGCGGTTTCCTCGCCGCACGACTCCCGGCTGACGGGGGTGTCATCCGGATCCTCAGCCGTCCCGGCCGGGCCATCGGGAGTCACCTGCGCGAGCGTGATCGGTTCGGCCGATTCCTCGACGGGTGGTTCCGTCGGCACCGGCTCTTCGTCGGTCTCGCCGAGGACGGGCGCGATCGCACAGAGCATCCCGTCGGAGACACGGTTCTCGAGCGGCGGCTCGGGAGACCTGAGAAACGTCCGCCAATCCTCCGCGGGGACCGGGGCGGTGAACCCGACCGCGAGCCAGCACGCCGCCCACACGGCCTTCCACCGCCCGGGCGCGGAAACGGCCTTTCCGAGGGATGAACGGTTCATGGCGACAGCGTCCTGGGTGAAGCGGCGGCGGGGGACCCTTCCCGGAAGATCGACGCAATGCCACGCGCGACTTTGACGACCATGCCGTCAGCCGTGTCAGGACCACTGCACCCCGCCTATCCGCCCCAGTCCCCCGGCTTGAGCTCCCGCCTCCCAAGCCGAACTCCCGCCCCCGGGCCGACGCCGCATCACTCGGGCTTGGCGTGCTCGGCGGTGTAGTTCGGGGCTTCCTGTGTGATCACGATGTCGTGGGGATGACTCTCGCGGACGCTGGCCGCGGTCACCTGGATGAAACGTGCGTCGGACCTGAGCTCTTCGATCGTCCGCGTGCCGCAGTAGCCCATGCCGGCCCGGAGGCCGCCCACGAGCTGGTAGACGAACACGCTCAGAGGCCCCTTGAAGGGCACCCGCCCCTCGACCCCCTCCGGGACGAGTTTGTCGCCGCCGCGGCCCGATGCCTTCTGGCGGTAGCGTTCGCTCGATCCCTGGACCATCGCCCCGAGCGATCCCATTCCGCGGTAGGCCTTGAAGGTGCGGCCGAGGTAGAGAACGGTCTGCCCCGGGCTTTCCGCCACGCCGGCGAGCAGACCGCCGAGCATGCAGCAGTTCGCCCCCGCGGCAATCGCCTT
>SXHR01000124.1:0-6838 GCA_005773625.1 Planctomycetaceae bacterium | reverse complement strand
CTGATGCAGACGCGGGGCGAGCACCAGCACAAGCCCGAGCTGCCGTTCATCGGCGGGATGGAGATGGCGGGCGAGGTCGACGCCATCGGGCCGGGCGTCACGGCGTTCAAGCCGGGCGACGCCGTCTGCTCGGGCGGCTGGGCGTCGGGTCGGCGGTCCTTCCCGTCCTCGGCAACCTGCCGAGCCTCGCGACGACCCCGGTGGCGGCGAAGCAGCGGCTCGTGATCGTGTTCAGCCCCAATGGGGTGGTGAGGAGGAACTTCTGGCCGGCGGAGGCAGGACCGTTCGACGATCGGCCGCTGCCCCCGATCCTCGAGCCGCTCGCCCCCTTCAAGGACAGGCTGCTCACGCTCAAGGGCATTCACAACAAGGTTCGGGGCGACGGCGACGGCCACATGCGGGGCATCGGCTGCCTGCTCACCGGCATCGAGCTCTTCCCCGGCAACGTCCAGGGGGGCGGCGAGACGCCGGCCGGCTGGGCGAGTGGCAAGTCGATCGACCAGGAGATTCGGGACTTTCTCCAGTCGGACCCCGCGAAGGCGACGCGGTTCGGGTCGCTGGAGTTCGGAGTGCTCGTTCCAGACCGGGCCGACACCTGGACGAGGATGGTCTACGCGGGCCCCAACAAGCCGGTCACGCCGATCGGCGACCCCTACCAGATGTTCCACAAACTCTATGGCGAGATGAAGGACCGCGAGAGCCTGCGGAGCGTGCTCGACGAGGTGCACGAGGACCTTCGGCGGTTGATGGCCTCGCTTCCCGTCGAAGACCGCCGGATCCTCGAGGAGCACACGAGTCTGGTGCGGGGCCTCGAGCAGCAACTCGCCGGCCATCAGGCGGAGGTCGAGCATGCCGTACCCGTGCTCGAGCAGGGCGTCATGCTTCACAACGACCACATGCCGCGGATCAGCCGGATGCAGATCGAGCTGCTCGTGTCATCGCTGGCCGCGGACTTCGCCCGGGTCGCGACCCTGCAATACACCAACTCCGTCGGCCAGCCATGCATGCGGTGGCTCGGCATCGACGAGGGTCAGCACGGGCTCTCCCACGAGCCCAACTCCAACGAGTCCGCCCAGGACAAACTCACGCGGATCGACGCATGGTACGCAGGGGAGGTGGCCCACCTCGCGAGGCGGCTCGCCGAGACACCCGAGCCCGGGGGGGACGGCTCGATGCTGGACCACACGACGATTCTCTGGACGAACGAACTCGGCGAGGGCAACTCGCACTCCCACGAGGACATTCCCTGGGTGCTCGTGGGGGGCGGGCTCGGATTGACGATGGGCCGCGCGGTGAACTTTCCCGGCGTCCCCCACAACCGATTCCTGCTCTCGCTGGCGCACGCCATGGGTCATGCGGGGCTCGGCCGGTTTGGAAATTCCGACTACTGCGGCGACGGCCCGCTGACGGGCCTTGCCTGACCGGCGGCGAAGCATCATGCTGCCGGGGCAGTGATCTCCTCCCGCTCCACCGCCGCGGTCGATTCCGAACCACGGGTCTGCACCGTCTGCCCGCTGCTCTGCGAAGACGTGATCGTGACCGCCGACGGCATGACCGGGGCCTGCGGGGCCGGAGCGGCCGCGTTCGGCATGTTGGCCGGCGAGGCGTCGGCCTCATGCAGCATCGACGGCTCCGCCGCACCACGCGAGACCGCGCTCGACCGGGCCGCGGCAACGATCGTGTCCGCCCGGCGGGTGCTCTTGACGGGTCTGGCCGACGCCAGCCTCGAAGCCATCACGACCGCGCTCGATCTGGCGGAGGCAGTCGGCGCGGCGGTCGATGCCGGTGGCTCGGAGATGTCACAGGTCAGCGGACCCACGATCGCACGGACGGGAGAGGTGACTTCCGAATGGGAGGAACTCCGCGATCGTGCCGACCTCGTCATCTTCTGGTTCTGTGATCCGTCCGCGACGCACCCGCGATTCATCGAACGGTTCGTCACCCCGCCGCGGCCCGGAAACGGGCCCCGCCGCACGATCGCCATCGGCGGCGACTCCGTGCTTCCCCCGGCACCGACGCACCGTCACATCGCCCTTCCGACCGCGGCCGCCGTCGATGCCGCGCGGCTGATCGAGGCCGCGGTGGCGGGAAATCGGGGCGGTTCGCCGCGGGCGGATGACGACGCCATCGCGGCCGCAGCCGACGTCGTTGCCAACGCGATCGCGGGGGGCGGGTGCGTGGCGGTCGTGACCATGCGGGGAGCCGATCCAAACGGTCTCGGCCCCTGGAGCACGGCCCTGCTCGTCCGCGCGATTGCGCATCAGAAACCGGCCTTCGAGATCCCGCTCGCCGGCGGAATCGACGGCGGCGCGAATCTGGCGGGTGCCGCGGCCGTCTGCACGTGGCGGTATGGCGCGGCCGGTGCGATCGCGCGGGCGGATCGCGGCGGCGGGCCGTTCCTGCCCGCCGAGAGCGATGCGGTCCGCCTCATCGATCGCGGTGAGGCCGATTGCGTCGTGGCCGTGGGCAGAATGGCTCCGCCCGTTGCAGTCGCGGTCGCCCGTCGCGCGGCGACGATCGGCCTGGTGCGCATCGGCGCGGCCGATGCGGCCTCCACCGATGCTGCTCGGCCGGCGATTCGGCTCGGCTGCCGATCGCTGCTGGCATCGCGGTCGGGCTCCCTGCTCCGCGGAGACGGCCGCCGCGTCGTCCTCGGCACCGACACGGACGCCGCTGGCGACTCGATGACGGCGGTGCTCGCGGCCCTCGTCACCGGCGTACGGGCCTGTCTCCAGCCACGCAGAGGCCCGGCATGACCGTGGCGGCATCGACGGCGACCGATCGACTCGTCCTGCTGCAGGGCACGATCCACGACCCGGCTCACGGCCGTGACGGCGTCGTCGGGGATCTCTGGATCGACGCCGGCCGGATCGTGGAGCCGCCGACCGATCCGGCGGGGTTCCGGCGGATCGACGTCCGCGGCCTGGTGGTGATGCCGGGCGGCGTCGATCTCCACAGCCACGTGGCAGGGCCGAAGGTCGCCGCCGGGAGACGGATCGCCCCGCACCTCGCGCGGCGCGACGGGCCCGCGGCCGTGCCCACGATCCACGCCACGGGCAGCCTCTACGCGGCGCTGGGCTACACCACGGTCTTCGATGCGGCGATCGCCACCGCCGCAGCCGACATCGCCCACCTGGAACTCGCCGAACTGCCGATCCTCGACAAGGGGATCTATCTGCTCGCGGCCGACGACGTCGCCGTGCTCCGCGCGGTGGCCCGCGACGACGCGCCGGAAACCAGACGGCTGCTCACCGCTGCGATCACGGCGGGGCGGGGCTGGGGGGTGAAGGTGGCCAACCCGGGAGGCCCCGCGTTCTGGAAGCAGGCCCGCGGCGATCACCACGACCTCGATTCCCCGCTGCCCGGCCTGTCGCTCACGCCCCGCATCCTGCTCGAGCGGCTCGCCGAAGCGGTGCAGGCGATCGGTCTGCCCCACCCGCTTCACGTCCACACGGCCAACCTCGGGCTCCCGGGCAACTGGCGAACGCTCCTCGAGACGATGAAGTCGCTCGCCGGCCGGCGTGCCCATCTCGCCCACGTCCAGTTTCACAGCTACTCAGGCGGCGGTCTCGACGAGGGCTCGTTCGGCTCGGGCGTGGCTCCGCTCGTCGAGTTTTTCAACACGCACGACTCGCTCACGCTCGACGTCGGCCAGATTCTGTTCGGCGACACGGTGGCGATGACGGGCGATTCGGCGGCGGCCGAACATCTGGCCCACGCGACGGGCGTGCCCTGGATGTCGCATGACCTCCATCTCGAAGGGGGCTGCGGGGTGCTGCCGATCGCCTACAAGGAAAAGAGCCTCGTGCATGCCTGGCAGTGGGCGATCGGACTCGAGTGGTTTCTCTCGGCGAGCGATCCGTGGCGGGTGGCGCTCTCGACCGACCATCCCAACGGCGCGCACTTCTCGGCCTACCCGCATCTCATGCAACTGCTCGGCGACGCCGCCTTCCGCCGGGCGGCCTTCGCGCGGCTCCATCCGGCGGTGCGGAGGCGGAGTCCACTCGCGCACCTCGACCGCGAATACTCGCTCCAGGAACTCTGCATCGTGACCCGTGCCGCCCCCGCGCGGATCGCCGGCCTTCCTCACAAGGGTCATCTCGGCCCCGGTGCCGACGCCGACATCACCATCTACCGACCCGATCGCGACCTCGCGCGGATGTTCTCCATGCCCGCCAAAGTGTTCAAGGGGGGTGTCCTTGTCGCCGAGGACGGCCAGGTCCGCGCGATGCCCGCCGGCCGCACGCTCGCAGCCGGTTGATCACCCGAGCCGTTCGAGCATCTCGGCAAACGCCGCGACCATCCGTTCGACCGGAAACTCGACGGCCGCCCGTTCCGCGGCCGCCGCGGCGAATCGCATCCGCATCGCTTCATCCTCGAGCAGGTTGAAGGCCCGCCGTGGAAACTCGCTCTCAGGCAGCGGCGGCACGATCCAGCCGGTGTGACCATCGACGATGAGTTGCCGTGCGGCGTCGCCATCGACCGCGACGGCGGGCACACCCCGTGCCATGGCATCGAGGATCGCGCCGCCGAAGGCCGTGCTCCCCGGCTGCCAGACCAGGCGGGCTTGGCCGAGCAGATCGGGCAGCACGTCGCAGTCGCGAAAGACGAAGAGCCGCTCGGCCAGTTCCTGCACCCTCGCCCGCCGCCGCACCCTGGAGAGCAGCGGGCCGGCGCCGACGAGCACATGCTGCAATCCCTTGCGGACGACGCCAAGCTGGTCGATTGCCCAGAGCAGCCGCTCGAGCCGCGAGGCCGCCACGAACGGCGCCACGCAGAGCGTCCACTCGGCCGCGGGGTCGAGTCCGAGACGGGCGGCGACCGCCTCACGGTCGAGGCCCTGCCCCCGGTCCGGGGCGATGCCGGGGGCGATCGTGACGATCCGGCCGTCCGACACGCCAAGCCTGCCGCACGACGCGGCCACGCCCGGCGACGTCGCGATCACCCGGTCCATCCGCCGCAGCGACCAGCGGAGCCGGCTGCCCCTGACGGGTGCGGCCACGTGTGCGACCGCCCGCATCCCGGGAAGCACCAGACGGGCCACCGCCGCCAGTTCCGCCTGCCGCCGACCGAAGGAGAGCACCACCGCCGGTTCGAGTTCACGGGCCAGCCTCATCAGTCTCAGGCCGGCACCGAAGTCGGTCGTGGGACGGCGGCCGACACACCGTGCACGGACGCCGGCGGCCCTCAGCCGCTCCACGATGCCACCCCCGTGCGACGTGACGGCGACATGGACATCCCATCCGCCGCGGACGAGGCCTTCGGTGAGCAGTTCCACCTGCCTGCCGGTGCCGACCGGGTCACATCCGCCGACGGCGATCAGGACGGGCTTGCGGGTTGCTCGCTGCATCGTGTCTGTCCAGCCCGCGCCGCCGCAATGTCCTCGTCGTCGAGGGCCGCAAGATGCGGCAGGTGCCGCAGTCCGCCGTCGAAGTCCAGACCATACCCCACGACGAACTTGTCGGGAATGTCGAATCCGACGAAGTCCGGCTGGATCGCCACCTCCGCCCGCCCGGTCTTGCGGAGCAGCACGAGCGACCGGACGTTCGCCGCGCCACGGCGGCGAAACTCCTCCAACAGGGCCGCGAGCGTGCGGCCGGTGTCGAAAATGTCGTCCACGATCAGCACGTCCCGGCCGGTGAGGTCGGGCAGCAGGTCGAGCCGGAGGTCGAGGGTTCCGGGCGAGGTGGCCGTGCCGCGGTAGCTGCTGGCCCAGACCATGCTCACGGTCACAGGACCCTCGAGCCGCCGGATCAGGTCCGCGACCAGCACGATGCTGCCCGTGAGGACCCCCACCACCGTCAGCGGCCGTCCTCCGACCTCCCGCCGCACCTGCTCCGAGAGCCGGCCGATGCCGGTCGCGAGTTCATCGGCCGTGAGCAGCACTTCCATCGCGTCAAGGGTCCTCGTCGGTGTCGGTGAACTCGTCCCGTGGCGGATCCGCCTGAGGCAGAATAGCCGCCGGAAAGTCGGGTAGGATAGGGATCGTCGCCACCGTCGCTTCGCCGTTCCCATCATGCCGCTCCCGCCGCGCGATCACTGGTCCACGATCGAGGTCGCCGGCCATCGCTGCGAGGTTTACGCGCCTCCCGACGCCCTGCCCGGCAGGGCGTTGATCCACCTGCACGACCTGCGTGAGCGGTGGCTGCAGGAGACGCCGGCCCTCCGCGACATCATCGAGGCCCGCCGCCTGCCTGTGCTCGCGCCGCGAACCGGCCGCTCGTGGTGGCTCGATCGTCTCGTGCCGTCGTTCGACGGGGCGGTGACGCCGGAGCGGTATGTGATCGACACCATCCGCGGCGAGGCCGCGGCGCGGTTCGGCGTGGAACCCCCCGGGATCGCCCTCCTCGGCATGGGCATGGGCGGACAGGGGGCGCTTCGGCTCGCCTACCGGCACCCGGCGGTGTTTCCGGTCGCGGCCGCGATCGCCCCCGCCGTCGATTTCCACCAGGCGATGCGCGACGCCGCCGACCGGGATGACGGTGAGGACTACGACACGCTCTGGCAGCTCTACGGCGACGTCGAACGCGCCCGGCAGGACACGGCCATCCTCCACGTGCATCCGCTCAACTGGCCGCGGCATCAGTGCTTCGTCAGCGATCCGGACGACCTCCACTGGCACGACGGCGCCGCCCGACTCCATGGCAAACTCGTCGCCCTCGGCATCCCGCACGTCGCCCTGCTCGAGGACCGCGGCGGAGCCGACTTCGAGCGTCGCGCGGCGGCCGACGTGATGCGGTTCGTGCTCGAGGCCCTCGACAAGGAGTCGCGTCGGGTGCCGGGCTAGCTGTCCGTGGACAAAGTCATCCATGACCTTTGTCCACTGGATCGACCGGTG
>SXHR01000123.1:0-3425 GCA_005773625.1 Planctomycetaceae bacterium | reverse complement strand
GCGAGAAGTCGCTGGAGCGGTCCTGCCTGGCCCGCATCCTCCCGATCGCCACCGGATTCACGAACTCGAGATGGCTGGGATTGAAGCAGAGCGTGAGGTGCACGCTGCGGTCGTTGGCCGCCTTGTAGTCGGTCGAGTGGCCGAGATGATACTTCACGTCCCCGCGACCGACGTGCAACTCCGGATCCATGTCGGCGAACTCGCGGAAGATCCGCTGCGGGCTCTTGCCCATGATGTTGGCCAGGACGTTGAGCCGGCCACGATGGGCCATGGCGAGCACGCAGTCGCCGATCTCCTGCGAGGCGGCCCGCTCGATCGCCATCTCCACGAGCGGAATCAGGCTCTCCGAACCCTCCAGCGAAAAACTCTTCGCCCCCAGGAACCTCTTCTGGATGAACTCCTCGAAAACCGCCGCGGTCGTCATCTGGCGGTAGATCCGCAACTGCTGGCGACGGTCGAGCTGGATGCGATTCTCACAGCCCTCCATCCGCACCTGCAGCCACTGCCGGACGCGGAGATCGTCCATGTGCATGAACTGCACGCCGATCGAGCGGCAGTAGGTGTTGCGGAGCCGCCTGATGATCTGCCGGAGCGACATCGACTGCGGACCCTCGATCGTGTCGGTCGAGAACGCACGGTCCATGTCCTCTTCGGTGAGGTGGTAGAAGGCCGGATCCAACTCGGGCAGCCCCGGCCGTGGACGACCGAGCGGATCGATCTCCGCCATCAGATGGCCGCGAACGCGGTACGCGCGGACGAGTTGATCGACTCGATCCTGGAGAAACGCCACCCGCTCCTCACCGGCGGTGCCCGTGGCGACCGGCGGCAGCGGCAGCGGCATCGCCTCTCCGGCGGGGGCCGCCGGCAGCCGCACCTCGCCGTTGGCGATCGCCACGGCACGGGCGGTCGCGATCCCGTCGGGGGTCACGAGCAGGGGTGATGGGGCGGGCCCGGCACCGTTGCCATTCACCGACGGCCGGACGGCCGCGTGACCGTCCCCACCCGTGGCCACCGGCACCGCGACACCCGCCTGCAGGGCGTCGAAGTAGCCCCGCCAATCGGCCGGCACGCTCGCTGGGTCGTTCTGAAACTGCTCGAAGAGTTCCTCGAGAAAAGCGAGGCTTGCCGTCCCCGCCGAATCAATGCTGTCGATGTTGCTCACGATGGGTCCCGGTTCCCGCCGCCACGAGAACGATGAAAGGAGGATGTCACATGGCCAGCAGGAGACGCCCCGGGCTCTCGAGGTAACCGATCACCTCGTTGAGAAACCGGGCCGCCGCCGCACCGTCGATCACCCGGTGATCGTACGAAAGAGACAAGGGCATCATCAGCCGCGGTTCCACCCGGTCTTCATGAACCACGGGCATCTTCCGCGAACGTCCGAGCAGGAGGATCGCCACCTCGGGCCAGTTGATGATCGGCGTGGAGTAGACCCCGCCCACGGCACCGAGATTGCTGATCGTGAACGTGCCACCGCGGAGGTCCTCGATGCCGTATTGGGCATTCTTGGCCTTTTCCGCCGTGTCGGCGATGGCCTGAGCCACCTGGGGAATCGACATCTGGTCGCAATCCCTGAGCACGGGGACCACCAGGCCGCGGGGCGTGTCCACCGCGAGGCCGACGTTGACGTAGTCCTTGTAGACGATCTCACCCTTCTCGATGTCGATCGTGGCGTTGACGATCGGGTGCTGGCGGAGCGACAGGCTCACCGCCTTGATCACGAACGAAAGCGCCGTGAGCTTGAGGTTGTTCTTGGCATATTCCGGCGCGCTGGCCTTGCGGAGCGCCTCGAGCTCCGTGACGTCGGCGTCGTCGAAGTTGGTGAGATGCGGGATCGTCTGCACACTGCGAACCATGTTGGCCGCGATCGTCTTCCGCATCCGGGACATCTGCTCGCGACGGACCGGCCCCCAGTCGTCCCGCTCCAGGGACGTGGATTCGGGCCGGGAACGTCCGGCCGGCGCAGCGCTCGCGTGCCGCACCGCTGCGATCACGTCCTCGCGGATGATGCGGCCGCCGGCCCCGCTCCCCTTCACGCGTGCGAGATCGACCCCCAGTTCACGGGCGAGCCTGCGGACGGCCGGCCCGGCAGGATCGACGGTCGCAGCCGCGGCCACGGCAGGGGGCTCCTCGACCGCGACGGCCGCCGGGCTCGCAGCGGGAACCGCCACCGGGGCTGCCACCGGGGCAGCGGGCTTGGTGGCGGCCGGCGGCGCGGCGGCAGCGGGCTTCGCGGCGGCGACAGCCGCCGAAGCAGGGGCGGCCGGCTTCGGAACGGACGCAGATCCAGCCGCATCGAGCATCACGAGGGCCTGCCCGACCTTGACGGTGTCGCCCTTCTTGACGAGCACCTTCGCGATCAGCCCGCCCGGCGGACACGGCACCTCGATCACCGCCTTGTCGGTCTCCACTTCAAGGAGAGCCTGCCCCGGCTTCACGACGTCGCCCTCGGCCACGAAGACGGTGACGACGTCGCCGGAGGCGATGTTTTCTCCCAGGTCGGGAAGCTTGAACTCAGTGGCCATGGGCTTGTTCCGCTCGTGCTTGAGGTGGAAGGCTGTAACGAAGGAGGTGGACTCGCGGGGCCGGAACATCCGGCCCCGTGAGGGACAGGCTCACGCCGAAGCGGCGTCGATCTTGTCGGGATCGATGCCCAACCGCGTGATCGCCTCGGCGACGACGTCCGCGCCGATGGCACCGGCCGCCGCCAACTGCGAAAGCGTGCCGATGGCGATGCTCTCGGCATCGACCTCGAAGTGCCGGCGGAGCTGCGAGCGGAGTTCACTGCGGCCGAAACCGTCGGTGCCCATCACGAACAGCCCGCCCGGAACCCACGGATCGAGCTGCTCCGGCACCGCCCGCACGTGATCGCTCACCGCGACGAACACCCCGTCGGTCGAGGCGAGCGACTGCTCGAGGTAGCTGACGCGCGGCTTCGCCTCGGGATGCAGCATGTTCCACCGCCGGCACTCCTGCGCCTCGCGGCGGAGCTCCTTCCAGCTGGTCACGCTCCACACCGTGCTCGCCACACCCCAATGCTCCGCGAGCAGGTCGGCCGCCCGGAGGGCCTCGCGGAGGATCGCCCCGGAGCCCAGCAGATTGACCCGGGGAAGCGTCGCTTTCGGCGTCTTTGCCGGGGCCACGTCGCGGAACTTGTACATCCCCTTGAGGATGCCCTCCTCGCAGCCGGCGGGCATCGCGGGCATCTCGTAGTTTTCGTTGTAGACGGTGAGGTAGTAGATCCAGTCCTCGCCCTTGGCATACATGCGATCCATGCCGTCGAGCATGATCACCGTCGACTCGTAGATGAAAGCCGGGTCGTAGGCCTTGACCGTCGGATAGGCCATCGCGAACAGCTGGCTGTGGCCGTCCTGGTGCTGAAGCCCCTCGCCGTTGAGCGTGGTCCTTCCGGCGGTGCCACCGAG